>JANMRY010000071.1:0-1246 GCA_031388695.1 Anaeromyxobacter sp. | reverse complement strand
AGGGCCAGCCGCGCACCAAGCAGAAGCAGGTGGTGCGCGAGCGCTCCAAGCCGAAGGTCTAACTGGTTGGCGCCCGAAGGGCGCCAACCCGGTCAGAAGCTCGAGCACGAGGGGCCCCACGGTGGGGCCCTTCGTCGTTCCTGGATGGGGCCGGCCTGAACGGTGGACGGAGAAAGGCCCCTCGACGGGGCCCTTCTGATGCTGCTGACCGGGTCGGCGCCGCGTGCGGCGCCGACCTGTCACTGCTCCGCGGAGACGCCCTTCTTCCGATCGCGTTCCGCCTTGTAGCGCATCGTCTGCTCCAGGTACTTCTTGCGCAGGCGGATCGACTTGGGCGTCGCCTCGACGAGCTCGTCCTCGGCGATCCACTCAAGCGCGATCTCCAGCCCCATGTCCCGCGGCGGCGTCAGCATGACGTTCTCGTCGCGGCCGGCGGCGCGGATGTTGGTGAGCTTCTTCTCCTTGCAGATGTTGTAGTCCAGGTCGCCCTCGTGGCTGTGCTCGCCCACGATCATGCCCGGGTAGACGGCATCGCCCGGCTTGACGAAGAGCGACCCGCGCTCCTGGCAGTAGTTGGCGGCGTAGGCCACCACCGAGCCGACGCGGTCGGCCACGATGGCGCCGTTCTTGCGCTTCTGGATTCCGCCCTGCCACGGCTCGTAGCCGTCGAACTGGGAGGACATGATGCCTTCGCCGCGGGTCAGGGTGAGGAACTCGCCGCGGAAGCCGATCAGGCCGCGCGCCGGCACCCGGAACTGCAGGCGGGTGCGGCGGGAGCCCATGGGCTGCATGTCCACCATGCGCCCCTTGCGGCTGCCCATCGACTGCGTCACGCCGCCCACGGCCTCGGTGGGCAGGTCGCAGACCAGCAGCTCCATCGGCTCATGGGTCTCGCCGTTGATCTTCTTGAGGATGGGCTCCGGGTTGGAGACGGTGAGCTCGTACCCCTCGCGCCGCATGTTCTCCACGATGACCGCCAGCTGGAGCTCGCCGCGCCCCACCACCTTGAAGGCGTCGGGGGTCTCGGTGTCCTCCACCCGGATGGAGACGTTCTTGTAGGCCTCGCGGTAGAGCCGCTCGCGGATGTTGCGGCTGGTGACGTACTTCCCCTCCTTGCCGGCGAAGGGGCCGTCGTTCACCTTGAAGACCATCGACATGGTGGGCTCCTCCACGCTGATGCGCGGGAGCGCCACCGGGTTGGCCAGGTCGGCGATGGTGTCGCCGATGCCGATCTCCTCGGCGCCGG
>JANMRY010000050.1:0-3152 GCA_031388695.1 Anaeromyxobacter sp. | reverse complement strand
GCGGCGCCGCTCGCTCGGAAGCCCCTGCCGAAGGTCGCCGAGCGGCTCCGCGAGTCCTGCGCCGCCGCGGGCGTCGCCGTGGCGCTCGTTCCGGCGCTCGACGGCTGCAGGGCCTCTGGCGTGGCCCGCTGGCTCTCGCCGTCGAGGGCGCTCATCCAGCTGAGCGACAGGCCAGAGACCGCCGACCAGCTCTGGTTCACCTTCTTCCACGAGGCCGGCCACATCCTCCTCCACGGGAAGCGGCTGGTCTTCTTGGACGCCGGCGGCGGAGAGTCGCGGGAGGAGTGCGAGGCCGATCGCTTTGCCAAGGGCGCGCTCGACGGCGCCTGAGGGACGATATCACTCCGAAAATGCAGACGGCGTCCGCACTTTCCACTGTGATGGACTTGGCCGGTGGGCCGGAGCAATCCGGCCGCTCTGCTACGCGCCCGCTTCGGCGCGCGGCCAGCGGGGTGCTCTCCGCGGGCACCTGTTATCACGCGTGATAACATTCCGCCGCGGCGAAGCCCCTCAGGATCCCGGCGCGTACGCCTTCGCCGACCGCACGATCCCCTCGTTGACCGGCACCGTCGGCGCGTACCCCAGCAGCCGCCGCGCCCGCGAGGTGTCGGCCAGCGAGTGGCGGATGTCGCCGTCGCGGAACGGCCGGTGGGTCAGCGTCAGCCCCGCCGCCGCCGGCCGCACCTTCGCCACCTCGGCCCGCATCAGCTCGAAGAGCCGGCTCAGCGTCGTCTGCTGGCCGAAGGCCACGTTGTAGACCTGCCCGGCCGCCTCGCCCACCGCCGTCGTCGCCGCCAGCAGGTTGGCCTGCACCACGTTCTCCACGTAGCAGAAGTCCCGGCTCGTCTCCCCGTCGCCGTTCACGTGCGCCGGCGTCCCCTCGTAGAGGCTGCGGAACCAGATCGGGATCACCGCCGCGTAGGGCCCCTCCGGATCCTGCCGCGGCCCGAAGACGTTGAAGTACCGTAAGCCCATCAGCTCCAGCCCGTAGGCCTGCCCGAAGACGTGGGCGTAGAGCTCGTTGGCGTACTTGGTCACCGCGTACGGCGAGAGCTGCCGCCCCACCTGCTCCTCCACCTTCGGCAGGGTCGGGTGGTCCCCGTAGACCGAGCTCGAGCTGGCGTACACCAACCGCCTGATCCCGGCCCCGCGCGCCGCCTGCAGCACGTTCAAGAAGCCGGTGACGTTCACCTCGTGGCTCGCCACCGGGTCGAGGATCGACCGCGGCACCGACCCCAGCGCCGCCTGGTGCAGGACCAGCTCCGCCCCCTTGCAGGCCGTGGCGCAGGCCTTGGGGTCGCGGATGTCACCCTCGACCACCTCCAGGTTCGCCTCGTGCCCCGCCGCCGCCGCGTCAAGGTTGCTTCGGTGACCGGTGGCGAAGCTGTCGAGCACCCGCACCCGCTGGCCGAGCCGCAGCAGGTGCTCCACCAGGTGCGAGCCGATGAACCCCGCCCCCCCGGTCACCAGCCAGGTCGCCCGCCGCGCCGCGACCGCCGCCTCCCAGGCCGCCGCCACCTAGGCCTTCACCAGCCGGCAGGGCAGGGCGCGCCCGGCGAAGAGCGGCGCCACCAGGTTGCGCGAGTCGACCACCAGCTTGACGCCGGCGTAGAGCCCCGCCTGCTTGAAGGCCTCGTGGGCGGTCGAAACCACCACCGCGTCGAAGCGGCCGAAGGTGGCGGCGTCGCAGGCCACCGACTTGAGCGCCAGGTCGTGGTGGCGCCCCTTGCGCGCCGCCGGGAAGTGCGGGTCGCAGTAGTCGACCTGCGCGCCGAACTCCTGCAGCAGCTCCAGGATCTCGTAGCTCGGCGACTCGCGGTCGTCGTCCACGTTCGCCTTGTAGGCGAGGCCGAGCACCAGCACCCGCGAGCCCTTGAGCGCCTTGCCGTCCTCGTTGAGGGCGTGCATCACCTTGTCGACCACGTAGCGCGGCATCCGGGTGTTGATCTCGCCGGCCAGCTCGATGAAGCGGGCCCACTCGCCGTGCTCGGCCGCCTTCCAGGAGAGGTAGAACGGGTCGAGCGGGATGCAGTGGCCGCCCAGCCCCGGCCCCGGGTAGAACGGCATGAAGCCGAACGGCTTGGTGCTGGCCGCCGCGATCACCTCCCAGACGTCGATCCCCATCTTGTCGAGGATCACCTTCAGCTCGTTCACCAGCGCGATGTTGACGGAGCGGAAGATGTTCTCCAGCAGCTTGGACGACTCGGCCACCCGCGCCGACGAGACCGCCACCACCTTGTCGAGCCCGGCCGTGTAGAGCGCCACCGCCGCCGCGGTCGAGAGCGCGTTGACGCCCCCCACCACCTTCGGGATCGACCGCGTCGTGAAGTCCTTGCGACCCGGATCCTCCCGCTCCGGCGAGAAGGCCAGCAGGAAGTCCTCCGGGCACTTGAGGCCGCTCTTCTGCAGGATCGGCAGCAGCTCGCCGTCGGTGGTCCCCGGGTAGGTGGTCGACTCGAGCACCACCAGCTGCCCGGGCCTCAGCCGTTTGGCGATCTCCTCGGCGGTCCGGTGGATGTAGGAGTTGTCCGGCTCGCGGTGCGGGCCGAGCGGCGTCGGGACGCAGATGATGACGGCGTCGCACTCGCGCAGCCCGTCGAAGTCGGTGGTCGCCTTGAACCTCCCGCTGCCGACCGCCTGCTTCACACGCTCCGGGCCGATGTGCTTGATGTACGACTCGCCCCGGCCGATCGCCGCCACCTTGACCGGGTCGAGGTCGAAGCCGGTCACCGGGAAGCCGGCCTCGCAGAAGACCAGCGCCAGCGGCAGGCCGACGTAGCCCTGCCCGATGATGCCGACCCGTGCGGAGCGGCTGGAGATCTTCTCGTTCAGGCTGTTCATGGGGCAGCAGTCTAGGACGGAAAAGGGGGAGGGGGCACCTTCCCGGGCGAAGCCCCCTTCTGAAAGCCAGCGCGCCCGCCGCCGCACCCCCGCCCCGCCGGGGCGCTATCATTCGCCCCGGTGCCCCGCCCACCCCCCACCGCCCTGCGCGCCCCGGAGCGCGCCCTCCTGCTCGGCGCCCTCTTCCACGGCGCCCTCGACGCCGGCCGGCTCCGCGCCCTCGCGGCCCGCGGCCTCGACTGGCCCGCGCTGCAGGCCCACGCCAAACGCTACGGCCTCGGCGCCATGCTCCACGACGCCCTCCACGAGGC
>JANMRY010000024.1:0-5971 GCA_031388695.1 Anaeromyxobacter sp. | reverse complement strand
GATCCGACCGGCGAAGGGGCGCGCTCCCCATGTGGTGGGGATGCCGCCGGTGTCGACCAGGTCCTTGAGCCCGTAGGGCATGCCGTGCAGCGGCCCCCGCCAGGCGCCGCGGGCCAGCTCGGCCTCGGCGGCCCGGGCCTGTTCCAGCGCCCGCTCGGTGGTCAGGGTGGCGACCGCGCCGAGCTTCGGCCCGAGCCGCTGCAGCCGCTCGAGGCAGCCCTCGGCGAGCGCCACCGGCGAGAGCTCGCGGGTCCGGAGCTTCTCGGAGAGGACGGCGACGCCGGCGTAGAGGAGCTCGTCGGGCAGGAGGCTCACGCGCACCGCCCGCGGCCACCGAGGGCCCGGAAGACCAGCGCCGGCTCGACCGAGGTGGCCAGCGGCACGGCGCGGAGCGCCAGCAGCGGGTCGGGGGCGGGGGGCGTGGCGGCGGGCGCGGCGGCGGCGCTCGTGGAGGAGCCGGTGGCAGAGCCGGCCTGGACCGTGACGCAGCCGGCGGCGGTCAGCGGGGCGAGGGCGAGGAGCCGGAGGAAGTCGCGCCGGGAGTCGGGGGTGGCCATGCCGGGATGGTAACGCGGCGCAGCTGGGCCGGGTAGATGCTGCGGCGGCCGGAGACCACCCAGGCCAGCACGCAGACCACCACCACGTGCGGGAAGGCCCCGGCGCCGAGCAGCTCGAGCGCCATGATGGAGAGGGCCAGCGGCGTGTTGGAGGCGGCGGCGAAGACCGCGGCCATGCCGACGCCGGCCGCCAGCTCGAGCGGGAGGCCGAGCAGCCGCCCCATGAGGTTGCCGAGCGCGGCGCCGATGAAGAAGAGCGGCGTCACCTCGCCGCCGAGGAAGCCGAAGCCGATGGTGACGGCGGTGAGGACCAGCTTCCAGGCGAAGGCCGACGCCGGCAGGGCCGGGTCGGTGAAGGCGCGCACGATGCCGGGGACGCCGAGGCCGAGGTAGTCGGAGGTGCCGGAGAGCTGCCAGAGCGCCAGCACCGCCAGGCCGCCGAGGAAGAGCCGGGCCGGGGCAGAGGGGACGCGCCGCTCGGCCTGCCGCTTCAGGCCGTGGGTCAGCTCGATGAAGAGCGCCGCCGCCAGCGCCATGGCCACGGCGAAGATCGCCCAGGTGCCGAGCAGCCGCAGGTCGAGCGCCAGCGCCGGCGCCGCCGGGTAAGCGGTGTGGACGATGCCGAGGCCGCGGGTGACCAGGTCGCCGACCAGCGAGGCGACCAGCGCCGGCACCAGCGCGCCGTACTCGATGCGCCCCAGCACCACGAACTCGAGGCCGAAGACGGCGCCGGCGATCGGCGTGCCGAAGACCGAGCCGAAGCCGCCGGCCACCCCGGCCGCCAGCAGCTGGCGCCGCAGCGGCCGGGAGAGCCGGAGCCGGTGGGAGAGCCAATCGGTGAGGCTGGCCCCCATCTGCACCGCGGTCCCCTCGCGCCCGGCGCTGCCGCCGAAGAGGTGCGTGGCCACGGTGCCGAAGAGGACCAGCGGCGCCATGCGGAAGGGGAGCTCCGGGCCGTCGTCGTGGATGGTGTCGATGACCAGGCTGTTGCCGGCCCGGACCGCCTGGCCATGGCGCTGCTGGATCCAGCCGAGCCCGAGCCCGGCCAGCGGCAGCGCCCAGACGATCAGCTCGTGGCCGGTGCGCCAGCCGGTGGCCAGCTCCAGCAACCAGAGAAAGAGGGCCGAGCCGGCGCCGCAGACCAGGCCGACCAGGGCGCCGAGCGGGATCCAGCGGAGCAGCGCCACCAGGTGCTCGCGCCGCTCGCCGAAGCCGAAGCCAGGGCCGAGGCCGGAGCCAGGGCCGAAGCCGGGCCCCTCCCCGATCCCGGCCGGAAACGCTGGGGGCGGTGGTGACGGAGCGTGCGGGTCGTCGGGGCTGATCACGGGGCGGACTGGCGGGGGCGGGGCGCGGCCGGCGCCGCGGCGGTCGGGAAGGTAGCACGCAGCCAACCGTATCGCCCGCTTCGCGCTCCTGCGTGGACGGCGACACGGTGCGGCGGGAGGCCTCACGTTAGCGCCATGCGTCAACCGAGTCGAAACCGTGGATTGGCGGCGCGGCGCGCGATCCGGCGCAGCCGGCGCGCACCACGCCCACCGATTCCGTCCACATGTGCAAAAGACGTGCCCCGCTTGATGTTCCCTTGACAGGGTTCACCGTTGGCGCTTTCCTCCCCGCCCTACAAACACGAGCGAGCCTCTTCACAACGTCTCCGAGGACGAGCGATGACCACTGACTTCACCCCGAAGCCGAATCCCCCGTTGAGCGCCATCCCCAAGAAGAAGATCCGCCGCGAGGACGCGCTCGAGTACCACTCGCGCGGACGCCCCGGAAAGATCGAGGTGGTCGCCACCAAGCCCTGCGCCACCGCGCGTGACCTGGCGCTGGCCTACTCGCCCGGCGTCGCCGAGCCCTGCCTCGAGATCGAGAAGGACGAGGAGGCCTCGTACCTCTACACCGCCCGCGGCAACCTGGTGGCGGTCCTCTCCAACGGCACCGCCGTGCTCGGCCTCGGCGACATCGGCGCCGCCGCCGGCAAGCCGGTCATGGAGGGCAAGGGGGTCCTCTTCAAGCGCTTCGCCGACGTCGACGTCTTCGACATCAACGTCAACTGCAAGGACGTCGACCTGCTCTGCAAGATCGTCAAGTCGCTGGAGCCGACCTTCGGCGGCATCAACCTCGAGGACATCAAGGCCCCCGAGTGCTTCGAGGTCGAGGAGCGGCTCAAGAGGGAGATGAACATCCCGGTCTTCCACGACGACCAGCACGGCACCGCCATCATCTCCGGCGCCGCCCTGCTCGGCGCGCTCGACCTGAACGGCAAGAAGATCGAGGAGATCAAGGTGGTGGTCTCCGGCGCCGGCGCCTCGGCGATCGCCTGCACCAAGTTCTACCTGGCGCTCGGCGTCAAGGTCGAGAACGTCATCATGGTCGACACCAAGGGCGTCGTCTTCAAGGGACGCACCGAGGGCATGAACAAGTACAAGGCCCAGTTCGCCTCCGACACCAAGGCCCGCACGCTCGTCGAAGCGGCCAAGGGCTCCGACGTGATGCTGGGCTGCTCGGTCAAGGGCCAGTTCACCCAGGACATGATCAGGTCGATGGCCAAGGACCCCATCGTCTTCGCGCTGGCCAACCCCGACCCGGAGATCAGCTACCCCGAGGCCAAGGAGGCCCGCTCCGACGTCATCATGGCCACCGGGCGCAGCGACTACCCGAACCAGGTCAACAACGTCCTCGGCTTCCCCTACCTGTTCCGCGGCGCCCTCGACGTGCGGGCCAAGCAGATCACCGAGTCGATGAAGATGGCGGCGGCGCGCTCGCTGGCCGAGCTGGCCAAGCAGGACGTTCCGGAGGCGGTCTCCCGCGCCTACGGCGGCGAGAAGTTCCGCTACGGCCGCGAGTACATCATCCCCAAGCCGCTCGACCCCCGGGTGCTGCTCTGGGTCGCCCCGGCCGTGGCCAAGGCGGCCATGGACGAGGGCGTGGCCCGCGTCAAGGTCGACCTGGTCGAGTACCGCGAGCGGCTGCGCAAGATGCAGAGCCGGTCGCACCAGGTGATGGGCGGGGTCTTCGAGAAGGCCAAGCAGACGGTCAAGAAGATCGTCTTCGCCGAGGGGCACCACCCGAAGATCCAGCAGGCCGCCGCCATCCTCCGCGAGGAGGCGATCTGCGAGCCGGTCCTGCTCGGGCCGGTCGCGTCCATCCGCAAGTCGATCGTCGACCTGCAGCTCGAGGCCCTCGAGGGCGTCACCATCATCAACCCCGAGGAGAGCCCGGACTACGAGCGGCACGTCAGGGCCTTCTGGGAGCTGCGGCAGCGGCGCGGCGTCACCTACGAGGAGGCGCGGCGCCTGATGCGGTTCCGCAACTACTTCGGCTCGGTGATGGTGGAGACCGGCACGGCCGACGGCCTGGTGACCGGCCTCACCACCGGCTACGCCGACGCCATCCGCCCGCCGCTCGAGGTCATCAAGACCCGGGTCGGCAAGCGGGCCGCAGGCGTCTACATCGTGGTCACCAAGAACGAGTTCAAGTTCTTCGCCGACTGCACCGTCAACGTCGACCCGACGCCCGATGACCTGGCCGAGATCGCCCTGGCCACGGCCGACCTGGCCCGCTACTTCGACGTCACCCCGCGCATCGCCATGCTCAGCTACTCGTCGTTCGGCAGCGCCGCCGGCGACAGCCCCCGCAAGATGCGGCAGGCCACCGAGCTGATCCGCCAGCGCCGCCCCGGGCTGGAGGTGGAGGGCGAGGTCCAGGTCGACATCGCCACCAGCAGCGAGGTCCGCGCCGCGGAGTTCCCCTTCTCCACGCTGACCGACGACGCCAACGTCTTCGTCTTCCCCAACCTCGACTCCGCCAACATCGCCTACCAGATGCTGGAGCGGGTCGGCGGGGCCGAGGTGATCGGGCCGGTGCTGCTCGGCATGCACAAGCCGGTCAACGTGCTGCAGATGGGCTGCTCGGTGCAGTCGATCGTCAACCTGGCCGCCATCACCGCGCTGCGCGCGCAGGGCGAGCAGTTCTTGTTCTAATCGCGCGGCGCTCCGCGCCGCGCAATCCCAGTCGCGCCGACTTCAGTCGGCGCAATCCGGAAACATCAAGACCGGGTCTCCGAAAGGGGACCCGGTCTTTTCATGTCGGAAGCCCGGGAGCGGCCACCGCTCAGCAGCCCGGCCTGGGAGGCTCATCCTTGTCCGCCCCGGCACGGGGGCGGTAGGGGACGCCTCAGGTAGGCACCCCGAGCTTCGGCAGCACCCAGTTCTGGAGCACGAACCAGCCGGCGACGAAGAGGGCCAGCTGCAGCAGGTCGCTCATCGGGCCAGCCCGCTCAGCGCCCGGTGGAGCTTCTCGCGGACCTCGGTGATCAGCGGCAGGAAGCGGGGGTCCTGGGCCGCCAGGGTCTGCGTGGGGTCGACGGCGGTGACCACGACGCTGCCGTCGTCCGCCTCCCAGACCAGCACGTTGCAGGGCAGCATCACCCCCGCGCCCAGGTCGACGCCGAGCGCCTTCTGGGCGTAGCCAGGGTTGCAGGCACCGAGGATCTGGTAACGCCGGAACTCGACGCCCAGCTTCTCCTTCATGGTCGCCTTCATGTCGATGCGGGTCAGGACGCCGAACCCCTCGGCCTTGAGCAGCTCCGGCACCCGGGCCAGCGTCTCGTCGTACGTCCCCTTCGGCGCCCACTTCATCCCGAACTCGGTCATCTGGACCTCCTTCTCCTGAGAGCCTGCGCCGGCCAGGACGGTTCGCGCCTGCTCCATTTGGGGACGCTCCCCAAGCGAGCTGGTCCTGGTCGTCTGGAGCTTGCGCGGCGCGAGCGCCGCGCGATTACAGCCCCGAGAGCGCCCGGTGCAGCCGCTTGTGCACGTCCTCGGCCACCGCCACGAGGCGCGGATCGGCCTTGCCGAGCGTCTCGACGGTGTCGATGGCCATCACCACGGTGGTGATGGCGTCGGCCTCGTAGACCACCACGCTGCAGGGCATCCAGACGCCGGCGGTGAGATCGACCTGGAGCGCCTCGATGGCCAGGTTGGGGTTGCAGGTGCCGAGGATCTGGTAGCGCCGGAAGTCGACGCCCAGCTTCTCCTTCATGGTGGCCTTGACGTCGACGCGGGTCATGACGATGAAGCCCTCGCGCTGGAGCCGCTCCGGGACCCTGGCCAGCACGTCGTCGAAGCGGGCCCTGAGGCTCCACTTCATCGCGTAGTCCACCATCGCCACCTCCATTGGCGTCGATCCTGCCCCAGCCCCCGGGGGGGCGCCTGCTCCCTTCTGGGTGGGTGCCGGTTCCCGGCGGCGCCGGCGCTATCGGCGCGCCTAAACGGCCGATCGCGATTCGGAAACAGCAATCGCGGGCTTCAGTGAAGGGTTGTGCTTCTTCTTCTGGTTGTAGGCACGCATGAAGGCGACGACTTGAATCATCAGCTCCCCGATCGTCTTGCAGCGGTGGTTGCGCGTCACGTTGG
>JANMRY010000017.1:0-43756 GCA_031388695.1 Anaeromyxobacter sp. | reverse complement strand
GGCCCGCCCGCCGCGCCGGCCGCCGCCGCCGCGCCGGCGAAGTTCGAGTTCGAGAAGTTCCAGCTGGTCCTGCTGCTCCGCCCCGCTGACCGCAAGGAGCTCCCCGAGGCCGAGGCCGAGGCGATCCAGAAGCAGCACCTCGCCCACCTGACGAAGATGGGCGAGAGCGGCAAGATGGTGATCGCCGGCCCCTTCGGCGACCAGCGCGACGCGAGCCTGCGCGGCGCCTGTCTCTACCGGGTGGCCACGGTCGAGGAGGCCCGCGCGCTGGCCGAGGCCGATCCGGCCGTCAAGGCGGGGCGGCTCAAGGTCGAGGTGGTCACCTGGTACGTCGGCAAGGGCTACATGACCTTCCCGAAGGCGCCGGCGCCGGCCGCGCCCAGGTGAGCTCGATCCCGTCTCGACATGACGCATCGTGACGTGTTCTTGCCGCGCCGCGTCGACGGAGTGTCAACCCGGGTCTGACGAATTCTGGCGATGGCGCTGGCGATCTCGGCTCGCATTTGGCTAGCATGCGGCAACTTGTCGCCCGGGAGGTCTCCTCATGGCCGTCACCCGCAGACAGTTCCTCAGGGTCACCGTCGGTGGAATCGCCGGCAGCAGCATCGCGGCGCTCGGCTTCTCTCCGGCGCGCGCCCTGGCCGAGGTGAGACAGTTCAAGCTGGCCCACGCCTCCGAGACCCGCAACACCTGCCCCTACTGCTCGGTCGGCTGCGGCGTCATCCTCTACGGCCTCGGCGACAAGGCCAAGAACGCCCAGACCGAGATCATCCACGTCGAGGGCGACCCGGACCACCCGGTCAACCGCGGCACGCTCTGTCCCAAGGGCGCCTCGCTGCTCGACTTCGTCCACAGCCCCAACCGGCTCAAGTACCCGGAGTACCGCGAGCCGGGCGGGACCGAGTGGAAGCGGGTCACCTGGGCCTTCGCCGTCGAGCGGATCGCGCGGCTCATGAAGGACGACCGCGACAAGAACTTCCTGCAGAAGAGCGGCGACGTCACGGTCAACCGCTGGACCAGCGTCGCCTTCCTGGCGGCCTCGGCCTCCTCCAACGAGTCGGGTTACATCACCAACAAGGTCATCCGCGCCCTCGGCATGACCGCCCTGGACAACCAGGCCAGGGTTTGACACGGCCCCACGGTGGCCGGTCTGGCCCCCTCGTTTGGCCGTGGCGCGATGACGAACCACTGGGCGGACATCAAGAACGCCGACGTGGTGCTGGTGATGGGCGGCAACCCCGCCGAGGCCCACCCCTGCGGCTTCAAGTGGGTCATCGAAGCCAAGCTCAAGAACAAGGCCCGGCTCATCGTGGTCGATCCGCGCTTCACGCGGACCGCGGCGGTGGCCGACAAGTTCGCGCAGCTGCGCCCCGGCACCGACATCGCCTTCCTCGGCGGCGTCATCCACCACCTCCTCGAGAACGACCTCATCCAGAAGGAGTACGTCCGCAGCTACACCAACGCCGCCTTCCTCCTCGACGAGAAGTTCGGCTTCGAGGACGGGCTCTTCACCGGCTACGACGAGGCCAAGCGCAGCTACGACAAGGCCACCTGGGCCTACCAGGTCGACAAGGACGGCCAGGCCAGGATCGACCCGACGCTGCAGGATCCCAACTGCGTCTACCAGGCCATGAAGCGCCACTACGCCCGCTACACGCCGGAGCTGGTGGAGCGGGTCACCGGGGTGCCGGCCGCCGAGTTCCTCGAGATCGCCAAGCTGATCGGCTCGACCTCGGCCACCAACAGGGTGATGACCAGCCTCTACGCACTCGGCTGGACGCAGCACACCGTCGGCTCGCAGAACATCCGCGCCATCGCCTGCATCCAGCTGCTGCTCGGCAACATGGGGTTGCCGGGTGGCGGCGTCAACGCGCTGCGAGGCCACTCCAACATCCAGGGGCTCACCGACCTCGGGGTGATGAGCCACCTGCTCCCCGGCTACCTCGGCCTGCCCACCGAGAAGGAGCCGGATCTCAAGACCTACCTGGAGAAGCGGACCCCCAAGGCGGTGCGCCCGGGGCAGATGAACTACCTGCAGAACATGCCGAAGTTCTTCGTGTCGCTGCTCAAGGCCTGGTACGGGGCCGAGGCGACCAAGGAGAACGACTTCTGCTACGGGTGGCTGCCCAAGAACGACAAGACCTACGACATCCTCGCGGCCTTCGAGATGATGTACCAGGGGAAGATCAACGGGTACTTCTGCCAGGGGTTCAACCCGCTGGCCTCGGTCCCCGACAAGGGCAAGCTGACCGCGGCCCTCTCCAAGCTCAAGTACCTGGTGGTCATCGACCCGCTGGTCACCGAGACCTCGACCTTCTGGAAGAACGCCGGAGAGTTCAACGACGTCGACCCCAAGGCGATCCAGACCGAGGTCTTCCGGCTCCCCGCCGCCTGCTTCGCCGAGGAGGACGGCTCGCTCACCAACAGCAGCCGCCAGCTGCAGTGGCACTGGAAGGCGGCCGAGCCGCCCGCCGAGGCCAAGACCGACCGGGAGGTCATCGCCGAGCTCTTCGTGGCGCTGCGCGACCTCTACAAGAAGGAGGGCGGGACCTTCCCGGATCCCATCGTCAGGCTCCCCTGGCCCTACGCGAAGCCGGCCGCCCCCGCGGCCGACGAGCTGGCCCGCGAGGTCAACGGCAAGGCACTGGCCGACATCCCCGACCCCAAGGACAAGACCAAGACGCTGGCCAAGGAGGGGGAGCAGCTCGCCACCTTCGCCCACCTGCAGGCCGACGGCACCACCTCGGCCGGCTGCTGGATCTACACCGGCAGCTGGACGCAGAACGGCAACCAGATGGCGCGGCGCGAGGCGGCCGATCCGTCCGGCCTCGGCAACGCGCCGGGCTGGGCCTGGTCCTGGCCGGCCAACCGCCGCATCCTCTACAACCGGGCCTCGGCCGACGTGGCCGGCAAGCCCTGGGACGCGAAGCGCAAGTACCTCTCCTGGAACGGCAAGAAGTGGGTAGGCCCCGACGTCCCCGACTTCAAGGTCGACTCGCCGCCCGAGGAGGGGATGTCCCCCTTCATCATGACCAACGAGGGGGTGGGGCGGCTCTTCGCGCTCGGTGGCATGGCCGAGGGGCCGTTCCCCGAGCACTACGAGCCGTTCGAGACGCCGCTGACGTTCAACCCGCTCTCGCCCAAGGGGGCCGGCAAGACCCTCTCCAACCCGGCGGTGCGGCTCTACAAGGGTGACCGCGAGAAGATGGGGCTCGGCAAGGAGTTCCCCTTCGTGGCCACCACCTACCGGCTCACCGAGCACTTCAACTTCTGGACCAAGCACACCCGCATCGCCGCGGTGCTGCAGCCAGAGGCCTTCGTGGAGATCGGCGAGGAGCTGGCCAGGCTGCGCGGCATCGGCAACGGCGACAAGGTGGTCGTCAAGTCGAAGCGCGGCGCCATCAAGGCCAAGGCGCTGGTGACCAAGCGGATCCACGCCCTGAAGATCGAGGGGCAGGACGTGCACACCGTCGGCCTGCCCATCCACTGGGGCTTCGAGGGGCTCACCAAGCCGGGCTACCTGACCAACACGCTGACCCCGTTCATCGGCGATGCCAACATCCAGACGCCCGAGTTCAAGGCGTTCCTGGTCGACGTCCAGAAGGCCTGAGGCGCGCCATGGCACTCATGTCACTCGACGTCATCAACATCTCCGCCAAGACCTCCACGCCGCCACAGGCACGCCAGGGGCTGGAGGTCGCCAAGCTCATCGACATCTCCCGCTGCATCGGGTGCAAGGCCTGCCAGTCGGCCTGCATGGAGTGGAACGACCTGCGCGACGAGGTGGGGATCACCGAGGGCTTCTACACCAACCCTCCCGATCTCTCGGACCAGTCCTGGACGTTGATGCGCTTCAACGAGCAGGTCATCGACGGCCGCCTCCAGTGGCTCATCCTGAAGGACGGCTGCTACCACTGCCAGGACCCGGGCTGCCTGCAGGCCTGCCCGGCCCCCGGCGCCATCGTGCAGTACGCCAACGGCATCGTCGACTTCCACCAGGAGCAGTGCATCGGCTGCGGCTACTGCATCGCCGGCTGCCCCTTCAACGTCCCGCGCCTCTCCGGCAAGGACTCGAAGGCCTACAAGTGCACGCTCTGCTCCGACCGGGTCGCGGTCGGGCTGGAGCCGGCCTGCGTCAAGGCCTGCCCCACCGGCGCCATCGGCTTCGGCTCCAAGGAGGACATGCTCTTCCAGGCCGAGCACCGGCTGGTCGACCTGGTGGAGCGCGGCTTCGCCAAGGCGGCCGTCTACGACCCCAAGGGCGTGGGCGGCACGCACGTGGTGCTGGTGCTGCCGCACGGCGACCGGCCGGCGCTCTATGGCCTGCCGGCCAACCCGAGCGTTGGCCCGGTGCTGCAGGCCTGGCGCAGCGGCCTGGCCCGCGCCGCCGGCGTGGCCACCATGTTCACGGTGCTGGCGGCCGGCATCCTCCACTACATGCGCCACGGGCCACTCGAGGTCCCACCCGAGGGTGACCAGGGGGTGAAGCCATGAGCAGCAACGGCAGCCAGCTGATCCTGCGCCACGGCAACGGCGCGCGCGTCACCCACTGGGCGGTGGCCATCGTCTTCACCTACCTCTTCCTCTCCGGGCTGGCGCTCTTCTCGCCCTTCTTCTTCTGGCTCTCCCACGTGCTGGGCGGCGGCGTGCTGATGCGCTTCCTCCACCCGGTGGCCGGGGCGGCGCTGGTGGCGATCTTCTACCCGTACGCGGCCATGCTGGTGGGCGACAACAAGTGGCTGCCCAACGACAGCCTCTGGCTCAAGAACGCCTCCGCCTACATGATGAAGAAGCACCCGGACATCGGCGAGACCCACAAGTACAACGGCGGGCAGAAGCTGATGTTCTGGTCGATGGTCCCGCTCATCGCCGTGCTGGCGATCACCGGCGTGCTGCTCTGGCAGCCCTGGTTCGCCCCGCACTTCTCGGCCGGGGCACGCCGCACCGCCGGACTGGTCCACTCGGTCTGTGCCTTCATCATGTTCGTGGGGATCGGGGTCCACGTCTACGCGGCCATCTGGACCCGGGGCTCCATCGACGGCATGATCCGCGGCACCGTGACCCGGGCCTGGGCCAGGTTCCACCACCCGGCCTGGGAGCGCGACGCGACCGGCAAGGACGGTCGGTGAGCCGAGCCGGCGCGCCGGGCGGCCCCGCTGGAGGCCCTCCAGGCGGCACGGCGGGCAGCCTCATCGGAGGCGGCGAGCTGGGGGAGGTCCCCTACCTGCGCCCGCACCCGGGCGCGACCGCCCTGTTCACTCGCCGCGCCGCACGCTTCGCAGCGCTCGCCCCCGACCACGCAACCGGTGACTACCTGCTGCTGCTGTCGAAGCTGGCCGCGGCGCAGCGGGCGGTGGCCGAGCGGGTGAGGCTGACGCCGCTCGAGCCGGCCCCGCCGGGCGCCCTGCCGCTCGACCCCTCGCAGCCGCCCCCGCCGGCCTGGCGCGAGGCGCTGGCGCTGCTGCTCACCGAGCTGGCGGGCGTCGAGCTGCCGCCGCCGGCCCGCGCGGCGCTGGAGCGGCTGGGGCGGCTCACCGGGCCGGATCTCGACGGGGTGGCGGCGAGGGTGCGGGCCGGGGCCCTGGCGCCGCTCGACGTCCCGGTGGCGCTCTTCGTGGGGGCGGCGCTGCAGGTGGTCTTCACCGGGCTGGCGGCCGGGTTGCCGGCCGCCGCGGTGGCGCGCGTCGAGGACGACTGCCCGGTCTGCGGGACCCCGCCGGCCTGCGGCCAGGTCCTGGGCGACGACAAGCTGCGCTACCTGGTCTGCGGCCTCTGCGCCACCGCCTGGCACCGGACCCGGGCCATGTGCGTGGTCTGCAGCTCCTCCCAGGGGCTCTCCTCGCTCTCGGTCGAGGGTGACAGCGGGCCGGCGCGGGCCGAGTGCTGTGGCGGCTGCCAGGCCTACGTGAAGCTGCTCTACGTGGAGCGCGGGCCGGCGCTGGAGCCGCTCTGCGACGACGTGGCCACCCTGGCGCTCGACCTGCTGGTCGGTGAGCGCGGCTTCCAGCGACTCGGGCAGAACCCGTACCTGGTGGTCGGTGAGGCCGCGGCCGAGGCGTGAGGGCCGTGAGCCGCGAAGCCCGGTGCTAAGGTTGGTGCCGTGGACCTCGCCTCCCTCTCGCTCTCCGCACTGCGTGACCGCTTCCTGACCCGCGGCGAGCCGCTCGGCCAGGCCGAGGCCGCGGCGCTGGCGGCCGATCCGCGCGCCGGGGCCCGGGCGCTGCTGGCGGCGGTCGAGCGCGCCCGCGCCGCCAACCGGGCCGAGGGGCAGCGGCTGCGGCGGCTGCTCGCCTTCGAGACCCCGCTCTGGGAGGCCGGGGTCGAGCGGATCGCCGGCGTCGACGAGGCCGGGGTCGGGCCGCTGGCGGGGCCGGTGGTGGCGGCGGCGGTGATCCTGCCGCGCACCCTGCGCCCGCGCGGGCTCGACGACTCGAAGCGGCTCGACGAGGCGGCCCGCGAGCGGCTGGCGGCCGAGGTGAAGGCCGGGGCGGTGGCCTGGGGCGTCGGGATCGCCAGCCACCTCGAGGTCGACTCGCTCAACGTCTACCAGGCGGCCCTGCTGGCGATGCGCCGGGCCGTCGAGGCGCTCAGCCCGGCGCCGAACCACCTGCTGGTCGACGCCCGCCGCGTGCCGGGCGTCCCCTTCCCGCAGGAGGGGATCATCAAGGGAGACGCCAGGAGCCTCTCCATCGCCGCCGCCAGCGTCATCGCCAAGACCACCCGCGACGCCCTCATGCTCGAGGCCGAGGACCGCTTCCCCGGCTACGGCTTCGCCCGCCACAAGGGCTACGGCGCCCCCGAGCACCTCGCCGCGCTCGCCGCGCTCGGCCCCTGCGAGCTCCACCGCCGCAGCTTCGCGCCGGTGCGCGAGGCGCTCGGGCTCTCGCCGGTGCAGGCTGAGCTCTTCTCGCGCGACATTGACTCACCGCAAGCCACCCGGTAAGACCTCGCTCGGAGAACGAGCCCGACGGTGTCGGTGCGTTCCGGCAGGTGGATTTCCCACCGGCACGGGCGCCCCCCGGATCCGGCGTCCGCATGAACCAAAAGAACGGCAGCACCTCGCAGCGCCCCCCCCGCCAGCACCAAGAGCACGACGACGCCCCCCGGGGCGCGCGTCCCAGCGGCCTGGCGCTCGACCCACCCATCCCCACGCCGCTGCACGAGCCGGAGATCCCGCCCGACCGGCTCGACCAGGACGCGCTGCGGATCGTCTACCGGCTGCGCCACATGGGCCACAAGGCCTACTTCGTGGGTGGCTGCGTGCGCGACCTGCTGCTCGGCGCCAAGCCCAAGGACTACGACCTCGCCACCGACGCCCACCCCGGCGAGGTCCGGGCCATCTTCCGCAACTGCCGGCTCATCGGCCGGCGCTTCCGGCTGGCCCACGTCTACTTCCGCGACGGCAAGGTCATCGAGGTGGCCACCTTCCGGAAGAACCCGACCGACCTCGTCGAGGACACCGGCGAGGAGAGCGACCTGCTCATCACCCGCGACAACGTCTTCGGCACCGCCGAGGAGGACGCGGTCCGCCGCGACCTGACCGTCAACGGGCTCTTCTACGACCCGGCCATCGGCGAGGTCATCGACTTCGTGGGTGGGCGCGCCGACCTGGCGGCCCACCGCATGGCCACCATCGGCGATCCCGAGGTGCGGATGCGCGAGGACCCGGTCCGCGCCCTGCGGGCCGTCCGCTTCGCCGCCCGGCTCGGGTTCGCCATCGCCCCCGACACCTTCGAGGCCATGCGCCGCCACGCCGGTGAGCTGGCCCGCTGCGCCCCGGCCCGCGTGCTCGAGGAGATCTTCAAGGTGCTGCGCTGCGGCGGCTCGGCCCGCGCCTTCGCCCTGCTCAAGGCCTGCGGTGCGCTGCCGGTGATCCTCCCGGCGCTCGGCGCCGCCCACGATCGCTGGGACGAGGGGCAGCGCAAGAACTTCATCGCCCACCTCGGCGCGCTGGACCGGCTCGTCAAGGCCGGCGAGGAGATCTCCGAGGCGGTGCTGCTCGGCGCCCTGCTGGTCCACCTCGGCGCCCCGCCCCCGACGCCCGAAGGCGAGGACGAGGCGCCCGAGGAGGCGGCCGAGGGCGAGGAGCAGGCGACGCCGGGGGTGCGGGCCTCGCCCGCCGCCGAGGCCCTGCTCGAGGAGCTGGTGAGGACCTCGCGCCTGCCGCGCAAGGTGGCCGAGCGGATCCGGCTCGCCCTCCACGCCCAGGCCATCTTCTTCGAGCCGACCCCGGCCAAGGGGCGCCGCCGCCGCCGCGGCCGCGGACTGGCCGGCCAGCCCTACTTTGGCGATGCCCTGCAGCTGCTCCGCATCACCGTCGAGGCGACCGGCGTGGGCGTCGACGTCTACCACCGCTGGAACGCCGAGGCGCTCAAGCACCCGCCGGTGGTCCAGGAGCCGGGCGAGCGCGGCCGCGAGCGGGGCCGACGGGGCGAGCGCGGCCGTCGCGGCGAGCCTTCGCGTCCTCCGCGCCACGGCCCTGGCCCCGGGTCGGGGTCCCGGTCGGGGTCGGGGTCGGGGTCGGGGTCCGGGTCCGGAGGCTCTGGCGGTTCAGGCGTTTCAGGCCACGGCCGGACCAGCTCGATCGACATGGGCGGCCCGGGCCGCGACACCGGCGAGGCGTTGCCGGCTGGCGGCCAGGGAGCCGTCACCACCATCGACGCCGGCCACGCCGGCGACGCCGGTCCCGGCCCGGCCTCGGCCGGGGAGCCCTCGGGCGAGGGGGCCGGGCGGGCCAAGCGGCGCCGCCGCGGAGGGCGCCGCCGCCGCCGCCGCGGCGACGGTGAGGGTGGCGGCCCGGGCGGCAGCGGGAGCGCCCCATCGGGAAGCCCACCGCCTTCCTCCCCGCTCGGATAGAATCCTACCGAAACTCGGCGCCTTGACCGACCCACCACCCTGACATAGAAACCGCGCACCCATGCCCAGCGAGCGTCCCGAGAAGTCGAAGTCGCGCTACAAGCGCATCCTGCTGAAGCTCTCCGGCGAAGCGCTCATGGGGGAGGGGAAGTACGGCATCTCGCCCAAGACCCTCCAGGCCATCGCCCAGGACGTGAAGGACTGCGTCGACCTCAAGGTCGAGGTGGCCCTCACCATCGGTGGCGGCAACATCTTCCGCGGCGTCAGCGGCGCCACCGAGGGCATGGACCGCAGCAGCGCCGACTACATGGGCATGCTGGCCACGGTGATCAACTCGATGGCGCTGCAGGACGCGCTGGAGCGGATCGGCGTCGAGACCCGCATCCAGTCGGCCATCGAGATGCACCAGGTGGCCGAGTCCTACATCCGCCGCCGCGCCATCCGCCACCTCGAGAAGGGGCGGGTGGTGATCTTCGCCGCCGGCACCGGCAACCCCTACTTCACGACCGACACCGCCGCCAGCCTGCGCGCCATGGAGATCCACGCCGACGTGCTGCTCAAGGCGACCAAGGTCGACGGGGTCTACACCGACGACCCCAAGAAGAACGCCAGCGCCACCAAGTTCAAGCAGCTCAGCTACATCGACGTGCTCAAGAAGAACCTGAAGGTGATGGACTCGACCGCCATCAGCCTCTGCATGGACAACGACCTGCCCATCATCGTCTTCGACTCGACCATCCGCGGCAACGTGCGGCGGGTGGTGCTGGGCGAGGAGATCGGCACCACCGTGACCCGCGCCGCGGGCCGCTAGCGCCACCGGACCAGGAGAAGGCCATGAGCGTCGCCGACGACATCGTCAAGGACTTGCACGCCACCATCCAGAAGACCCTGGAGTCGTTCAAGGCCGAGCTGGCCACGGTCCGGACCGGGCGGGCCTCGCTGCACATGCTCGACAACGTGCGCGTCGACTACTACGGCACCGCCACGCCGCTCAACCAGGTGGCCACCCTCTCGGTGCCGGAGCCGCGCATGATCGTGGCCAAGCCCTGGGAGAAGAACCTCATCCCGGTGATCGAGAAGGCCGTCCGCGACGCCAACCTCGGCTTCAACCCCATGTCCGACAAGGACATGGTGAGGATCCCCATCCCCGCCCTCACCGAGGAGCGGCGCAAGGAGATCGTCAAGATGGTGAAGCACAAGGGGGAGGAGTTCAAGGTCTCGATCCGCAACGAGCGGCGCGACGCCAAGGAGCTGCTCGAGGTGGCCGAGAAGGACGGCGATTGCTCGGCTGACGAGGTCAAGAAGGCGGTCGAGAAGGTGCAGAAGGAGACCGACGACGGCGTCAAGGGCATCGACCAGATCCTGGTCGCGAAGGAGAAGGACGTGATGCAAATTTAATCGCGACGGCGGGGGCTTCTAGCCCCGCCGCCGCAAGATTCGTCACGTTCTCCTGCCCACGTTCCGATCCCCGCCCAGGGCGTCGTCTCCTGCCAGCGTGACCTCCCTCCCCTTCCTCCTCCCGCTCATCGTCATCGGCTTCACCGCCGGCGGGCTGCGGACCTGGGCCAACCTCCCCCACCACCCCCCGCGCCGCCGCCGGCTGCTCCAGTTCGGCTGGGTGGCGCTGCTGCTGGCCGGGGTGCCGGCCTGGCTGGTGCTGGCGGCGGTGCTCCGGCTCTAATCGCGCTGGCGGCGGCTTCTGGTGCCGCCAGCGCAAGCCAGGTGCAGGCCTCCAGCCGGGGACCACGGTCCCGGAAAAGCTGATCGCAGTGCTCGTGCTCCTACGTTGCGCGGCCTGAAGGCCGCGCGATTACTTCGACGCGATCATCCCCGCCAGGGCGCCGAGCCAGACCAGGTGGCCGATGCCGGAGAGCATGGAGAGCCGCCCGGCCACCGGGAGCAGCGCCGACGGGGCCTCGCCGGCCTCGAGGCGCGCTGCCAGCTTCCGCACCGCCGGGAAGAGCAGGGCGTCGGTGATGCCGGCCCGGGTCACCCCGAGCACCATGCCGACCAGCAGCGGCAGCGGCAGCGCCGGCCAGAGCTTGGCGAAGTGGAGCAGCGCCGCGCCGGTCAGCAGCGTCGCCACCCCGGCCATGCGGTCGACCTTGAGCGAGGCGAGCGCCCGCTGCAGGAAGGCCCGCGCGGCCTCGGGGCCGGCGCCGAGGCTGCGCCGGGCGTCGCCCGCCAGCCAGAGGGCGGCGCCGAGCCAGGTGGCGATGGAGACGACGTGGAGGTAGCGGAAGACGGTCAGCATGCGGTGTTCTCCCAGGTCCACCGATCTAGCGCGGCAGATCTCCGGCGCCACCGGAACGCACGTCTCGACTAGCCGAAGAGCTCGATGACGGTGCGCAGCACCTCGAGCCGGGCGTGGCGCTTCGAGTTGGCGGCGACCAGCACCCAGGGGGCGTCGGGCCGGTGGGTCCGGTCGAGCATCTCCTTGATGGCGACCTCGTACTGGGGCCACTTCTTCCGGTTGCGCCAGTCGTCCGGGCCGATCTTGTAGCGCTTCTCCGGCAGCTCCTCCCGCTCGGCGAAGCGGCGCTTCTGCTCGTCCCGGTCGATGTGAAGGAAGATCTTCACGAGCCGGACCCCGTCGGCGGTGAGGGTCCGCTCGAAGGCGTTGATCTCGTCGTAGGCCCGGCGCCACTCGTGCGGCTTGGCGTAGCCCTCGACCCGCTCCACCAGCACCCGGCCGTACCAGCTCCGGTCGAAGATGCAGAGGTCGCCCTTCTCCGGGAGACGCCGCCAGAAGCGCCAGAGCCAGAGGTTGCGGGCCTCCTCGTCGCGCGGCGCCGCGATGGGCCAGACCTTGTAGCCGCGCGGGTCCATCTCGGCGGTGAGCCGCTTGATGCAGCCCCCCTTGCCGGCCGCGTCCCAGCCCTCGAAGGCGACCACGGTCCGCTCGCCGCGCAGGTAGCTGCGCACCTGCCTCGAGAAGACCTGCTCCTCCAGCTCCTTCAGCCGCTCCTCGTACTCTCCGCGGCCCACGTCGGCGGAAAGGTCGACCCGGTCGAGCGAGAGCGTGTCGGGCGGGAAGACCTCCAGCTCGACGCCAGCGGCCCTGGCCGGCCGGCCGGTGCGCTTCCTTCGCTGCTTCTTCGACATGGTCCCCTCCCGCTCCAGTGGTCCACCCGGGCGCGCGGCCCGGGTCGGTTCCTGCTCAGTGGCTGAAGCGCTGGGCGATGGGGAGCCGCCGCCCCTCGCCGAAGGCCTTCTCGGAGACCTTGAGCACCGGCGCCGCCTGGCGCCGCTTGTACTCGCTGCCGATCACCAGCTTGAGCACGCGCCGGACCGTCTCGGCCGGGTGGCCGCGGGCCACGATCTCCTCGAAGGGGCGCCGCTCCTCGAGGTAGGCGAGCAGGATGTCGTCGAGCACGTCGTAGGGCGGCAGCGAGTCCTGGTCGACCTGCCCGGGCTTGAGCTCGGCCGAGGGTGGCTTGGTGAAGGTGCGCTCGGGGATGAGCGTCCGCCCGGCCCGGGCGTTGGCGGCCCGGGAGACCCGGTAGACCAGCCCCTTGGGCAGGTCGCCGATCACCGCCAGCCCGCCGGCCATGTCGCCGTAGAGGGTGCAGTAGCCGACCGCCAGCTCGCTCTTGTTGCCGGTGGAGAGCACCAGGCCGCCGGTGTCGTTGGAGAGCGCCATGAGGACCTGGCCGCGGATGCGGGCCTGGACGTTCTGCTCGGAGAGGTCCCCGAGCGGCCGGCCCTGGGCCTGCTGGAGCTGCGCCAGGAAGGCGGCGTGCATCGGCTCGATGGGGATCTCCTGGTAGGCGATCCCGAGCGCGCTGGCCAGGGCGCGGGCGTCCTCGCGGCTGTGGGAGGAGCTGTAGCGCGAGGGCATGCCGACGCCGAGCACCGCGGCCGGGCCGAGCGCCTCGGCGGCCAGGCAGGCGGTCAGGGCCGAGTCGATGCCGCCGGAGAGGCCGATCACCACGCTGCGGAAGCCGCACTTGCGGACGTAGTCGCGCACCCCGAGCGCGAGCGCCCGGAAGAGCTCGTCGGCCTCGGCGTCGGCCGGGGTGGAAGGCGCCGCGGCCAGCGGCCGCCCGTCGAGGCGGGACAGGCTGGGCCGGCCACCGTCGAGGTCGACGGCCAGCACCACCTCCTCGAAGAGCGGGGCGCGCGCCAGCACCCGGCCGTCGGCCGCCACCAGCATCGAGCCGCCGTCGAAGACCAGCGCGTCGTTGCCGCCCACCTGGTTGACGTAGGCGATGGCGGCGCGGTGGCCGTTGGCCGAGGTGGCGAGCATGCGCTCGCGCAGCGCCGGCTTGCCGAGCGCGTAGGGGGAGGCCGAGACGTTGGCGATCAGCCCGGCGCCGCCGGCCACCAGCTCGGCGATGGGGTCGCGGCCGTAGCGGGGGCGCTGCCAGAAGCGCTTGTCGTTCCAGACGTCCTCGCAGACCGAGAGGCCGACCGGCCGGTCGAAGCCTGGGACCGAGGCGGCGGTGGCGGCGCCGGAGGGGAGGAAGTAGCGGGTCTCGTCGAAGACGTCGTAGGTCGGCAGGAGCGACTTGCGCCCCACCGCGGCGACGCGGCCGCCCTCGATGAGCGCCACCGAGTTCATCAGCCCTGGCGGCGGCGCGCCGGCCACCCGCTCCGGGAAGCCGACCAGCAGCGCCAGGCCGCGCGACCAGTCGGCCGGTGCGGCCAGGGCCGCCAGGGCGGCCGCGGCCCGGTCGACGAACTCGGGGAGGTCGAGCAGGTCGCGGGGCGGGTAGCCGCAGAGCACCAGCTCGGGGAAGACCACCAGCGTGGCGCCGGCGGCGCGGGCCTGCGCGGCGGCGCGCCGGACCAGCTCGGCGTTGCCGTCGAAGTCACCGACGGTCGGGTCGACCTGCGCGAGGGCGATTCGGGAGAGGGCCACGTCGTCCGGGATGATACATTGCCTGCAGCCGCCATGGCCGGACGCATCCTCATCGCCATCGAGTCGAAGCCGGTGATCGCCGCCTTGAAGCGGGATCTCGAGCCGGCCGGCTTCGCCGTCGACGTGTTCCCGCCGGCGACCGCCGCAGGCAAGGTCGATCCGACCCGTCACGCGGCGGCGCTGGTGCGGGGCGCGCCCGGGGCCGACCTGGTGGTGGCGGCGCTCAAGCGCGCCGATCCCAGCCTGGCGGTGGTCTCCCTCTTCTTCGACGAGGAGGAGGCCCAGGGCTACCCGGGCGCGCTCGGCGCCGACGGCGTCCTGGTCGGCCCCCTCACCCCGTCCCAGGTGGCCGGCACCTGCGCGCTGGCCGCCCGCCTCACCGCGGCGCGCCGCGAGATCGCCGGGCAGTCCCGCGCCGCCGCCCCGATGGTCGCCTCGGGCGCCCACGACCTCGCCTTCCTCAAGCGGCTCCTCTTCGTCGAGGTGAAGCGCTCGCGCCGCTACGGCTTCCCGCTCTCGCTGGCGCTGGTCTCGGTCGACCGCTGGGAGGAGCTCTCCGGGCAGCTCGGGCCCAGGGCCCGGGCCAAGCTGCTCGGTGAGCTGACCGGCGTGGTGGCCGGCGCGGTGCGCGACATCGACATCAGCGTCCCCTTCAGCGACGACCGGCTGGTGGTCCTGATGCCCCACACCGCCACCGCCGGCGGGCTGCAGGTGGCGCGGCGGATCTGCAGCCGGGTCCGCGAGCGGGCCAGCACCATCCCGCTCACGGTGAGCGTCGGGCTGGCGAGCCATGAGGGGCACGGCACCGTCTCGTTCGGGGCGCTGGTGAAGCGGGCCACCGGGGCGCTCACCGGGGCGCGCGAGGCGGGTGGCGACCGCGCCATCTCGGCCGAGCCGGCCAAGCGACGAGACCGTATCTCGATAGGCTGATCGTCGACGTCCGGTGCTTGGGCTCCGTTAGGGTGCAGACCCGTCCAGGGCGCAGCGTTCACTATCAACATAAAAACCCAGCAACTTCAAGATATTGTAAAAAAAGTACCTGAGGGGGGTGTCAACCGATTGGGGCGGTATTAACCTTTGGTTTGTCAGCAACGTCCCTGGGGGGGCACCGAGAATGACCTCGACGCCTTGAGTGGGGTGGTGCTGGAGAGAGGGCTCCGATCGTCGGGGCCAGCAGTTCGGGGGAATCAGACATGGCCCAGATCGACATCGAAATCCTCACGCCGTTCGCCGCCCGCTTCATGGAGGGCTCCACCCTGACCCCGGCCGAGCGGGCCGAGGTGCTCCGCATCGCCCAGGGGTTCGCCTGCAAGGACTCGGCGGCCGCCGCCGGCGTCTCGCCGGAGACCATCCGGGCGCGGCGCAAGCGCATCTACCGCAAGCTCGACGTCCCGGGCTCCGGTGAGCTGCTGGCCAGCCTGCTCTCCCTCTCGCTCAAGATGCTCGCCAACGGCGAGCGGATCGAGCGCCGGCCGCTGACGCCGGCCCAGCCGTCGGTGACCCAGCCGGCCGCCCGCGCCTAGGGCGCGCCAGCCTTCGAGTCGCACCACGCGGCGCGGTCGCCCTCCAGGGTGATCGCGCCGTGCTCGTTCCGGGGGCGGGCGCCTCGGCCTGCAGGACTACGGGCAGGGATCGGCGGCGCTCGGCGACACGTAGTTGGGCAGCGGTCCGCTGTACTTCACGACCGCCACGTGCGGCTTCAAGGTCGACGTGGTCCGCACCGTGATGGTGGCCGGGCCGCCGGCGCCCGCACCGGTGCCGAGCGCGGTCCAGCCGTCGCGCCGGAGCGGCACGGTGGCGGAGCTGGCGAGCGGGACGTAGGCGACCCGGGCGATCCGCGCCTTGTCGTGCCGGACGCCGTCGCTCGCGGTGCAGAAGCCGATGTAGTGGTGCCAGGGGACGTAGTCGGGGGCCACGCCGTCGCCGAGGAAGTTGAACTCAGGCTGCGCCAGCTGGTTGCCGGCCGAGGTGATCAGCCCGACCCCGCCGTTCGGCTCGGCCTGGTCCTCGTTGGAGAAGACCGAGGCGGTGACGAAGCGGGCGAAGCCGACCTCCCAGGGGAGGCCGGTGGCCGCCTCGACGTTGGCCTTGCCGGCAAGCAGCCGGTTCAGGAGCGCCCTGCTCATGGCCGGGGAGGCGTGGTCGAGCAGGTACTGCATGTAGGCCTGGACCCCGGCGTAGTTGCCGTAGGGGCTCCCCTCCCAGAGGGTCAGGCTGTAGGTCCGGTGGTAGGGGAGCCCGGTGGCGAGCTCACCCTGGTAGGCGCGGACGTCGGCGCGGCCGCCGGCCTGGTGCAGCCCGTAGCCGGCCACCGTGATCGAGAGCATCGAGAGCCCCTCGTTGAGCCAGAGCTCCTCCTCGACGCCGCATGGGGCGCCGGACGGGCAGCGGGTGATGTAGTTGACGTCATGCTGGAGCTCGTGGGCCATGACGCTCGGGTACTCGCTCTCGACCAGCGTCTTGAGCCCGACCGCGTAGCTGGCGCCGGTGGCGCCGCTGAAGGCGGCGAAGTTGGCCGGGTCCATCAGGTAGAGCATGTCGGTCCGGTTGCCCGCGGCGCCGCGAGAGCAGGTTCCGCCGCTCACCTGGGGCAGGTCGAGGTCGCCGTCCCAGAAGTAGCCCATCGGGTAGCTGCTCCCCTGCTTGCCGAGGTTGGCGAGCAGGAGGACCACCTTGCCGTTGCCGTCGACGTCGCTCGGCGCCCCGAAGTAGGTGGTCAGGGCCGGGAAGATCCTGGCCTCGAAGGCCGCCCCCAGCTCGCCCCAGAACGGGGCGACGCCGGCCGGCAGCGCCGGGTCGGCGGCGCGGGTGGCGATCGCGGTGTCGACGCCCGGCTTGACCTCGTCGGAGTAGTAGAAGGCGGCGTTGGCGGTCTGGTGCGCCAGCGTGGCCGGCAGCCAGTAGGGGGTGATGCCGGAGTCGGTGTAGCGGAACTGGCAAAAGCTGCGGGTGGCCGGGAGCGGGGCGAGCGCGGCGGCCGGTCCGGCCGCGGCGGCGCGGGGCGGGGTCGCCTGCATCACCCGCTGCAGCTCGCCGTTGCGCCGGCGCCGCGCCGTCTCCTCGCGCAGCGCCACCACCAGCGCCTCGCCCCCCTGCGCCCCGGCCCGGGCGGCCCGCGCATCGGGCTCCGGCGCCGTGGTCCGGCCCATGGCCAGCGCCCCGGGCGGCCTCACCGGGGCCAGGTCGGGCAGGCCGGTCCCGACCACGGCGACGGTGGCGGCGGTGCGGTCCTGGCCCCCGGCGTTGAGCAGCAGCACCATCAGCCGCTCCCCGGCCAGCAGGTTCGGGTAGGCGACGGTCAGGTTCCCGGCCACGTAGTCGCCAGGGGTGAAGAGCTGCCAGGCCGACTGCCCATCGCCGCCGCCGCTGCCGGCGCTGAAGCCGACCCGGGCGTGGGCGGCCCGGGGTGACGGGAGCGGGGAGGGGAAGCTGGCCTCGGCGCCGGTCAGCGAGGAGGCGGTCACCTCGGCGAGCCAGGTGGCGGCCGGGTCGAGCGCCATCACCACCGCGGCGCCGGGGGTGAGCGTGTTGCCCGAGGCGACCACCGCTCCGCCCAGGCCATCGCGCAGCGACCAGCGGTAGCTGGCGGCCCCGGCGACCGCCTCCCAGGCGAGGCTGGCGCCGTCGGCCGTCCGGGTGAGCTGGGCCGCGAAGGCCGGGAGGCCGGAGTCGACCAGGCAGACGGTGCTCGCCGGGGCGCCGTCGATGGTGGCGGAGCCCTCGAGCCAGGTCCCGGCGGTGAGCGAGCCGGGGCGGAACTCGGCCGACCCGGTCCAGCCCGGTCCACTCAAGGTGAATGTGGCCGGGGTGGGGAAGGTCTTGAGCGTCACCGTGACGGGGGCCGCGGTGGCCGCGGCCCCGGTCCGGGCCCGGCCCAGCACCGTCAGGACCAGCTGGCTGCCGGTGCCGTCGACCGCGCAGGCCAGCTCGAGCGGCCCGGGCGCCGGGGTGGCGCGCTTGCCGCAGGCGGCGCCGAGCAGCAGGAGGGAGAGGGCAGGCAGCGTGGCGAGGCGGCGAGACGCGAGGCGCATACCTCATGCCTTAGTCTCGACCCCGGGGGGCGTCAACGTCGCCGGCCACGGACGCGCGGCCCTGCCGAGCAGATGGGCCGACCCGCGCCCCCTACCAGCTCTGCCGATCAGCCCGGCCGCTTCGCCGTGACCCACTTCTCCAGCCGCTCCGCCACCTGGGGCGGGGTCAGGCCGTAGGCCTGCGCCAGCGCCTTCTCGGGGCCGGAGGCGCCGAAGCGGTCGATGCCGATCACCAGGCCGTCGCGCCCGGTCAGCTTCCACCACTCCAGCCCGACCGCCGCCTCGACGGCGGCCACCGGCAGGCCGGGCGGCAGCACCTCGTCGCGCCAGGCCTGGTCCTGGGCCTCGAAGCACTGCAGGCAGGGCATCGAGACCAGCCGGCCCGGAAGCCCCTTCTCGCGGAGCAGCTCCAGCGCCGCCGCCGCCAGCGGCACCTCGCTGCCGGTGGCGATGACGGTGAAGCGGGCGCCGGCCGGCGCCGAGACCACGTAGCCGCCGCGCGCCGCCCTGGCGGCGTCGAAGCCGCCGTCGCGGACCACCGGCGCCAGCTTCTGCCGCGTCAGGATCAGCGCGGTCGGGCCGTCGGTGCGGGTCAGGGCGTGGGCCCAGCCGACCGCCACCTCCTCGCCGTCGACCGGCCTGACCACGTGCAGGTTGGGGATGCAGCGCAGCGCGGTGAGGTGCTCGACCGGCTGGTGGGTGGGGCCGTCCTCGCCGAGGAAGATCGAGTCGTGGGTCCAGATGTAGACCACCTGCAGCTTGGCCAGCGCCGCCAGCCGCACCGGCGGGCGCATGTAGTCGGCGAACTGCAGGAAGGTGGCGACGTACGGGATGTGGAGCCCGTCGTAGGCCATGCCGTTGGCGATCGCCCCCATGGCGTGCTCGCGGATGCCGAACTGGATGTTGCGGCCGTCGAGCCTGGCCGGCGAGTAGGCCCCGCCGCCCTTGATCTCGGTGAGGTTCGACTCCGACAGGTCGGCCGAGCCGCCCACCAGCGAGGGGACGATGGGGGCGATGCGGTTGAGCGCCGCCGAGGAGAGCTTGCGGGTGGCGTCGGCCCCCGGGCCGGCCTCGAGCAGCCGGTCCTGGATGCGGGCCGGCACCCAGCGGGTGACGTGAGTGTCGAGCAGGGCCGACTCGACCGGGTTCTGCTTGCGCCAGCCGTCGGCGCGCTCGGCCCAGGCCCGCTTCTGCACCTGCTTCTCCGCCACCAGGGCGTTGAAGAAGGCGCGCACGTCGTCGGGGACCAGGAAGCGCGGCTCCACCGGCCAGCCGAGCGCCTCCTTGGTGGCCTTGAGCTCGTCGTCCCCGAGCGGCGCGCCGTGGGCGCCGGAGGTGCCGGCCTTCTTCGGCGAGCCGTAGCCGATCACGGTCTTGACGCGGATGAGCGACGGGCGCGGGTCGGCCTTGGCCGCCTCGATGGCCTTCTGGATGCCGGCGTGGTCGCGCCCATCGGCGGAGAGCACCTGCCAGCCGTAGGCCTCGAAGCGCCGGGTCACGTCCTCGCCGGCGAAGGTGATGCTGGTCTTGCCGTCGATGGTGATGCCGTTGTCGTCGTAGAGGTAGATGAGCCGGCCGAGCTGGTGGTGGCCGGCGAAGCTGGCCGCCTCGGCCGCCACCCCCTCCATGAGGTCGCCGTCGGAGACGATGGCGTAGGTGAAGTGGTCGGCCACCGGGTTGCCGGCGCCGAGCTTGGCCGAGAGCATCGACTGGCCGAGGGCGAAGCCGACCCCGTTGGCGAACCCCTGGCCGAGCGGGCCGCTGGTGATCTCGACGCCGGGCAGGTGGCCGAACTCGGGGTGGCCGGCGGTGCGGGCGCCGAGCTGCCGGAACTGCCTCAGGTCGTCGAGGGTGCAGTCGAAGCCGCAGAGGTGGAGCAGCGAGTAGAGCAGCGCCGAGCCGTGGCCGGCCGAGAGCAGGAAGCGGTCGCGCCCCAGCCAGCGCGGCTCGTCGGGGTCGAAGCGGAGGTGGCGCGACCAGAGCACGAAGGCCATGTCGGCCGCCCCCATGGGCATGCCGGGGTGGCCGCTGTTGGCCTGCTGGACGGCGTCCGCCGAGAGCATGCGGATGGTGTTGACCGCCTTCTCGACCAGCTCGGGACTCGCGTTGGGCACTGCAACCTCCAGGGGGGGCCGGGAGCGGCCGCGACGACGGTGGGCGTGGCAGATTCGCCAATCGCCGGGAGGAGATCAAGCGGAGTTCAAGGGTCGAAGCGCGAGCCGAGGCGGGTGCGCCAGCGGGGCGGGGAGAAGAGGGCGAGCACCACCGCCCCGACCAGCAGCCCGGCCGGCATGAAGACCAGGGCCAGCAGCACCGGCAGCAGCACCAGCGCCACCCCGGCCGGCACCCGCCAGCCGTCCGGCAGCAGCCGCAGCAACCGCACCCCGGCCGGCGTCTCCTCGGGCCGTCCGTCGGCCGACCAGTCGGCGGGCGAGGCGACCCTGCCCCAGCCCGGCAGGTAGCCCTCGCCCTCCAGCCGGCGCCGCTCGGCGTCGCCGACCTGGCGCGCCAGCGACTCGGCCGCCTGCCGCGCCAGCAGGGCGCCGCGGGCCTGGTCCTCCTCGATGACGACGCGGCGGGCGGCGCTGGCCACGGCCTCGACGGCCGCCTCGGCCCTGCGGGCGGCCCAGAAGCGCCGGTTGAAGTCGCGCTGCGCCTCGGTGTCGAGGCCGGCGCCGCAGGTGGAGCACTGGGTGGCGGTGCGGAAGTTGTCGGTCTCGCAGGCCGCGCAGCGGATGAAGGGCTGGCTGTCGTGGTCGGAGCGGTCGAGCTCGAGGCCGCGCTCGGGCTCGGGCCGGAACCGGTCGAGGTGGCCGGGGGCGCCGTCGCCGGCCTCGACCGGTTGCGCCGTCGAGCGGGTCGGCTGCGGGCCCTCAACCGCCTCGATGCGGGTGCCGGTCCCGGGCTGCGCCGGGGCCTCCTCCGGCCCGGCGGGGCGCGGCCGCTCCAGCCGCCGGAAGCGGTCGTACTTGGGGTCGGTCACCGCGCCCCCTCGGGCGCCGGGGCCGAGGCCGGGCGGGTGCGGGTGGCGGCCCAGTCGCGCAGCCGGGCGATCTCCTCGCGCATGGTGATGGAGAGCGGCCGGGCCTCGGCGGCGGCCCGCAAGAGGTGGCGCTGCTCCAGCTCGCCCCCCTCGGCGAAGGCCTCGTGCAGCCCGGCCACCACCAGCTGCTCCAGCTCCGAGCCGCTGAAGCCGGCCGACTGCCGGGCCAGGCCCGGCAGGTCGTAGCGGGCCGGGTCGCGCCCGCGGTTGGCCACGTGGATGCGCAGGATCTCCTGCCGCTCCTGCGCCGCTGGAAGGTCGATGAAGAAGATCTCGTCGAAGCGCCCCTTGCGGAGCAGCTCGGGGGGCAGCATGTCGATGCGGTTGGCGGTGGCCACCACGAAGACCGGCGCGGTCTTCTCCTGCAGCCAGGTGAGCAGCGTGCCGAAGACGCGGGCCGTGACGCCGCCGTCGACCGACCCGGAGGAGCCGAGCCCGGAGAGCCCCTTCTCGATCTCGTCGACCCAGAGCACCACCGGGGCCACGCTCTCGGCCACCTTGATGGCGCGGCGCAGGTTCTCCTCCGAGGAGCCGACCAGCCCGGAGAAGATGCGCCCCATGTCGAGCCGCAGCAGCGGCAGGTGCCAGGTGGCGGCGATGGCCTTGGCGGTGAGGCTCTTGCCGCAGCCCTGCACGCCGAGCAGCAGCAGCCCCTTCGGCTCCGGCAGGCCGAAGCGGCGGGCCGCCTCGGAGAAGGCGGCGCCGCGGCGGGTCAGCCAGCCCTTCAACACCTCGAGGCCGCCCACCCCGGTCAAGGAGAGGTCGGGGGAGAAGTACTCGAGCAGCCCGCTCTTGCGGATGATCTGCCGCTTCTCCTCCAGCACCAGCTTGATGTCGTCGCGGGAGAGCCGCCCGTCGCTGGCGATGGCCTTGGCGAAGGCGTTCTCGGCCTCGGAGAGGGTCAGCCCCAACGCCGCGCGCACCAGGTGCTCGGCGTCCTCCACGGTCAGCTCCACCGTCGACTTCCCGTCCTTGCGCACCACCGCGACGATCTCGCGGAGCAGCGACAGCAGGTCCTGCGCGGTGGGGAGGGGCACGTCGAGGACGGTCACCTCCTTCTCCAGCTCGGGCGGGATGCTGAGCACCGGGGAGAGGATCAGCACCGTCGAGTAGGTCGACTTGAGCGCGTGGGCCAGGTCGCGCATGGCCCGGATCACCGTCGCGTCGCCGAGGAAGGCGTGGAAGTCCTCCAGCACCACCAGCGACGGCTCGGTCAGCTTCTCGATGGCCTGCAGCGCCGCCACCGGCTCGCGCACCTCGTCGGGCGGGCGGGTGCGGGCACCGCCGAGCCGGCGGAAGCCGCGGGTCACGGACCAGCCGACCAGCGACTTGCCGTGGCGGGTGGCCAGCTCGCCGAGGATCCCCTCGAGCCGCTGCTCCTCGGAGGTGACCAGCCAGACCAGCGGGTAGCGGGCTCGCACCAGGGTGTCGAGCTCCTGCACGAAGTCGGGCGGCCCGGCCGCGGCGGCGCCCGGGGCGGGGGGTGGGTTCGGCGCGGTCACGCCGCCGAGCATACCAGCGCCGGGCCGGTCCTACTTGCGGCGGCCGGCCGGGTGGGCGAGCCAGGCGAGCCGGCCGTCGAGGCCGATGGCGGCGACCGTCCCCGGTGGGACGTCGACGTCGCGCCCGGCGGCCAGGCCGATCGCCTCGCCCAGCTCCGGGTTGTGGCCGACCAGCGCGGCCCCCTCGCCCAGCTCGGCGCCGAGCGCCAGTAGCCGCGCCGCGGTGGAGGCGCCGCTGGCCAGCTCCTCCTCGACCTCGAGCGGCGCGCCGGTCATGGCGGCCAGCAGGTCGCCGGTCTGCCGGGCGCGCAAGAAGGGGCTGACCAGGATCCGCTTGAGGGCGAGCCGGCCGACCAGCGCCAGCACCGTCTCCCGGAAGCCGTCGCGCCCCTCGGGCGTGAGGCGGCGCCCGGCGTCGCCGCCCTGGGCCGTCCCCTCGGCCCGGGCGTGGCGGATCAGGTACCAGCAGCCTGGCATGGCGGCTCCTCAGCGCGGCAGGGGCGTGGCGCGGCCGCTGCGCTCGGCCAGGCCCCGCAGCCTGAGCCGGGCCCCGAGATCGGCGATGAGCGCCGAGATGGTGGTCGGCATCCGGTAGGTCCAGTTCTGGGCGTTGACGGTGCCGGGGACGTTGACCCGCTCCCGCTGGCCGAGCAGGTCCTGGAAGGGGAGCAGCAGCAGGTCGGAGCTGGAGGCGTAGAGCAGCTCCAGCATGGCGTCGCGGACGCTCGTGTCGAAGCGCGCCGGGGCCCGCTCGCGCAGCGAGGCCAGCGCCGGGAGGGCCAGCAGGGCGCGGCGATCCTCGGCGCTGAGCGACTCGTACCAGTCGGCCAACGAGTCGGTGTCGTGGGTGCCGGTGGTGGCCACCGAGACGGCTGGCCACGTGGCCGGGTCGCGGAAGGGCTGCCCCGGCTCGTTCCAGTCGCGCTCCCAGCGCTGCACCCGGTAGCCGGGGATCTCCAGCGCGTCGAGCGAGGTGCGGATGAAGTCGGGGACCACGCCGAGGTCCTCGGCGATGACGCGGGCGCGCCTGGAGAAGAGCGCCATCATGCGCTCCCCGTTGGCCACCTGGGCCGGCTCCTCGGCCGGGACGAAGGCGGCCGGCGAGCCGTCGTCGCTGAAGAAGTAGGTGCGGTAGAGCCCGACCACGTGGTCGACCCGGTAGAGGCCGTAGAGGTCGGCCATGCGCTCGCTGCGGGCCGTCATCCAGACGTGGCCGCCGGCCTCCATCTCGGCCCAGCGGTAGACCGGCAGCCCCCAGTCCTGGCCGGTGGCGCTGAAGGCGTCGGGCGGGACCCCGACCCGGGCGTCGAGCCGGAAGTCGTGGCGCCGCGCCCAGACGTCGGCCGAGTCGCCGGCCACCATGAAGGGGATGTCACCGGCCAGCTCGACGCCGACGGCGTTGGCGCCGCGCCGCGCCGCGTGCCACTGCCGGTCGCAGAGCCACTGCAGCCAGACCCGGAAGAGCACCCGCTCGCTCAGCGCGGCCCGGGTGTCGGCCATGGCCCCCGCCTCGCGGTCGCGCAGCGGGGCCGGCCACTCCAGCCAGCTGCGGCCGCCCATGAGCTCGTCTTGGATGGAGACGAAGAGGGCGTAGTCGTCGATCCAGATGGCCTGCTCGCGGGCGAACCGCTCCAGCTCGCGGGCCCGCCGGGTCTTGCGCTGCCACTGCTCGCGCACGAAGGACTGGAAGGCCAGCTCCAGGGCCCGGGTCTTGAGCGACCGCACCTCGTCCCAGCGCACCGTGGGCGAGCGGCGCACCTCGGCCAGCAGCGCGCGGTCGGCCGCGGTGAGGGCGTCGTGACCCCCCGCCTCGGCGAAGTCGTCGAGGGCGTCGATGGCCAGGTAGACCGGGTCGATGGCGAAGGCGGAGAGGGCGGCGTAGGGGGAGTTCTGGCCGCGGGCCGCCTCGGCCACCGGGAGCACCTGCACCACGCCGATGCCGGCGCCGGAGGACCAGCGGGCGAAGGGGACGAGGTCGGGGATCTCGCCCACCCCCCAGTCGGTGGCGGAGCGGAGCGAGAAGAGCGGGATGAGGAGGCCGGCGGTGCGGGACATGGTCGGGGCGCGGGGTGTGCTTCCAGCACCCTCGCACCTGTGGGATATCAGTCGGACGCCCGCACCGCCACTCTCCGGCCGGGGCGGGACCCACCGGATGACCTACCGCGGCCGCCTCGCCCCCAGCCCCACCGGCCCGTTCCACCTCGGCAACGGCCGCACCGCGCTGCTGGCCTGGCTGGCGGCCCGCGCCGCCGGCGGCGCGCTGGTGATGCGGGTCGAGGACCTCGATCCGCCCCGGGTGCGACCCGGGATGGAGGCCGGCATCCTCGCGGCGCTGCGCTGGCTCGGGCTCGGCTGGGACGAGGGGCCGGATCTCGGCGGCGGGGCCGGTCCCTACCGGCAGTCGGAGCGGGGCGGGCGCTACCAGGCGGCGCTCGACCGGCTCCGCGAGGCCGGGCTGGCCTATCCCTGCTTCTGCTCGCGCGCCGAGATCGCCGCCGCGGCGCAGGCCCCCCACGGCCCGGCCGACGACGGGCCGCGCTACCCCGGCACCTGCCGCGGCCTCTCCGGGGCGGAGGTGACCCGGCGCACGGCGGCGCGGCGCCCGGCCTGGCGGCTGCGCGTCGAGCCTGGCGAGGTGCGCTTCGACGACGCCGTCCACGGCCCCCGCCGCTTCGAGCCGGCGGCAGAGACCGGCGACTTCGTGGTGATGCGCGCCGACGGCGTGGCCGCCTACCAGCTGGCGGTGGTGGTCGACGACGCCGCCATGGGGATCACCGAGGTGGTCCGCGGCGACGACCTGCTCCCCTCCACGGCGCGCCAGCTGCTGCTCTACGGTGCGCTCGGGCTCTCCGCCCCGCGCTTCGCCCACGCGCCGCTGCTGCTCGGGGAGGACGGCCAGCGGCTGGCCAAGCGGAGCGGGGCGCGCTCGCTCGGCGAGCTGCGCGAGGGCGGGGTGGCGCCCGAGGCGGTGGTCGGCTGGCTGGCGCAGAGCTGCGGGCTGGCGCCGGCCGGGACCCGCTGCCGCGCCGACGAGCTGGTGGCCGGCTTCGCCTGGGCCAGGGTGCCGACGGCCCCGACCCGGGTCGACGCCGGGCCCGCGGCGGGCTGAGGCGGCGGGCTGAGGCGGCGGGCTGAGCTGGCCGGTTGCGCTGGCCGGTTGCGCTGGCGAGGCGCGCCGGCCGGGGACTAGACTCGGCGCCATGTCCGCGACCACACTGGCCCTCGTCTCCGTGCTGCTCCTCGCCGCCGTCCCACCCGCACCCTCGCCGGAGGCCTTCGAGGCCGAGTGGAAGGCCTGGCGAGACCAGCGGCTCGCCGCCCTGCAGAGGCCGCAGGGCTGGCTGGCGCTGACCGGGCTCCACTGGCTCAAGGAGGGGGAGAACCGCATCCCCGGCCTGCCCGGCCTCTTCACGCTGGCCGGCGGCGTCGTGACCCTGGCCGCCACGCCGGCCGACGGCTGGACGCTGGCCGGGGCGTCGGTCACCTCGCGCCGGCTCGCCTCGGATAGGGACGGCAAGCCGGACCGGCTCCTCTCGGGTTCACGGGCGGTGCAAGTGATCGATCGGGGCGGCAAGCTGGGGCTGCGGGCCTGGGACGCCGAGAGCCCGACCCGCAAGGACTTCACCGGCATCGACACCTTCCCTCCCGCCCCGCGCTGGCGCCTCACGGCGCGCTGGGAGCCCTACGCCGCGCCGCGCCAGGTCGAGGTGCTGAGCGTGATCGGGACCACCACCCGGGAGCTGGCGCCGGGCCGGGCCTGGTTCACCGTCGGCGGGCAGGAGGTCGCGCTCGAGCCGACGCAGGACGGTGACCAGCTCTTCTTCGTCTTCAAGGACCAGACGGCGCCGCGTGAGACCTACGGGGCGGGGCGCTTCCTCTCGGCGGCGCTCCCGGTCGACGGGAAGGTGGTGCTCGACTTCAACCGCGCCTACAACCCACCCTGCGTCTTCTCCCCTCACGCCACCTGCCCGCTGCCGCTGCCGCAGAACATCCTGCCGGTCCGCATCGAGGCGGGCGAGAAGAACTGGGGCCACTGAGCGCGCGAGGCGCTCGGGCCAGGCGAGGGGCGCTCCGAGCGCCGCGGGCGGGAGGAGCCGAGCCCGTGGCGCCGCGACTCACGATCGATCGAGCAGTCCGCGGACCTTGGCCAGCAGGGCCGGGGCGGTGAACGGCTTGGCCAGGAACTGGGCTCCGTCGTCGTCCACGCCGTGGCGGCCGATCACCTCGCGCGCGTGCCCAGAGATGAAGAGCACCCGCAGGCCGGGCAGGCGGCGGAGCAGCTCGTCGGCCAGGGCCCTGCCGTCCAGGCCTGGCAGCACCACGTCGGTCACCAGCAGGCGCAGCGCGGCCCCCTCCTGCGAGGCGACCTGCAGCGCCTCGGCGCCGCCGCTGGCCACCAGCACCCGGTAGCCGCCGGAGCGCAGCCCCCGCGCCGCCATCTCCCGCACCATCGGGTCATCCTCCACCAGCAGCAGGCTCTCGCTCCCGCCCCGGGCCGACGCGGCCTGGCCCGCCGGCGCCCCAGGCGCTGGGATGGCCAGGAAGCTGCGGGGCAGCCAGATCTCGAAGCAGGTCCCCTGCCCCGGCTCGCTCTCCACGTGCACCAGGCCGCCGGCCTGGGTGACGATGCCGTGGACCGTGGCCAGCCCGAGCCCCGTGCCCTGTCCGGGGAGCTTGGTGGTGAAGAAGGGCTCGAAGGCGTGGGCCTTCACCTCGCGGGACATGCCCACGCCGGTGTCGCGCACGCGCAGCAGCACCCACTCGCCCGGGGGCGCCGGGACGGACGCCCCGGCCCCGACGTTGAGCGTCTCCAGACCCATGGTGCCGCCGCGAGGCATGGCGTCGCGGGCGTTGACCGCCAGGTTGACGATCAGCTGCTCGACCTGGGCCGGGTCGGCGACCACGGGCCAGAGACCATCGGTGAGCGAGGTCTGGATCGCCACGTCCTCGCCAAGGACCCGCCGCAGCAGCCGCTCGCTGCCGCGCACCACCGCGTTCAGGTCGAGCGGGACCTGGCTGGTGACCTGGCGACGGGCGAAGAGCAGCAGCTGCCGGGTCAACTCGCTGGCGCGCTCCCCGGCGGCGTGGACCTCCTCGATCTCCTCCCGCCGCACCTGGCGTCCGGCCGCCAGGTCGTCCCGGATGGCGGCGCTCCCGCCGAGGATGACGGTGAGCAGGTTGTTGAAGTCGTGGGCCACGCCCGCGGCGAGGCGGCCGACGCTCTCGAGGCGCTGCGCCTGCTGGAGCCGCTGCTCCGACGCCTGGGCCTCCTGCTCGGCCCGCTTTCGCTCGGTGATGTCCTTGGCGGTGCAGATGAGGCCGACGATCCTCCCCTCCGCGTCGCGGGAGGCCGCCTTGGAGGAGAGGAAGACCCGCTCGCCGCGCGGGGTCGGGACCAGCTCCTCCAGCACCTCGGCGATCCCGGTGGCCATGACGCGCCGGTCGTTCTCGGCGAGCAGTGCGCCGGCCTTCGAGTCGTCGAAGATCTCCCGGCAGGTCCGGCCCAGCACCCGGTCGGCCGGCTTGCCGATGGCGGCGAGCGCGGCCGGGTTGCAGAAGATCCAGCGGCCGGAGAGATCCTCCATGAAGATCGGGTCGGGGACGGCGTCGGTGACCCCGCGCAGCAGGGCCTCGCTGTACCTGAGCCGGTCGGTGGCGGCCCGCTCGCGCCGCAGGGCCCAGCGGAGCCCGAGGTGGAGCAAGGCCCCGGTGACCAGCACGAAGCCGAGCCCCTTCCAGGTGGAGATGACCCGCTGGTCCTCCACCGAGCCGGCGATGACCGCCACCAGCGCGTCGGAGCCGTAGATCCAGGTGCCCGCCACGGCCATGTAGAGGCCCGGGATCCACCACTCCATCCGCTGGCGACGTGGCCTAGCCGGGTCCATGGCTCTTCTCCAGCGCGCAGGATACACCGTGCGTTGTTCCGGGGGCGATATGCCAGCAGGCAGACCACTTCGCCGTCGATCGTCCCCACCCCGGGAGCCACCATGAAGTCGTTCCGCTGGACCCTCAACATGAACACGCCGGAGCGGGTCGGGTTCGTCAACATCACCTCGAAGGTGGAGGAGGTGCTGCGCCAGAGCGGCATCCGCGAGGGGCTCTGCCTGGTCAACGCCATGCACATCACCGCCTCGGTCTTCATCAACGACGACGAGCCGGGGCTGCACCGCGACTACGCCGCCTGGCTGGAGCGGCTCGCCCCGTTCGACGCCAGCCCGCAGGCCTACCGGCACAACGCCACCGGCGAGGACAATGGTGACGCCCACCTGAAGCGGCAGGTGATGGGGCGCGAGGTGGTGGTGGCGGTGACCGACGGGGCCCTCGACTTCGGCCCCTGGGAGCAGATCTTCTACGGCGAGTTCGACGGGCGGCGGGTCAAGCGCGTGCTGGTGAAGATCATCGGGGAGTGAGAAGCGCGCTCAAGGCGCCAGCGGCACGGTGATCACGCCGCGAGGCCCGGCCGGGAGCCAGGCGGTCGACCCCTCGACCTCGACGCCGGAGACCCAACCCTCGGTGCGCACGGCCTGTCGCAGCCGCGGCGAGGTGGCGTCGGCCACGTCGTAGACCAGCACGGCGGTCGCCCCGGTCGAGCCGACCACGAAGGCGGTGGCGCTGCGGACGTCGAGGAGGCCAGCCCACCAGGTGGGCAGGGTGATGCTGGAGGCGACCGCGAGCGGCTGGAGCTGGACCCCGGCCAGCCGGGCCCGGCCGGTGCGCCAGTCGCTGCCGACCACCCAGCCGACCCCGGCATCCACCCGGGTCCCGGCGAACCAGCCGTCGAGCGCGACGCTCTCCTCGAGCCGGGCGGTGCCATGGTCGGTGAGGCGGAGCGAGTGGATCCAGGTGGTGGCGTCCGGCGCGGTGACCCGCTCCGCCCCCCAGGCCTGCTCCTCGGTCCAGATCCACGACCCGTCGTCGCTGGCCGCGAAGACGGTGCCTGGCACGTTGACCCGCGGCAGGAGCCGAGGTGCCCGCGCCTCGGCCAGGTCGACGCGGCCGGCCAGGTAGCGCACCGACTGCTGGCCCTGCCAGTCGTACTGCGTATAGAGGACGCCGCGGCCGGAGCGGAGCAGACCGCTGGTCCAGCTGGCCGCCGGCAGCTGGACGGTGGCGGCCAGCGTCGGCTTGTCGGCGTCGGAGAGGTCGACGACCAGCAGCTGGTCGGTGGAGGTGCAGCTGGCCGCGCAGCTCCAGCCGGACCGCTGCACCACCAGCAGCTCGTCGATGGCCACGGCGCCGGGCATCCACCACCAGCCGCCCAGCGAGCTGGCGGGGAGAGCGAGGGTGAGCCGGCCACGCCGGCGCGGCGCGGCCGGGTCCGTCACGTCGACGGCCTCGAGGGAGGCCTCGCCGATCCAGGGATCGCCCGACAGGACCCAGGCCACCGCGCCTCTCTCGAAGAGCCGCGCCGTGGTGCCGGGCGTGGCGAGGCGAGCCAGCGGCCGGGAGGCCTCGGGATCGGCGGCCGGGGTCACCACGATCTCGGTGGTGCCGCGCCAGCCGTCGCCGCAGAGCTGCACCGCCGTCCCGCCCAGCACCGCGATGGCGTTGACGGCTCGGGCCAGGTCGAGGCTGGCCAGCTCGACCGGGTTGGCCCGGTCGCTCGAGTCGATCGACTGGAGGCGCTCGTCGGAGAGCGCCGCCAGCCGGCCCGGGCCGAGCGACATGGCCCGGCGCAGCGCCCCCTGGTGGGCGAGGAAGCCCTCCAGCACCAGCGCCTGGCGCGAGAAGCTGAGGAGCTGGGTGCCTCCGCGCCAGCTCCAGGAGGTCCGGTCGAAGCCCTGGAGCGGGACCAGGATCAGCCCTTCCCCGTCGAGCACCTGGAAGGCCTTGCGCATGTCGTCGGGGCTGGCCGGCACCCAGCCCCAGTCCGGGCCGAAGAGTGCGCGGCCGAGCAGCGACGGCGCGGCCGGATCGGTCACGTCGAGGAGCGAGACCTGGAGCTGGAACGGGGCGCCACCCTCGCCGGTGTGGCCGAGGGCCACCAGCCGATCGCCGCGTGGCTCGATGAAGTCGAGCTGGCCGGGCATCTCCAGGTGTCCGACCAGCGTCGGCCTCGACGGGACGCTGGTGTCGATCACCCAGAGCGGATCGGAGCGCAGCGCCGTGACCAGGTAGGCGCGAGCGCCGTCGAAGCGCGCCGCGGTGAGCGACTCGGCGACGTCGATGTGCAGGCTCCCCCGCGGCTCGGGGGACCTGGCGTCGGCCCAGGCCACGGTGGTGAGCCGGGCCCCGGCGTTCCAGCCCGGATCGGCGGCGGCCCGGACCAGGCCGGTGGCGGCGTCGAAGTCGAGCGCCCAGCGGTCTCGCACCAGCCCGTCCACGGTCGCGACCCCGCCGAGGAGGAGGGCGCCGGCGGGATCCGAGATGTCGACGGCGCGCAGCGAGGTGTGCGGAGCGCCGTCGGAGCCCCAGCCGGACTGGGCCAGGGTGATGCGGGTCGGCCCGACGTGGGCGATGGTGGTCCAGCCGGAAGATGGGAAGTCGAGGCGGGCCACGGGTCGTGGCGCCCCGGGATCGGAGAGATCGATGCTGGCCACGTAGGTGAGGTCGCTCGAGCCGTCCGCGCTGGCCAGCCCGACGCCGGCCGGGGCGGCGCCGCTCCCGGAGGACACGACGGCGCCCGAGCCTACCGCCACGCTGCCGGCCACCGGGCCGACGTCGTAGTAGGGGAGGTGGCGGGAGACCACGTAGAGGATGTCACCCACCAGGCGGGTGGTCTCGATCTGCCCTTCGACCTCCAGCGAGGTCAGGAGCACCGGGGCGGCGGGGTCGTCGACAGCGACGACGACGATGCGGGAGCCGGTCCAGGGGGCTGGGAGGAGGCCGGCATCGGCCGCCGGGGTGCCCAGGTCCCAGCGCATGGCGCCGCGGGTGATGACGATGGCGACGCCGCCGCGGAGGTAGAGGTCGACTGGCGTGCCGTCGAGCGGGAGCCGGGCCAGGAGCGCAGGCGCGGCCGGGTCGGCCACGTCGACGTTGACCAGCCCCCGCCAGGCGTTGGCGAGGACGAGCGTCGAACCGACCTTCTGCCAGACATCGGCCTCCTCGACGGTGCGGGGGGCCGGCGCCCCGCCGGTCGCGGCGCCGTCGGTGGCCCCCGGCGCGGCCGGGCCGCCCCCGGCCTGGGCGGTGCGTGGCCCGCCACCGGCGGGCGAGACGAACTGCTCCGCGCCCGGGAGGTGGAGCGGGCTGGTGGCGCTGCCGCTCGAGCAGGCCGAGCAGGCGAACCCCAGCGCGATGGCGAAGGCTGCGTGGCGCATGGTCTCCTGGCGTCCCTTCGAGCTGCGACCCCATCGCAGCACCGCGCGCGGCCAGAAGCAACCCCCCACGGGCTGGTGCCGGGGGGTGGTGCGCTAGCGAACCTGCAGCAGCTGCCCGCGGAGCACCGCGTAGATGTCGGCGGCCAGCTTCTGCTCGCGGCGCGAGATGGTGTCGGTCTCGCGGCAGCCGGTCTCGTCGCAGCGCTCGCGGTCGAACTCGAGCGCCACCCGGCCGTCGACCCGGACCCGGAAGCGGAGCCGCCGCCCCCGCTCGATCGAGGTCCACTCGGTGCGCATGGAGAGGGCGGCGTCGTCGTCGAGCCGCTCCTTCTCCAGCGGGAAGCCGCCTCCGACGATCACCTTCTTGACCTGCTCGTAGACGGAGCGGTGGCGGGTCCCCTTGTAGTCGAGCGGCATGTAGTCGGTCTCGCCCTTGGCGAGGCTCGGGCCGGGCAGCGACGGATCGTCGGGGAGCCGGACCTGCGGCTGGCCGTCGTCGGCTGGGGTGGCGTCGCCGCCGCCGGTCGCGCCATCGCCGGGTGCGCCCGCCGCCGCCCCGGCCAGGGCCGGACCCGGCGGCGCAGCGAAGAGCTCACCGGTCGCCGAGCGGACCGCCCCGACCAGCGCCCCGGCGCTCCCGACCGCCCGGGTGACCGAGGCGAGGTTGCGCGCCTGCTTGACGTCGAGCCGGCGCAGCTCCAGCACCCAGGTCTCGCCGAGCCGGCCGATCCGGCCGGCGACGATCTCGTCGACGCCGAGCAGGCCGCCGAGGTCGGCGAGGCAGGCGGCGTCGGCGCCGCAGCCGAGCACCAGCCGGTTCTTCTGGTGGCTCAGCAGCGAGCGGACGTCCTCCGAGGAGATCACCTCGGCGTCGGGGCGGGCCCGGCGCACCTCGGTGGGGACCAGCACGGTGGCGGAGGCGGCCATGCCCTCCGGCACCCCGGCGGCCTCGAGCTGGAGGGTGGCGATCCTGGGCGCCGCCCGGGGCGCCGGGGCCGGGTCGGCCTCGGGTCCCTGGGGCGCGGCGGGCGCGGCGAGCGCGGCGGCGAGCAGGAGGGCGAGCATGGGGGTGGCGCTACTCGTCCTCGTCTTCGTCGGCGGCCACGGTCTTCTTGACGATCTTGGCCGACATCTTGGCCACCAGCGGCTCGAAGACCTTGTTGGCCAGCTCGTCGTCGTACTGCACGCCGCCGCCGCCGCCGGCCACCTTGGCCGAGGTGTTGCCGGTCTCGTTCTCGTCCTTGAAGGTGACGAGGATCTCGCCGGTCTCGACCTCGATGAGCCGGGCGTCGAGCCGGCCGGAGAAGTTGACGTTCTTCACGTTGACGCTGCCGGCCACCGCGCCGGCCAGGCCGCTGCCGGTCGCCTTGCCGACCAGCGCCCCGACACCCCAGCCCGAGCTGGCCTCGCTCACCTTGCAGGCGAAGCGGGTGATCTTGCCGGTCAGCACGTACTTGGCGCCGAGCAGCTTGCCGGCCTTCTGCACCGAGGCCGGATCGACCTCGTCCGACTTCTGGAAGTTGAGCTCGGAGCGGATCTCCTGGAGCCGGGCCCGCTCCACCAGCCGGATCTTGCCGTTGGCCCTCTCCATGATCTCGGTGGTGAAGAGCTCGCGCAGCGCGTCGGACATGGCGCCCGAGTTGTTGCCCCAGCCCGAGCAGGAAGAGTAGGCGCCGTGGATGGCCGGGAAGTCGAGGATGGCGAGGCGGGGCTTCTTGGCCTTCGACTCCTTGCTGGGCGCGGCGACGGCAAAGGCAGGCAGCAGGGCGAGGAGCAGGGCGGTGCGCAGCAGCGTTCTCGACATGTTCACGGGACCTCCGGGGTATGCGCCACGGGGGGGTGGCGAGAAGTGCAGGGATCACTCTAGCCCAGCCGGTTCGACGGAGGCCATGCCATGTCCACGGCACCGACCACGCCCCCGGCCAGCAGGGCCTCGACCTCCGCCGCGGAGAAGCCGCCCTCGCGGAGCACCGCGTCGGTGTCGGCCCCGAGGCGCGGGGCAGGCCGTCGCGGCGCGGTCACCCCGGCCAGCCGGACCGGCGTGGCCAGCGAGGGGAGGGCCCTGCCCTCCCACGGGGTCTCGATCTCGAGGAAGATCCCGCGCGCCGCGAGCTGCGGGTCGGCCTTGGGCTCGTCGCCCTCCAGCACCGGGGCGAGGCAGCAGTCGTGGTCCTGGCCGAGCCGGGCCCACTGGTCGCGGGTGCGGGTGGCGAAGAGGGTGGTCAGCTCCCGGATCAGCGCCCCCCGGTCTTCGTCGAACTGCCGCTCGGCCAGCTCGGGGCGGCCGGCCGCGGCGCAGAAGCGGGCGAAGAACTGCGGCTCGAGGGCGCCGAGGGCCACGTGGCGGCCGTCGGAGCTCCGGTAGACCTGGTAGCTGGCGGCGCCGCCGTTGAGCAGCTCGCGCTCGCGCCGCAGCGGGGTGCCGCGGGCGTCGGCCATGGCCTGGGGCATGGAGAGCATGGCGGCGACGCCGTCGGTCATGGAGATGTCGACGTGGGCTCCGGGGCCGGTGGCGCCGCGGCGCAGCAGGGCGGCGAGGATGCCGGCCACCGCCGGCCAGGCGCCGCCGCAGAGGTCGGCCGCCTGCACCCCGAGCGGCATGGGGCGCTCGGCCGGGCCGTTGGCAGCCAGCACGCCGGCGATGGCGCAGTAGTCGAGGTCGTGCCCGGCCAGCGCGCGGTAGGGGCCGTCCTGGCCGAAGCCGCTGATGGAGCAGAGCACCAGCCGCGGGTTTGCGGCGCGCAGCGCCTCCCAGCCGACGCCGAGCCGGTCGAGCACGCCGGGCCGGAAGGACTCGAGCAGCACGTCGGCCCCGGCCGCCAGGCGAAGCAGCACCGCCGGTCCGCCGGCCGCCTTGAGGTCGAGCGCCAGGCTCCGCTTGTTGCGGTTGAGGGCGTGGAAGGCGCCCGACTGCTCGCCCACCAGCGGCGGCATCCAGCGCAGGTAGTCGCCGCCGCCGGGGTCCTCCACCTTGACGACGTCGGCGCCGAGGTCGGCCAGCACCAGCGAGGCGTAGGGGCCGGGGAGGAGCCTGGAGAGGTCGAGCACCCTGATGCCTTCGAGCGGCGGCCGGTTGGCGGAGGCTCCCGGCCCGCTCCCGCCCGCGCCAGGCGCGGTCACGAGCTGGGTCCCCGACCGGGCAGCCGCTCCACGAACTCGACGCGGGTCACACCGACCTGCAGCAGCAGCGCGGTGAGGGCCTGCTCGGCGGCGGCCCGGGCCTTGCCCTGCAGCGCCCGGTCGGCCTGCACCTCGCGCTCGAAGGCTCGCTTGGCCAGCTCGAGCAGCCAGGCGGTCTCGGCCGAGTCGAGGTTGGAGCCGATCACCTCGGTCTCACCGGGGAGCAGCTCGACCCGGGTGTAGAGCGGCGGCAGCACCAGCGAGACCACCCGGTCGGTCACCTCGACCTGCTCGGGGCCGAGCTTCGAGACGTCGAGGCCGATGTGGGCCACCGCGAAGACGATCGCCTTGCCGCGGGGCCGGGCCAGGGTCTGGCGCACCCAGCCGGCCACGTCGCCCCAGATCGAGTCGGCCGGCTGCGGCTCCGGCCTGAAGCTGACCTTCTTGTAGAGCCTGACCTCGAGCGTCTCGAGCCGGGCCACCTGCCGGACCTTCTCGACCACGGCCGGGGGATCGGGCGGTGCGGGCGGGCGTGGCGCCAGCACCTTCCAGGCGATCACCAGCCCGAGCGCGAGGCCGAGGCCGACGAGGAGCAGCGAGAGCGCGCGGCGCATGGCCACATCCTATCCCACGAGGTCCGCGGGAGAAGCCCCGGGCCGGGGCCGGCCGACGCCTGGCTCCGCTTGACGCCCCGCGGTGGCGCGAGGGATGGAAGCGCCATGCGCTTCCTCCTCCTCCTCTGCCTGCGGCTGACGGCGCTCGGCATGCTGGCGGCCGGCCTCTCCGGGCTGCTGGCCGAGCCGGTGAGCTGGAAGACCGGCGTGGACCACTTCAGCGGCGACGCCCGGGCCCGCGTCGGCGAGCTCTCGGTGGAGCGCTGCGCCGAGCTGGCCAGGCTCCACCGACGGCAGAAGACCTGCGCCGGGGCCTTGGTGGAGGACCACTTCGGCGAGCTGGTCGAGGCCGGGCTGGTGGTCTCGCTGCTGGCCGGCGCGCTGCTGCTCCTGCTGGAGCGCTTCGCCCGCGGCCCGCGCGATCAGAAGGAGGCGACGCTGGAGGCGGTGCTGCTCACCGCGGCGGCGGTCGCCTTCGCGGCGGTGGCGGCGGCCGACCTGCCACCCGGCCTCTCCGGGCTGGAGACGCTCGAGCCGGGGAGCGGCCGGGCCCTGCTGCAGGGTGGGCTGGCGGCGCTCTTCGGCGGCTGGCTGGCGGTGCGGGCCCTCGAGCGCTGGCGCCACCTGGCCGGCTGAGGCCGCTCAGGTGCCGAGGTAGCGGTCCGGCCGGTGGTTGACCGCCAGCACCAGGTTGAGCGCCACCGCGCCGATCACCGAGTAGAGGATGGTGGCCGGCGGCACCACGAAGAGCGAGGCGATCACCACCAGCGAGTCGATCACCATCTGGAAGGCGCCGGCGCGCACCCCGCGCCGCTCCTGCAGCCAGATGGCCAGCACGTTGAGGCCGCCGAGGCAGGCCTGGTGGCGGAAGAGCATGAGCAGGCCGATGCCGATCAGCGAGCCGCCGAGGATGGCGGCGTAGAGCGGCTCGACCCGCTCGAAGGACATCACCAGCTGGAGCCGGTCGGCGCCGAGCGAGACCAGGCCGATGGTGATGAAGGTCTTGACCGTGAAGGCCCAGCCCATCTGGCGCACCGCCAGCCAGAAGAAGGGCAGGTTGAGGGTCACGAAGAGTTGGCCGAAGCTGAAGGGGGTGAGCCGGGTGAGCAGCAGCGCCAGGCCGGCGGTTCCGCCGGAGAGCAGGTGGGCCTGCTTGAGCAGCCCGTAGCCGAAGGAGATGAAGAGCGCGGCGGTGAAGATGGCCTGGCCGTCCTCGAACCAGGTGTGGCGCGTGGTCCCCCGGGCCGGCGCCTCGGCCCGGCTCGCGGTGGCCCCTGGTGGTGCGCTCACGGCGCCTCGCGCGCCGCCGCCAGCAGGGCGTCGTTCTCGGCGGCCGCGCCGACCGAGATGCGGATGCAGCCCTCGAGCCCGGGGTAGTGGTCCTGGCGCCGCACCAGCAGCCCGCGCGAGAGCAGGTGGTCGAAGGCGGCCTTGGCGTCGGGGGTGCGCACCAGCAGGTAGTTGGCGGCCGAAGGGTAGACGGTCCAGCGCGGCTGGGCCGTCGCCAGGCCGGCGGAGAGGCGGGCCCGCTCGGCGCGGATCCGCTCCACCAGCGCCGCCACGTAGCCGGGGCGCTCCAGCGCGGTGGTGAGGATGGCGCCGGTGGTGGCCGGGATGCAGAAGGGTGGGATCATGGCTCGCACCACCGCGGCGACGCGCGGCGAGCCGAGCAGGTAGCCGGTGCGGACCCCGCCCAGCGACCAGGCCTTGGAGAAGGTGCGCAGGATGGCGACGTTCGGGTTCTGCCGCGCCAAGGGGCGGGCGTCGGTGCCGGCGAAGGCCTGGTAGGCCTCGTCGACCACCAGCAGCCAGCCGCTGGCGCGGGCCCGCTCGGCCAGCGCCGTCACGTCACCGGTCGTGAAGAGGGCACCGGTCGGGGCGTGCGGCACCGGGAGGAAGAGGACGCCGGGCGGGCCGGAGAGCGCCGCCAGCAGCGGCTCGAGCGGCAGCGTGAAGCCGGGGCCGAGCGGGACGGCCCGGTAGGGCGTGCCGGCGGCGGTGGCGCTCCCCTTGTAGTAGGGGAAGGCCGGGGCGGTATCGAGCACCTGCCGCGCCGCCGAGGCGAGCGCGAGGATGAGCAGGTTGGAGCCGGGGGCCAGCACGACGCCGGCCTCGGGCCAGCCCTCGTGGCTGGAGAGCAGCGCCCGGACCTCCTCGGCGTGCAGCTCCGGGTAGCGGTTCCAGGGGAGCGCCGCCAGCCGGGCCAGCGCCGCCGCCTTGAGCTCCGGCGGCAGGTCGTCGGGGCTCTCGTTCTGGTCGAGCTTGATGCGGGCGTCGACCTTCGCGTACGGGTAGTCGGCGACGTCGGCGAGGTGCGGCTTGAAGGCGTCCACGGGCCCGGCGAGGGTAGCAGGGTGCCGCCCGTCGGGCCAATCCGGCCCCGCGTCGGGAAATCCCGACCAGCGCTCCCTGCAACCTCCCGGAATCTGGTGGCCGCGGAGTTGGCAAGGCAGGTGCATTTGGTAGCTCCCGGGTGGCCGAAGAGACGGCACCATCACTCGAACGGGAGAAACGCCATGACTGTCAATACTCCGAAGGCCCAGAACAAGCTCTTCACGCTGGTCGGCGCCGGCATCGGCCTCGCCCTCTTCCTCGCCATCGCCCTCCTGCCGGCCGTGCTCTACGGTGGCTACGCGGGCCTGCTGCTGGCCGGCGGCATCGTCGGCACCCCGGTCGCCCCGACCTTCTTCGTCAAGGGGCTCATCATCTTCGGCATGGTGCTCGGCGTCACCGGCATCGCCTCGCTCTTCGCGGTCCTCGGCGCCGTCGCCGGCGCGGCTGTCGGCGCGGCTGTCGGCGCGCTCACCGGCAAGGTCGTCCCGGCCAAGAAGACCGCCGCGGACCACGCCTAGTCGACCGGCTTCGACGACGAAGGGCCGACACCGGCCACCCGACCCCGGGGCCTCACGGCTCCGGGGTTTCGTGTTTCAGGATTTCGCGCCGCGGCTCAGGGCGCCGCGCCCAGCGCCGCCGCCGCCGTCGCCACCAGGCAGTCGACCGCCGAGTCGAGCGTGCGGCGTCGCCCCGCGGGGTCGGGCGCCAGGTCGGGGGCCACCTCCATGACGTCGCCGCCGACCAGCTCGAACTCGGCCCCGAGCCGGTGGATCAGCGCCAGCGCGAAGTCGAGGGAGAGGCCGTCCGGCTCGGGCGTCCCGGTGCCCGGGGCGAAGGCCGGGTCGAGGCCGTCGATGTCGTTGGTGAGCAGCAGGGCCCTCACCCCGGCTTCCCGGAGCAGCGCCACCACCCGCTCGACGGCGGCGGCCGGATCGCGCCGCACCTCGCCGGCCCAGAGCTGGCGGACGTCGAGCGTCGACTCCCAGTGAGCCTGGTGGTGACGGCTGGCGCGGATGCCGACCTGCACCAGCCGGCCACCTCGCCCCAGCAGCTGGTTGGCGTGGAACGACCAGGTGCCGAAGCAGAGCCGGACGCCGAGCCGCTCGGCCAGCAGGTCGGTGTGGGCGTCGAGCTGGACGATGCCGAGCCCGGGGCGCGCCACCGCCAGCGCCGCGGCCGCGGGCCAGGCGGCCGAGTGGTCGCCGCCGAGGGTGAGGAGGCGCAGCCCCGGGTTGACCGCCAGCAGGTCGGCGAAGGCGCGCTCGGCGATCGAGAGCGGCGAGACCGGCAGCGCCTCGGCGCCGGCCAGGTCCGGGTAGAGGGCCCGGCGGCAGGCCTGCAGCTGCGCCTCCGAGAGCATCTCGTCGTGGAGCAGCTGGGGGACGGTGAAGACGTCGCCGAGGTCGACCAGGCCGGCGGCGCGGGCCCGCTCGAACCAGGCCGGGTCGCGCTCCAGCAGGTGGGCGCGGAGCGCGGCCGGGGCCAGGTTGGCGCCGCGACGGAAGCCGGCACCCACGTCGCAGGGGACGCCGAGCAGCACGGCGCGGGCGGTGGCGGCGCGCTCCAGCCCGGCGCGCCAGCGCGCGGCCACCTCGGCGTCGCTCGCGGCCCCGGCCAGGCGACGCACCAGCGCGGCCTGCGCCTCCCGCCCGGTGGAGACCAGGTGGATGCCGCCGCCGGCGGGGCGCAGCAACGCCGCCAGGCGGTCGACCAGCGTCACGGCGCCACCCGGGTCACGGCTTCCACCCGCGCACGAACTCGACCAGCGTGCGCACCGCGAAGCCGGTGCCGCCCGCCGACAGGTAGCCGCGCTCCTTGGCGGTGTGCGACGGGCCGGCGATGTCGAGGTGGGCCCAGGGGGTCTCGCCGACGAACTTCTGGAGGAAGTGGGCGGCGCTCATGGCGCCGCCGAGCCGATCGCCGGCGTTCTTCAGGTCGGCCCGGTCGCTCTTGAGCTGCTCCTTGAGGTGCTCGACGAGCGGGAGGCGCCAGGTGTCCTCGCCGGCGCGCCGGGCCGCCGCCAGCAGCCCGTCGATGACCGGGCCGTCGGGCCCCATGGCGCCGGCGGTGACCGGGCCGAGCGCGACCATGCAGGCGCCGGTCAGGGTGGCCACGTCGAGCAGCGCGGCCGGCCTGAAGGTGCGGGCCGACCAGGCCAGCACGTCGCCGAGCACCAGCCGTCCCTCGGCGTCGGTGTTGGTGATCTCGACGGTCTGGCCGTCGAAGGCGGTCAGCACGTCCGAGGGCTTGTAGGCGCGCCCGCCCGGCATGTTCTCGCAGGCGCCGAAGACGCCGATGACCGGGAAGGGGGGGCGCAGCGAGGCGATCACCTGCATGGCGGCGATCACCGCGGCGCTGCCGGCCATGTCGGTGTGCATGGTGGTCATCGAGTCGCTCGGCTTGAGCGAGAGGCCGCCGGAGTCGAAGGTGACGGCCTTGCCGACCAGCACCACCGGGCGGCGGCCGGCGGCGGGGCCGCGGGGTCGCCAGCCGAGCGTCACCAGCCGCGGCGGCTCGACCGAGCCGCGGGCGACGCCGAGGAAGAGCCCCATCTTCAGCGCCCCGATCTGCCGTTCGCCGCGGACCTGGCAGGAGAGGCCGGCCCGCTTGGCCGCCCGGGCTGCCGCCTCGGCCAGCAGGCGCGGCGTGCACTGGGCCGGTCCGAGGTTGACGAGGTCGCGCGCCGCTGCCACCGCCAGCGCGAGGCTGCGGGCCAGCGCCACCTCCGCCACCAGCTCGCGCCTCCGGGCCGCCGCGGCCGGGACCGCCAGCGTCAGCGCGGAGAGGCCACGCCGGGTCTCCTTGGCGCGCGCCCTGTAGGCCTCGAAGCGGTAGGCCCCGAGCAGCGCCCCCTCGACGACGGCGCGGGCCGCGGCCGGCAGGTCGCGCGTTGCCACCGCCGGGAGCGCCACCACCAGCCGGCCCTCGCCGGCCGCCCGGGCCGCCTTGCCGGCCGCCAGCCGAAGCGGCTCGAAGCCTTCGGCGGCCCCGGCCCCCGCGGCGCTGGGGCCGAGGCCGAGCAGCAACACGGTGGCGGCGCGGCCGCGGCCGAGCGTCGGCACCAGCAGCTGCTGGCCGGCCTTGCCGGTGAACCGCTCGGCGCCGGCCAGGGCGCGCAGGCCACCGCCGAGCACGGCGTCGATGGCGCGCAGTGGTCCACCGCGGTCGGCGACCTCCTCCTCGAAGACCGGCAGGGCCAGGGTTCCGGCCGCCAGCGCCTGCGGGGCCGCGCCGGAGAGGGTCACCGAGATCGAGTCGAGCCGTGCCATGTCGTGGCCTCCTGGGTGGTGCGAGCGCGAGCTGTCAGCGCCCTTCGATGCGGCGCAGCGCCTCGCCGGCCTCGGCCGCGCCGCAGGCAGGCTTGGAGCCGATGATGACGCTGCCGAGCTTGCGCTGGTCGCGGGCCTCGGCCCGCTCGCGCAGCTTCGGGAGGGCGCGCCGCTCCCGCAGCTCGGCCAGGGCGCGGGAGGCGGCCTTGCGGACGTCGCAGTCTGGATCCGACAGCAGGGCCAGGTACCCGACGCCGACGTCGACCTGGGCCGATGGCCCGATCTCGCGGGCCAGGCCGAGGGCCCGGAGCCTGGTCCAGGCAGAGGCGCGGGGAGAGATGGCGGCGAGCGCGGGGCCCGAGGTGGCTCCGGCGCGCAGCAGCATGTTGGCGGCGCGGTCGGCCACGGCGCGATCGCGTCCCAGGTCGGAGACCAGGTGGTCGAGCGTGGGCCGGTCGAGCGGGCCCAGGGCCTGCGCGGTGGTCCAGGCGTCGAGCGCCCGGACCAGGTTGCCCTCGTCGTGCCAGGCGTGTCCGAGCTGCAGGTGGAGTGCCGGATCGGTGGCGCGCGAGACCAGCAGCGGGGAGAGGAGCGCCCGGGCCTGCGACGGGCGGCCGGCCTGCAGCTCCTGCTCCGCCGCGTAGATGGGCTTTCGCTGCTCGTCGGCCTGCCGCGCCTTCGCCGCTGCCGCGGCCTCGGCCGCCTCGGCCACCTCGGCGGCCGCGCGTCGCGCCGCCTCGCTCTCGGCCTGCAGGCGGGCCTGCTCGCGCCAGACCTGCACGTCGCGCCGGACCTGCACCGCCGTCACCACCCCGGCCGCGGCGGCGGCCAGCAGCAGCACGCCGAGCCCGATGGCGAGGCGCGGGTGACGGCGAAGCCGGCCGTCGATCGACCGCGCCAGGGAGAAGCCGGGCACCGGCGCCGGGTCGGGCTGGTAGGGGGTGCCGAGCTGGATGGTCTGGCCTGGCTGGACCGCGGGGAGCGGCTCGACCGGCGAGAGGGAGGTGTAGCTGAGGGCGGGCGGCGGGGTGGCGGTCGGGATCATCGCCAGGCCGTGGTCGAGAACGGCGCCCAGGTCGGCCTTGAACTCGGCGGCGCTCTGGTAGCGGTCCTGCGGGGCCTTCTGGCAGGCGCGGAGGATGGATGCCACCAGCAGCGGGTAGGCGGCCAGGTCGGGGCGCAACTCGGAGAGCGGCGGCACTGGGCGGGTGGCCTGCATCATGAGGAGCCCGCGGGCGTCCTCGGCCTTGAACGGGTGGTGGCCGACCAGCATGCGCCAGCCGATCAGCCCCACCGTGTAGAGGTCGGCGCGGGCGTCGACCGGTGAGCCAGTGGCCTGCTCAGGCGAGAGGTACTCGGGCGTGCCGACCACCATCCCCGACTGCGTGGCGTTCCCCTCGCCGGGGTCGGCCATCTTGGCGATGCCGAAGTCCAGGATCTTGACCAGCTCGCCGCCTGGTCCGTTCGCCATGAAGACGTTCTCAGGCTTCAGGTCGCGGTGCACCACGCCGCGGGCGTGGGCGACCTCCAGGCCGTCGCAGAGCTGCCAGAGGATCTGCACCGCCTCGTCGGGCGGGAGGAACCCCTCGCGGCGCAGGCGATCGAAGAGGCTCTCGCCGTCGAGCAGCTCCATGGCGAGGTAGAGCAAGCCCTCGGGCGAGCGGCGGAAGTCGGTGACCCTGACGATGTGGCGGTGCTCGAGGGCGGCGGCGATCTCCGACTCGCGCCGGAAGCGCTCCTGCAGCTCGAGCGAGGCGGTCAGCTCGGGGCGCAGCACCTTGAGCGCCACGTCCTTGCGCAGCGAGAGGTGATGGGCGCGGAAGACCGCCCCCATCCCGCCGGAGGCGAGGTGGCTGTCGATCCGGTACTGGCCGTCGAGCGTGGTGCCGACCAGCGAGCTGGGATCGAAGGCGTGTGGGGCGCTTTGCGACACGGGCTCGGATTGTAGTCTGGAGGCTCGGCTGTGTGGGAGGCGACGCTACGACTCGGTTGGGCGCTTGCCGTGGCGGGCCGTCACCACGGTGTGGATGCCGCCCCGGACCGCGAAATCGCCGACCACCTCGATCCAGCGGGGTGAGATGGCCTTCACGATGTCGTCACAGATGCGGTTGGTGACCGCCTCGTGAAAAGTGCCCTGGTCACGGAAGGACCAGAGGTAGAGCTTGAGGCTCTTGAGCTCGACGCAGGTCCTGTTGGGGACGTAGCGGAGCCGGATGGTGGCGAAGTCGGGCTGGCCGGTCTTGGGGCAGACACAGGTGAACTCCGGGCAGGCCATGGCGATCTCGTACGGGCGGCCCGGCTTCGGGTTGGGGAAGGTGTCCAGCGTGCGGGTGGGCTTGGTCGACATGGCCTGTTCCTATCATCTCGATCCGGTCCGAGAGTAGTTCGGTGAAGACGATTCATTGGGATGACCTGGGTTCGTCGGAACCAGGCCTCCGGGCCGACCCGGGGGCCTCCCTGTGCTCAGAATGGGGGTCTTCAGCTGCGCAGACGGACCCCGAGTGGGTCTTCCAACACGACCCATTTGAAGATCGGTACACCGCTCCGTGGTCCGCGCGTACGGGGCCGCGGCTCGAGCCACCTGGAGATCGACGGAGGCGAGGCGCGTTACCCGGCCTGGGCGCAAGCGACGCCGCAGGCGAGGCGCATGAGGTAGGTGCCGGCGGGGAAGACGGTCCGACGGTGGCCGGCGCGCCAGGCGAGGAGTGCGTCGCGGTAGTCGGCGAGGAAGGAGGCGAGGCGGGAGAGCCGCTCGATGCGCTTCCACTTGTTGCGTCCTGCGACCCTGGGGTTGAGCCGGCCGAGTGGCTCGGGGCTGGTGGCGCGAGCGGACCAGCGCTGCTTCAGGACCCGGGCGACG
>JANMRY010000180.1:0-2007 GCA_031388695.1 Anaeromyxobacter sp. | reverse complement strand
GCAGGAGGAGGCGACGCGGGTGACGCGCATCTGGGCCTCGGTGGGGCGGACCGGCCGGCTCACGCCGGTGGCCGAGGTCGAGCCGGTGCGGCTGGGCGGCGCCCTGGTGGCGCGGGCCACGCTCCACAACGAGGACGAGCTGAGGCGCAAGGACATCCGGGTCGGCGACTGGGTGCTGATCCGGCGGGCCGGCGAGGTGATCCCCGAGGTGGTCAAGGCGCTCGTCGAGCGGCGCACCGGCGAGGAGACCGAGTTCCGCTTCCCCGCCGAGTGCCCGGTCTGCGGGGCCCACGTGGTGCGCGAGGAGGGGGAGAAGGCCTGGCGCTGCACTGGCGCCTCCTGCCCGGCCCAGCTGGCCGGCCGGCTCCGCCACTTCGCGCAGCGGCGCGCCATGGACGTCGACGGTCTCGGCGACAAGGTGGCCGCCGAGCTGGTGGCCCAGGGGCTGGTCAAGGACTTCGCCGACCTCTGGGCGGTCCCCTTCGCCACATGGCAGGCGCTCTTCAGCCGGCCGCGCAAGGAGGCGGTGGAGGCCGGGGAGAAGAAGAAGCCCCCCGAGCTCCCCGAGAAGGCGGCCCAGAACATGCTCGAGGCGCTCTCGCGGGCCAAGGCGCCGACGCTGCGCCGCTTCCTCTTCTCGCTCGGCATCCCGCAGGTGGGCGAGGCGACCGCCGGCCAGCTGGCGCGCGCCTTCCCGGGCGTCGACCTCTTCCTCGACGCCGGCGAGGAGGCGCTGCAGGGGGTGCGCGACGTGGGGCCGGAGGTGGCCCGCCAGGTGCGCGAGTGGACCGCCGAGCCGCGCAACCGCGAGGTGGTGACGCGGCTGCTCGAGGCCGGCGTGGCGCCGGTGACCGAGCAGGTGGAGGCGCGCGGGCCGTTCGCCGGCAAGACGGTGGTGCTCACCGGCGGCCTCAAGGCGCTCTCCCGCGACGACGCCAAGGCCGAGATCGAGCGGCGCGGCGGCAAGGTCTCGGCCAGCGTCTCGAGGAAGACCGACCTGGTGGTGGCCGGCGAGGAGGCCGGGTCGAAGCTCAAGAAGGCGACCGAGCTCGGCCTCCAGGTGGTCGACGAGGCCGGCTTCCTGGCGCTGCTGAAGGCGTAGCACCGGAAGTCGTGGAGCCAGGCCCGGTTGCGACCCGCGCGCGGCGCATGGTACGCCGGCACTCCAGCACGCCGTCCGCGCCCCGCGGCCGGCGCCTCTCACGGCGGGCACCCGGCGGTTCGACTCCGCCGCCCGACGACCCCATGATCAACGCCTCCCAGCGCCCCGCGCTGCCCCCCACCGCCACGCTCGACGAGCTGATCCTCCGGGCCGAGAAGCCGACCCGCTACGTCGGCTGCGAGTTCGGCGCCGTGAAGAAGGTCCTCGCCGCGGCGCGGGTCCGCTTCGCGCTGGCCTTCCCGGACACCTACGAGGTCGGCATGTCCAACCTCGGCTTCCGGTTGCTCTACCACCTGCTCAACGACCAGCCCGGCATCGCCTGCGAGCGGGTCTTCCTGCCCTGGCCCGACCTCGAGGGGATGCTCCGCGAGCGCGGCCTGCCGCTCTTCACGCTCGAGTCGCGGGCCCCGGTCCGCGACTTCGACGTGCTCGGCCTCACCCTGCAGTTCGAGCTCTGCTACACCAGCGTGCTGGCGCTGCTCGACCTCTCCGGCATCCCGCTGCTGGCCGCCGAGCGCGGCGACCAGGACCCCATCGTCCTCGGCGGCGGCCCCTGCGCCTACAACCCCGAGCCGGTGGCCGACTTCTTCGACGCCTTCGCGGTCGGGGAGGGCGAGGAGGTGGCGGTCGAGATCGCCGAGGCGATCGCCGCATCGGGCTTCCGCCGCGGCGGCGCCACCCGGGCCGAGCTGCTCGAGCGGCTGGCGCGCATCCCCGGCGTCTACGTGCCGGCCTTCTTCGCGCCGCGCCACGACCCGGTCAGCAGGCAGCTCACCGCCATGGAGCCGCTGCGCCCAGGCTACGACCGCGTCGAGCGGCGCGTCATGCCCGACCTCGACGTGCTG
>JANMRY010000179.1:0-23922 GCA_031388695.1 Anaeromyxobacter sp. | reverse complement strand
CCAGGAGGCCTCCGCCCCGATGCCGACGGGGGAGACCAGCCCGATTCCGGTGACCACGACACGGCGCCTGCTCATGCACTCACCTCGTGCGGCGAAAGGAGGTTCCGTGGGGCACGCCGCGCGCGCCCCCGGCCCGATCATCGTCGCGCCCCGGCGTCGCCGGGGAGACGTTGCGGCTACTTCTTGTGCGCGGTGATGTAATCGACCGCGTTCTGCACCGTCTTGATGTTCTCGGCCTCCTCGTCGGGGATCTCGACCTCGAACTCCTCCTCCATCTGCATGACCAGCTCGACGATGTCGAGGGAGTCCGCGCCGAGGTCGTCGATGAAGCTGGAGGTGATCTTGATCTCGTCGGCGTTGACGCCGAGGTTCTCCGCGATGATGGCCTTCACCTTCTGCTCGATGTTCGCCGACATGGTGCTTCCTCCTGGTTGGGGGACTGCTGGTGCGGCTCGAAGAAACTCGAAGAAACCTTCCGGTGGTCGGCCCGGTCGCCGTGCCGCGGAGCACCCGCGGCTACATGTACATCCCGCCGTTGACCTTCAACACCTCGCCGGTCACGTAGGCGGCCTGCTCGCTGGCGAGGAAGCAGACCGCGTTGGCGACGTCTTCGGCGGTGCCGAGGCGCGCCAGCGGGATCGACTCCATCATCCTGGCGCGGGCCGCCTCGGGGAGCGCCGACGTCATGTCGGTGGCGATGAAGCCCGGGGTGACCGCGTTGCAGCGGATGTTACGCGAAGCCAGCTCCCGCGCGACGCTCTTGGTGAGGCCGAGGAGCCCGGCCTTGGTGGCGGCGTAGGCCACCTGCCCGGCGTTGCCCATCTCCCCCACCACCGAGGAGAGGTTGATGATGGCCCCGCCGCGCGCCTTCATCATGGGGCGGGTCACGGCGCGGGTCAGGTTGAAGGCGCCGGTCAGGTTGACGTCGAGCTGGCGCTGCCAGTCGTCGTCCTTGAGCCGCATCAGCAGCTGGTCGACGGCGATGCCGGCGTTGTTGACGAGCACGTGGAGCCCGCCGAACTCGGCCACCACCTCGTCGACCGCCTTGCCGCAGGCGGCCGGGTCGGAGATGTCGAACTTGTAGAGCTTCGCCCTGGGGGCGCCGGCCGCCTGCACCAGCCCGAGGGCCTCGGCCGCGGCCGCGTCGTTGCCGGCGTAGTTGAGCGCCACGCTGGCGCCGCCCCGGGCCAGCGCCACGGCGATGGCCCGGCCGATCCCTCTCGAGGCCCCGGTCACCAGCGCCACCTTGCCCTTGAAGTCGTGCATCGTCCTCACGCTCCCTTCAGGGCGGCCAGCGTCTTCTCCAGCGACGCGGCGTCCTCGACGTTGAAGGTCTCGATGGCCGGGGCGATCCGCTTCACCAGCCCGCAGAGCACCCGCCCCGGGCCGACCTCGACCACCCGGGTCACGCCCAGCCTGGCCAGCTCCTCGACGCACTCGATCCAGCGGACCGGCGCGGTCACCTGCTCCACCAGCAGCGGGATGACCCGGTCGAGCGCGGCGTTGGGCCGGGCCTCGACGTTGGTGACCACCGGGCAGGCCGGGACCTTCCAGGCGCAGCCGCGCAGCACCGGCTCGAGCCGGGCCTTGACCGGCGCCATCAGCGCGCAGTGGAAGGGGGCGGAGACCGGGAGCGGCAGCACCCGCCTGGCCCCCGCCTCCTTGAGCTTCAGGCCGGCCTGCTCCACCGCCGCGGCGCTGCCGGCGATGACGGTCTGGGCCGGCTCGTTGAAGTTGGCCGGGGAGACCACCAGCCCGGAGGCGGCCGCCACCTCGGCGCAGATCGAGGTGACCCGGGCCGGGTCGAGCCCGAGCACCGCGCTCATCGCCCCCTGCCCGGCCGGCACCGCCTCCTGCATGAAGCTGCCGCGGGCCCGCACCGAGCGGGCGGCGTCGGCGGCGCTGAGGGCCCCGGCCGCCACCAGCGCCGAGTACTCGCCGAGCGAGTGGCCGGCCACGTAGTCGGGGACAATCCCGGCCCGGGCCAGCGCCGCGGCGGCGGCCGAGGAGACCGCCAGGATGGCCGGCTGGGTGTTGGCGGTCAGCTTGAGCGCCTCGTCAGGCCCCTCGAAGCAGAGGGTGGAGAGCTTCTCGCCCAGCGCCGCGTCGATGGCTTCGAAGACGGCGCGCGCCTCGGGGAGGCGGTCGTGGAGCTCGCGCCCCATGCCCGCCTTCTGCGCGCCCTGCCCCGGGAAGATGAATGCCAGCTTGCCCATGTCGGTCCCTGGTGGCGAGGAGCCTACCAGCGCAGCACGGCGGCGCCCCAGGCCATTCCGCCGCCGATGGCCATCATCAGGATGACGTCGCCCGGCTTGAACCAGCCGGCCCGGTTGGCCTCGTCGAGGGTGGTCGGCACGCTCGCCGAGGAGGTGTTGCCGTACTTCTCCAGGTTCATCCAGCACTTCGAGCCCGGGATGCCGAGCCGCTGCAGCGTGGCGTCGAGGATGCGCTTGTTGGCCTGGTGGGCGATGACGTAGGTGACCTGCTCGGGCTTGAGCCCCTCGGCGTCGAGCACCTCGCGGCAGACCTCCTCGAGGGAGCGGACCGCCACCTTGTAGACCTCAGTCCCCTTCATCTTCACGAAGTGCTTCCCGGCCGCCACCATCTCGGCCGAGATGGGTTCGCGGGAGCCGCCGCCCGGCTGCAGCAACATGTGGACCATCGACCCGTCGGCGTGGAGCCGGATGGTGGAGAGGCCGCGGTCCGGCGCCTCGGTCTGCTTCAGCACCATGGCGCCGGCGCCGTCGCCGAAGAGGATGCAGGTGTTGCGGTCGGTCCAGTCGGTGATGCGGGTCAGGGTGTCGACCCCGATGACCAGGGCGTTCTTGCAGGCCCCCGAGGCCACGTAGCGGTCGGCCACCGAGAGCGCGTAGATGGAGCCGGCGCAGGCGGCCGAGACGTCGAAGGCGAAGGCCTTCTTGTTGCCGAGCCGCCCCTGCAGCACCGCCGCGGTGCTGGGGAACGGATAGTCGGGCGTCACCGTGCCGACCACGATCATCTCGATGTCGGCCGCGTCGAGGCCGGCCATCTCCAGGGCCCTCTTCGAGGCCTCGTAGGCGAGGTCGCTGCTGGCCTGCTCGGGCGCCGCGATGTGCCGCTCGCGGATGCCGGTGCGCTCCCGGATCCACTCGTCGTTGGTGGCGACGAGCTTCTCGAGGTCCGCGTTGGTGAGGACCTTCTCGGGGGCGTAGCTGCCGGTGCCGACGACGAGGGAGCGCATCAGTTCTCCTGGCTGCGGGCGAGCAGCGCCTCGGCCGGTGCCACGGCCGCGGCGATGTCGTCCACGAAGTGGGTCCGGGCGGCCGCTGCGACCCGCCGGATGGCGTTTTCCATGGCGAGGGCGTCGGAGCGGCCGTGGCTGATGAAGCCCACCCCGTTCACCCCGAGGAGCGGCGCGCCCCCCACCTCGCGCCAGTCCATCTTCTTCTTCATGCCTTCCAGGGCCCGCCTGGCCAGCAGCCCGCCGACCGAGGAGACCAGGGTGCTGCGGATGGCCCGCTTGAGGTGCTCGCCCACCACCTTGGCGGTCCCCTCCATGGTCTTGAGCGCCACGTTGCCGGTGAAGCCGTCGGTGACGATGACGTCGAACTCGCCGGTCAGCAGGTCGCGCCCCTCGCAGTAGCCGCGGAAGTCGATCTCGGAGCGCTTGAGCGCCGCGGCGGCGGCCCGGGTCAGCTCGGTCCCCTTGGCCTCCTCCTCGCCGTTGGAGAGGACCGCCACGGTCGGGCGGACCACGCCCAGCACCTTGCGCGAGTAGACCTCGCCCATCAGGCCGAACTGCACCAGGTGGATCGGCTTGCAGTCGACGTTGGCCCCCATGTCGAGCATGAGCGGCTGGCCCTTGAGCCCCGGCAGCACGGTGACGATGGCCGGCCGCTCCACGCCCTTGGGGCGCCCCAGCACGAAGATGGCGCCGGCCATGACCGCCCCGGAGTTGCCGGCCGAGACCATGCCGCAGGCGGTGCCGGCCTCGACGAGATCGAAGCAGACCCGGATCGAGTTGTCCTTCTTGCGCCGCATCGCCTGGCCCGGGTGGTCGTGGAACTCGACCACCTCGGAGGCGTGCTTCACCTCGATGGGGAGCGTGGCGGCGGCGTGGCGGCGCTTGAGCTCCTCGCGCACCACGGCCTCGTCGCCGACCAGGATGACCCGGTGACCCTTGCGCGCCGCGTCAATGGCACCCTGCACGATCGCGCCGGGGGCATGGTCACCCCCCATCGCATCGACGGCGACGGGCGCGAGAGGCCTGGTCATCGACCCTTACGTCGCGTCGATGACCTGCGCGCCCTTGTACGTCCCGCAGGACGGACAGACGCGGTGGGACAGCACCGGCTCCTGGCACTTGGGGCACTTGGTGACGTTGACGCCCTTCAGCTTGAAGTTGGCCGATCGACGACGGTCACGACGCATGCTGCTGGTACGCTTCTTGGGAACGCCCACGGTGATGCTCCTTCGGCTGGTTCAGCGAGATGGACTACGTCAACTTCACCTTGGCGAGGCCGGCCCACCGCGGGTCCGGCACCTTGCGGTCGCAGCCGCATTCGCCATCGTTCAAGTTCTTGCCGCAGGCGGAGCAGAGCCCCTTGCAGCCCTCCTGGCAGACCGGGTAGCCCGGGAGCGCCAGCACCACCTGCTCGCGGAGGATGGGGTCGAGATCGATCACCTTCCCGACGTAGGCCTCCTCCTCGGCGTGCGCCAGGTCAAAGCTTCCGGCCACCGGGTGGTGCCCCTTGTCCTCGGCCGCGACCTGCTCCTGCTCCTCGTATTCGTCCGCCGGCACCAGCGTCAACTCGAAGGCGAAGGGGACCCGGGCGGAGATGGGGGCCAGGCAGCGGCTGCACTCGCCGGCCAGTTCCGCCTCACCGCTGGCCTTGACCAGGACCCGCCGGTCGAGCTTCCGGAAGCTCGCCTCGACATGGGCCTGGCCGCAGGCTCGCCACCCGGCGCGGTCGCCCGCCACGATGGCGTCGAGCGCCTCGCTGGGCAGATCCCATCGCCGGCCGATGCCGGTCTCCTTGATTTCGTCAATATTCACGCGCATTTGCGCTGTTCTTCCGGTCCTGAAAGGGGGCTCATTATAGGGAGCGACCCCCGCAAGTCAAGGCGCACCCGTCCAAGGGCCCTGACCAACCGCGTCATCGGTCCCGAGGAGGTGCCGATCTGCGCGACCTCTAAGGCTTCACCAGCCCACGGGCCACGGCGAGCAGCGCCGCCTCGGCCTTGGTGGAGACGTCCATCTTCTCGTAGATCCGCTTCACGTAGGTCTGGACCGTCCCCTCGGCCAGGCCGAGGGCATGGGCCACGTCGGCGTAGGTGTGGCCGTGGACCAGCAGGGAGAGGACCTCAAGCTCGCGCTTGGAGAGGGCCGGCCCGGAGGAGGGCTTCTGGTCCGGGGCGTCGCCCCGCAGCTCGCTGAGGAGCACCTTGGCCGCCCGCGGGCTGATGGGGGCCGAGTCACCGGCGAGCACCTCCTCGACCCCCTTGGTGAGGTCCGCGGCGTGGAACGGCTTGAGGATGTAGCCCGAGGCGCCGGCCCGCATCGCCGCCAGCACCCTGGCCGGGATGTCGACCGCGGTCAGCGCGATGCAGGCGGTCTTGGGGAGATCGCGCCGGATGGTGGCGATGACGTCCTCGCCGCTCATCCGGGGCAGGCCGAGATCGACCAGCGCCACGTCCGGCCTGGTGAGGCGGGCCAGGGCCACGCCGTCCTCGCCGGTGGCCGCCGTGCCGACCACCTCGATGCCGTGGTTCGTGAGCACCTGGGCGATCAGGCGCGAGACCGCCTCGTCGTCCTCGACCGCGATGGCCCGCACCTTCATGTTTCCACCCGCTTGCCGTTGGTCCGTGGTTCCCGCTCCGGGATCACCCGATGTCGTAGCAGTCCGCCCGACGACCAGCAAGCCGCCCGTCGGGTGAACAGGGGACCATCGTCACTCGCCGCCGGTGCCCGACCCGGCCGACCCGGCGTTGCCGAGCTCGTCGTGCTCCCCGTACCCCTGGAGATCGAGGGCGATGGCGAGCAGGTAGAGGATCAGCGAGGCGATGCCGAGCGCCTGCCCCATGCTCATGGCCACCACCAGGAGCATCGGCCCCGGGAAGAGGATCGAGGCGACCATCAGGGCCAGCGACAGCAGCGTGGCCACGGTGGAGATGAGGACCAGCCGGCGGATGGTGATCTTGGTGACGTTGAACATGTCGTCTCCCTCCTACTTCTCGCCTGCGTGGGGGGCGGCGCCGGTGCCGGCCGCCTTGCCGTTGCCACCGTGGGCGAAGGCGCGGGGGTGGATCTGGTCGCCGGTGTGGCAGTCGAGGCACTTGGCGTCGCCCTTGCGGATCTCCTCGAGCACGCCGGCGTGGTCCTCGACGGCCGCCCAGCGCGGCGCCTCGGTCGAGTGGCAGCGCGTGCACATGCCGTTCTTGAAGGCCTTGTACATGTGGATGGGCTTGCCACCCTCGCCGTAGGGGCCGGTGTTCGAGTACTCGGTGATGTAGAAGTAGAGGTGCTTGAGGCCGTTGGCCTTGGTCGTCATGGCGCCGAAGATCTGGTAGTCGGCGTGGCAGGTGTAGCAGGACTCGTGACCGAAGGTGGAGTTCCGGCTGTGGATCGAGGCCAGCGAGTTCGAGGTGCGGTCGGCGGCGTCCTCCACGTAGGGGCGCATGACGTGGCAGGAGCCGCAGAAGTCGGTCTTGAGCGTGTACTCGAAGCCCGAGATGTTGCCGGCCAGCGAGACGGCCAGCGGCATGACGCCGAGCCCGAAGAGCAGGACCACCTTGGTGGCGCGGCCGAGCGGCGGGCGCACCACGAGGTAGTAGACCAGGATGATGATGGCGATGAGCGAGGCGACGAGGGCCGAAAGGCGGAGGACGTCTTCGGTGGAGTGGAGTTCGAGCACGGTGCGGCAGTTTGTATCAGGCCGCCCCGGATGGGCTCAACCCCCGGCAGCGCAGAGCCCTCGACCAATGTCGACCAGCCGAGACGACGAAGGGCATGCCCGTGAGCCGTATTGCCTTTCCGGCAGGGATGCCCTAAGTACCCTCCCCGCACGCGCGGTTAGCTCAGCTGGATAGAGCGTCAGCCTCCGGAGCTGAAGGCCACTGGTTCGACTCCAGTACCGCGCGCCATTCCTCGCCCCACCCTTCGGCCCCTGGCTTCGCGCCCGGGGCCTTTTCTCGGCCCCGCGAACACCAGCGCCGGCCACGGAACAGCGCGGTCCCCGGCCGATCCGGGCTAGAATCAGGCTTCCCCAACAGGAGGCCAGATGCCCGTCAGCAAGAAGCGGAAGAAGGATGGCAAGCCGGTCCACCGGAACGAGCCGGTCGCGCAGGGGCCGGAGCACGCGGTCCACCTCGAGGCCAAGCCGGAGGCGGCCCCGCTGCCCCGGGGCGGCAAGCCGAGCAATCCGTTCGTGGCCAAGCGCATGGCCCGCAGCGCCCAGCGCGGCCGGTAGTGCCGCGGCGGCCGCGCGGGTGGCGCGTCTACATCTTGCGCTGCGGCGACGGCACGCTCTACACCGGGGCGACCAACGACCTGGCGCGCCGGGTGGAGGCCCACGCGCTCGGCCGCGGGGCGCGCTACACGCGCTCCCGCCTCCCGGTGGTGCTGGCCTGGAGCGCCCCGGCCCGGGGGCGCGGCGGGGCCCTGCGCCGCGAGGCGGCCATCAAGCGGCTCAGCCGGGCGGAGAAGCTCGCCCTTGTCGCCTGCGCAGGCCTGGCACTCCCCCCGCCAAGGCGCTCCTGCGCATTGACACCCACACGGCGCCGCCCGGTACCATGTGGAAACGCTGACATGTCTCACCGTGGAGAGGATCGCCGCCCCGGCGCCCAGACCCGATGATCTCCCTCGCTGCCCGCCTGCTCGCCGTCGCCGCGGTCCTCCCGGCCCTCGGCTGCATCCAGACCGCGACCTCGGGGTCGGTGCCAGCCGACGCCGTGGTCTCGATCGGCCTGGTGAGCGCCGGCGGCCTGGTGCCCCAGGCCTCGGCGCCGGTCGAGCTGCGCTTCTCCGGGCTCAAGGCCGGCCCCGGGCAGGTGCTGGCCCGGCGCTTCGCCGCCCCCCTCACGCTCGACGGCGACGCCGCGGAGTGGAGCGGCTGGCCGGCCACCGAGGTGGCGCTCCGTCCGGCCGGGCAGGCGGTCGGGCTGACCGCCTCGGGCTGGTACTGCCGCTGGCGCACCCACCACGCCCAGCTGCTCGACCCGGTCACCGGCAGCCCCTCCTGCCCCAGCCCCTGCGCCCCCGACAGCCCCCCGGCCACGGCCAGCGAGGGCTCGGCCGGCTGCTCGGTGCCGCTCCCGCCCTACGACCACGGGGTGTCGAGCGTGAGGGTGCGGGCCGGCTTCGACGACGACCAGCTCTACCTGCTGCTGCAGTGGAGCGCGCCGGTCCGCCGCGACCTCCACCTGCCCTGGCGCTGGGACGCGGCCGGGGCCCGCTGGCGCATCGACCAGGCGCTGAGGGAGGAGGCCGCCTACCTCTCCTTCGGCATCGGCGACACCGCCCCGAAGCACGCCGCGCTCGGCTGCGCCACCGCCTGCCACGTGGCGGCCGCGCCGACGCTGGTGGTGGCGCCGCAGCCGGCGCCGAGCCCCTGGCCGCCCGCCAGCTACCTGGCCCACTTCACCTGCCGCGCCGGCGCGAGCGGGGAGCGGCTCGACACCTGGACCTGGCGCGCCGCCACCACCGCCCCCTACGGCCTGGCCGACGATGGCCGCATCGAGGCCGAGGGGAGCTTCGGGGACCGCTGCTTCGCCACCGACGGCCAGACCTGCGCGCGTGCCTGCACCGCCCGGGATGCGCAGGGGCAGCTCATCTACCCCTGCAGCCGGGGGACGGCGCTCTCCAACCGGGTGGACGGGAGCCCCTTCGCCAAGGCGGCCGGCGCCGGGGGTGGCGACGACACGCTCAACCCGCCCTACCTCTTCAAGCAGGTGATCGATCCCGAGCCGGGCTGGGACCCGCGCTACCTCTCCTGGCCGGCCCCGCCGCCGCTCGGCACCTCCCCCACGCCGCTCGGCGCGCCGACCGGCGCCGGCACCGTCACGCTCCCCGGCTTCCTGCTCCAGCGCCCCAGCCCCCACCGCGACGACGTCCGCGCCCGCGCCACCTGGGCCGACGGGACCTGGACGCTCGAGCTGGCCCGCCGCCGCCTCACCGGCGACCCGGACGATGCCCAGTTCCCGCTGCGCGAAGCCGGCCGGCCCGGCGGCGGTGGAGGTGGGAGCGGGACCTACTCGGGCCTGGCCGCCTCCATCTTCGTGCCACGCTGCGCGAGCGGGGCCTGCCACGGAGGCGGTCCGCCCCCCCCGAGCGGTGTCCCCGTCTCGCTCGACGCGGCCGTCGGCTGGTCCCAGATGGTCTCGGTCCCCTCGGTCCAGGCGCCGCTCATGCTGGTCGAGCCTGGCCAGCCCGAGAAGAGCTATCTCGTCAACAAACTCCGCGCCACCGCCGCTTCCGTGGGAGGATTGGGGGAGCGGATGCCACCGACGTACGCTGGAGAGCCCCTCACCGAGGACGAGATCCTGGCCATCGAGGCCTGGATCTCGAGCGGAGCGCCGAATGACTGAACGCAGCCCCGGGCGCCTGGCCGCGTCCCTGCTCGTCGCCGCGGCCGCGCTCTCCGCGCCGCCCGCCGCGGCGGCGCCCAGCCTGCAGTTCTCCGGCTCCGCCTACGTCGACAGCTGGGTCATCCCCACCCAGCAGCCGAACGCCGACCAGGTCAAGGCGCCCCAGGGGATCACCATCGACGCCTCGATGCGCTTCGGCGTCGACGTGCACGACACCCTCTCCTTCTCGGCCAAGGCCTGCATCAGCTGCCACGGCGTCGAGATGGACCACGTGGCGCTCGACTGGCAGCCCAAGCCCTGGTTCAACGCCCAGTTCGGCCGGCTCAACGTCCCCTTCGGCGAGTTCGCCAACCGCATCGACCAGTCCGGCCACAAGACCAGCTCGAACCCGCTCATCTACGACATGGGGCGCATGGCCTACGCCGACCGGACCTCCTTCAACGCCGGCGTGCTCATGCTCCCCTACGTCGACACCGGGCTGATGCTCTACGGCACCACCTGGATCGGGAGCGTGGTCCAGATCTGGTACGCCGCCTACGCGGTCTCGGGCTTGAAGGGGAGCAACGACATCGAGTGGATGTCGCTGCGCGCCTCCCCCTACGTCGACAACAACAAGCAGCCGGCCTATGGCGGTCGGGTCACGCTCACCTACTCGAGCAATCCCGGCGCCTTCATCGGCGACGTCAGCCTGGGGGGCAGCTACACCGGCGGCCGCTACGATCGGGAGGCCAGGCTCCAGTACGACGTGGCCGGGGCCGATCTCTCGATCCAGCTCTGGAGGGTCACCCTGCGCGGCGAGTACGCCTTCCGGCGGACCGCGCTCGACACCAACGCCACCGGCTACGACTGGGCCCTGGTCGACCACTTCTTCGACAAGCGGGGCTTCTACGCCGAGCTGGAGCATCCCCTCGGGAGTTACGTCGCAATGGTCTACCGGTACGACCGGCTGGAGCGGCTCGGCGCGCCGCTCCCTGGCTCGTCGGCCCTGATGACCCCCAACACGGCGGTGGAGCGGGGAACGGTGGGTACCGTCATCACTCCGTCCTCGGGGATCTACATGAAACTGTCGTATGAGTACTGGAAGCCGAACAGCTTCGCGGTGTTCCAGTCGGGACACGTCGGCTTCGGGGGGGCGTTCTGATGAAGGTGACCTGGGGGGTGGTGCTGGCCGCCGCATTGGCCATCGGCGCCAAGGACCCGTCGCAGGCGGAGTGGGATCCGCGCGACGGAGGCCCTGACAAGATCGACGTCTCGTCGTGGCCTCCGGCCATGCAGAAGCGCTACCCGATCTTCTCGGCCAAGTGCTCCAAGTGCCACCCGGTGGCGCGGCCCATCAACTCACGCTTCGATTCGACGGAGTGGAAGCGCTACATGAAGAAGATGATCCGCCGTCCCAACTCCGGCATCAACGAGGAGCAGGCCGCCGACATCTTCGAGTTCCTCAAGTACTACTCGTCCAAGCAGGGCTCCAGGTAGTGCTGCAGCGTCTCGCCAACTCGCTCCGGCTGCGGCTGCTGGCCGCCACGCTGGCCCTGGTGGCCGGGGCGCTGCTGCTGGCCGCCTTCGGCTTCGACCGGGTGGCGCGCGGCGTGGTGGAGGATGCCGTCAAGGACCACCTCCAGGCCCGCTCCCGCGAGGTCCACGAGGCGGTGGTGCGCTTCCAGCGCGAGCGCGCCCTCACGGTGCGCAGCTGGTCCGAGGCCGAGGCCATGCAGCTCACCCTCGACTCGGGCGATCCCAAGTTCGTCGAGGACTTCCTGCGTCGGCTCATCCAGGACCAGGGCGGCTCCATCGCCGCGGCGGCCCTGACCGGCCCGGCCGGCACGCTGCTGGCCGGGGTGCGGGCCAGCGCCGCCGGGGAGCGGCGCGGCGTGGCGCTCACCGAGCAGCACGGCCGGCCCCTCGGGCTGCGGGTGGTGGAGCGGGCCCTGGCCGCCAATTCGGCCACCGTGGAGCTGGAGCTGGGGGTGCTCTCCCAGCTCGACCAGGAGGGCGGCGAGGAGCCGGTCATCCTGGTGGCCTCGCCGGTGCATGACTTCACCAACGACGTGGTCGGCACCGTGGTGGCGGCCATCTCCACCAACGCCATGCGCCGCCTGCTCGACGAGATCGGCGGCAGCGACGGCGACCTGGTGCCGGTGGTCTACGACGACGCCCGCACCCTGGTGCTGGTCCCGCCGGCCGTGGAGCGCCGCCAGGTCGAGGCGGTGGTCTCGGCGGTGGCGACGCCCGGGGCGCTGGAGCGGACCGTGCCCCCCGGTGGGGCGGCCCTGCTCTCGGTGCGGACCGAGGCCTCCGACGTCGCGCCCCGCTGGGTCGCGGTGATGCTCGAGCCCGAGGCCTCCGCCTTCGGCCACCTCGGCGCCCTGCGCATCCTGCTGGCCATCCTCTTCCTCGGCGTCATGGCCGGGGCCGCCATCGTCAGCGTCGGCGCCCTGCGCGCCGCCGCCCGGCCCCTCTCCGAGGTGACCGGCTCGATGAGCCGGGTGGCCGGCGGCGACCTCTCCACCCGCATCCCCGGCAGCTACTCAGACGAGCTGGGGGCGCTGGTCGGCTCGTTCAACACCATGGTCGCCGAGGTGGCCCGCTCCCACGTCGAGCTGCAGCGGACCGAGGCGCTGCGCCGCGAGGTGCAGATCGCCCACAAGATCCAGACCGCCATCCTCCCCAACAGCCCGGCCGTGAAAGGCTACGAGGTGGCGGCCCGCATGAAGCCGGCCGAGGACGTCGGCGGCGACCTCTACGACATCCTCTCCTTCCCCGAAACCTTCTGGGTGCTGGTCGGCGACGTCTCCGGCCACGGCATCAACTCCGGGCTGGTGATGATGATGGCGCAGGCGGCCGCCTACGGCACCATCGCCGACGACCCCAACCGCGACCCCCGCGACGTGGTGGCGGCGGTCAACCGGGTGGTCCACGAGAACGTGCGCCAGCGCATGGGGCGCGACGACTACCTCACCCTGATGGCGGCCCGCCACATGGGCAACGGCCGCTTCGTGGCCGCCGGCGCCCACCAGCCCATCTTCATCGCCCGCCGCGGCGGCGCCGTCGACGTCATCGAGCCCTCCGGCCCCTGGGTCGGGCTCACCGCCGACCTCTCCGCGCAGATCGTGGCCTACGAGTTCCAGCTCGAGCAGGGCGACGTGGTCTGCTTCATCACCGACGGCGTGGTCGAGGCCCAGGACTCGGCCGGCGCGCTCTTCGGCGAGGATCGGCTCACCGGGCTGCTGAGCGCCGAGCGCCCCGGCTCGGCGGCCGAGCACCTGACCCGCGTGTTCCAGGCCGTCGAGGCGCACGCCGGGGCCGCGGCGCAGGCCGATGACATCACCGTGGTGGTCCTGAGGCGGAAGACCGATGACGACTGAACCGAACCCGACGACGCGCCCCATCTACCTGATGCTGCGGATGAAGCCGCCCTGGGTCTTCGTCGACGAGATCCGCCGCTTCGTGGAGTCCTTCTGCTCCTGCGCCTGCCCTGGCGAGGTGCGCGAGGCCCAGGTGGCGCTGGCGGTCCACGAGCTGATGCAGAACGCCATCCCGCACGCCGGCGGAGAGAGCGTCGACCTGACCCTCCAGGTCGATCCGGTCGCCGACCGGATCGAGATCGCCATCTCCAACCCGGCCTCCGAGGAGCAGTTCCAGGACTTCAAGGGGCGGCTCGACCGCATCAACCTCGAGCCCGACCCGCTGCAGAGCTACCTGCGGGCCATGTCCGAGGCCCCCATGAACCAGCGCGGCGGGCTCGGCCTGGCGCGCATCCGCTTCGAGGCCCAGCTCGACCTCTCCATCACCCGCGAGGGTAACCGCATCACCGTCCTGGCATGGGGGCGCCTGCGCGCCCCGACGCTCCAGGTCCCCGGAGGCATCCATGTCTAGCCCGTCCCAGCCCGGCGCCCGCGCCCCCATCATCCAGGTCTCCGAGGAGAAGTACTCGGCCTCCCTGCACGTGGAGCCGCTCGGCACCCGCGTCCAGTTCCGCGGCACCATCAGCACCGTCAACCCGGCCAGCGTGCTCAACCCCTTCGTCGACCAGGTCCACGAGCACCTGCTCAAGGCCGGGGCCAAGGACGTCCGGGTCGACTTCACCGAGCTGGAGTTCTGCAACTCCTCCGGCTTCAAGAGCTTCATCTACTGGATCCAGAAGATCCAGGCGGCCGGCGACAAGCAGTACCGGCTGCGCTTCATCTCCAGCCCGGCCCGCAAGTGGCAGCGGACCAGCCTGCTGGCGCTCTCCTGCTACAGCCCGAGCGCCGTCGAGATCGGTTGACTGGCGCCGGCTCGCCGGCGCCCGCTCCCCCTACATCATGCCCGGCTTCCCGGCCTGCCAGCGCTTCAGCTCGGTGGTGAGGATGTCGACGTGCTCGCGCTCCTCGGCGGCCAGCTCCTTGTAGAGCTGCTTCTCCGGTGAGCCCTCGGCCGCGGCGACGCCGCGCTCCGAGAAGAACTTCACGGCCCGCTCCTCGAAGGCGATGGCGATCCGGAACAGGTTGGCCGGGTCCTCGGGGCGGTTGGGGATGCCGGCGTAGATGGCGGCCCGGTCGACCTTGAAGTCACCGGCCGCCGGCACCTGCACGTGGTAGCGGCGCGAGAGCGTCGCCATGTGCTCCTTCTCCATCGCGGCGAAGCGGGCGAAGAGGTCGCGCAGCACCGGGTCGGGCGCCTCCTGGGAGGCGCGGCCGTAGAAGGCCATCCCGCCCAGCTCGATCTCGAAGGCGATGCGCACGGCGTCCAGCGCCGCGGCGTCGGCCGCCTGGGCCGGGTCGGCCACCGCGAGCTTGCCGCCGCAGGCCGGGCACATCCCGTAGGGGAAGGCGAAGCCCTCGCTCACCTTGGCGCAGTCCTGGCACTTCCAGGTCAGCTTGGCGGTGGCGCAGCAGACGTACTCCTCCTCGCCCTCCAGCGGCTGGCGGCACTTGGGGCAGACCTTGCCGGAGCCGGTCGAGGACGGGCCGGCCGCGGCGCCGGCCGCGGCGGTGCCCAGCGGGGTGGGCGGGGTGAAGGTCTTCATGTCGTCCTCGGTGATGGGCCACTTCTGCTTCTTGGCCTTGAGGTAGGCGCCGATGGAGCGGGCCGCCCGGCGCCCGGCCCCCATGGCCAGGATCACGGTGGCGCCGCCGGTGACGATGTCACCGCCGGCGAAGACGCCGGGCAGCGAGGTGCACTGGGTCTTGCCGTCGTCGGCCTGGATGTTCCCCCACTTGTTGAGGGTCAGGCCCGGGGTCGACTGGGTGATGATGGGGTTGGCCTTGGTGCCGAGCGCGTAGATGACGGTGTCGCACTCGAGGTCCTTGTACTTGCCGGTGGCGACCGGCTTGCGGCGCCCCTTCTCGTCCGGCTCGCCGAGGACCATCTCCTCGACCTTCATCCCCTTCACGTTGCCGTCGGGGTCGACGTAGATCTCGACCGGCGAGTGGAGGAAGAAGAACTCGATCCCCTCCTCCTTGGCGTGGCGGATCTCCTCGATGCGGGCCGGGGCCTCCTTCTCGGTGCGCCGGTAGACGCAGCGGACCGTCTCGGTGCCGAGCCGCTTGGCGACGCGCAGGCAGTCCATGGCGGTGTTGCCGGCGCCGATGACCACCGCGCTCTTGCCGATCGAGACCGGCGTGTCCTTGAGCGGGAACTGGTCGCCGCCCATCAGGTTGACGCGGGTGAGGAACTCGTTGGCCGAGTAGACCTGGCCGGCGAACTCGCCGGGGATGCCGAGGAAGGCCGGGGCGCCGGCGCCGACGCCGAGGAAGACGGCGTCGTAGCCCTTGTCACCCAGCAGCTGGGGGACCGTGAAGGTCTTGCCGATGACCTTGTTGGTCTCGATCTTCACGCCGAGATCGGTGAGCCGCTTGACCTCGCGGTCGATGATGTCGCGGGGCAGGCGGAAGGAGGGGATGCCGTAGCGGAGCACCCCGCCGACCACGTGGAGCGCCTCGTAGACGGTCACGTCGCAGCCGAACTTGACGAGGTCGGCGGCCACCGCCAGGCCGGCCGGGCCGGAGCCGCATACCGCCACCCGGCCGAGCTTGTCGGCGGGGGCGAAGACCGGCGGGACCACCGGCCTGGGCTTGGCGTTGTCACCGACGAAGCGCTCGAGCCGGCCGATGCCGACCGACTCGACCTTCTTGGCGATGATGCACTGGGCCTCGCACTGGGTCTCCTGCGGGCAGACCCGGCCGCAGACCGACGGGAAGATCGAGGCCTCGTTGATGACCTCGAGGGCGCCGTCGATGTCGCGCACCACCAGGTGGCGGATGAAGCGCGGGATGTCGATGGCCACCGGGCAGCCGGCGATGCAGGCCGGCTTGGAGCACTGGATGCACCGCTCGGCCTCGAGGAGGGCGTCCTGGATCGAGTAGCCCAGGTTGACCTCCTTGAAGTTGCGGGAGCGCTCCACGTGGTCGCGCTCCGGCATCTTGGCCTGGTGCGGCGTCAGCTCCTTGATCTTCCTGTAGTTGCGCTTCCCCTCCTCGAAGAGCTGCTTCTCGAGGTTGCAGACGTGCGCGTAGTCCTCGGTGGCCGCGGTCTCCTGGATCTTGAAGCGCTTCTGGCGAGCCAGCAGCTCCTTGAAGTCGACGAGGTGGCCGTCGAAGTCCGGGCCGTCGACGCAGGCAAACTTGACGTCCTTGTTGACGGTGACCCGGCAGGAGCCGCACATGCCGGTGCCGTCCACCATGATGGCGTTGAGCGACACCATGGTCTTGACCGCGAACGGGCGCGTGGTCTCGACGCAGGCGTTCATCATGGGGAGCGGGCCGATGGCGATGGCCAGGTCCGGCTTGTCCTTCTCGCAGAGCTCCTTGAGCGCCTGGGTGACGAAGCCCGGCTTGCCGTAGCTGCCGTCGTCGGTGCAGACGATCAGGTCGTCGCAGTACTCCGCGAACTTCTTCTCCCAGAAGACCAGGTCCTTGTTGCGGAAGCCGATGATGCCGGTGACGCGGTTGCCGGCCTCCTTGAAGGCGCGCAGCTGCGGGTAGACCGGGGCGACGCCGAGGCCGCCGCCGACCAGCACCACGTGGCCGACCTTGCCGATGTGCTGGGGCAGGCCGAGCGGGCCGACGAAGTCCTCGAACTCGTCCCCCTCCTTGTAGTCAGTCATCATCTGGCGCGTGGTCTTGCCGAGCGCCTGGATGACCATGGTGATGGTCCCCGCCTTGCGGTCGAAGTCGGCGACCGTCAGGGGGATGCGCTCGGCGTCGCCGCCGAGCCGGAGCATCACGAAGTGGCCCGGCTCCGCGGCCGCGGCCACGTCGGGGGCATGGACATCCCAGAGAAACGTCGTGTCGGAGAAGGCCTCGCGGCGGACGATCTTGTACATCGGGGACGTACCCTCCGTATCAGTTGGGGAATCGGGCGGCCCGCCGGGAGTACCAATGCGGGGCGGTCGAGTCAAGGCCGGTCGGATCGTGGATTTGACCAGTCCGGTCCACAATTTAGCGGCCGCTGGACGCCGGGTGGACCCGGGCCGGACCGTGAGGCTCAGCGCGGAGGGGGGCCAGTCATGGCCCGGCCGAGCTCCGCGGCGACCTCGGCGTCGCCTGGGGCGAGCTGCAGGGCCCGCCGCAGGTGGGCCATGGCGCTGTTTCCCCGGCCGGCAGCCAGCTCGGACCGCCCCAGGTCGAGGCACTCCTGCGCCTCCCGGGAGCGCGCCCGGCTCCCACCGCGCCAGCCGTTCCCGGCCGAGGCCTCCCCGCCCACCGCCTCGACCGCCAGCGGCGTCGGCCTGGCCACCGGGGGCGGCGCCGCCCGGGGGAGCGGCATCGGTGGCGACGGCGGCGGCGCGGCCAGCGACGGCCGCGGCGTGACCGGGTTGAGGTCGAACTGGAGGGCCCCGTCGGTGTCGAAGTGCGGCGTGGCCGCCCCACGCACCACCGGCACCTCCCGGGTGGTGGTCCGGCTCGGTCGAGGAGCCTCCTGGACGAACTCGGCCCCCAGTTCCTTCATGACCTGCTTCCAGGCCGAGGGGTGCGAGGCGGCGCTCCGATTGACCGTGACCAGGCCGCGCGACATCAGGCCGAAGAGGGCCCGCTGGCTCCCGCCCCAGCTGGCGCCGAGCCGGTCCCGCAGCGAGGCGATGGTGGTCCCGGCGGCGACGTTGCGCAGCACCTCGACCTCCTCACGGCTGAAGTCGAAGAGGAAGCTCGGCGGGGCCGCCAGGAAGACCATGGCGTCGACCGGGAGCCGGTCGGGCACCCGCCGGAAGCCCCCCAGCCCCGGGTGGGCGGCCACCAGGGCCTCGTACCAGAGCCGGGCGCTGGCCTGGCTCCGCTCGCCGAAGGCGACGCCGACCCGCCACGGTGGCCGCGGGCTGCCCCAGGCCACCTTACCTTCCACGCTCAGTGCACCCTTCACCTTCGGGTTGGCGAAGGTGAGCGTCAGCGGCGCGCCGCGCGCCAGGGCCCCGGGCGCCACCAGCTGGCAGCCGCTCGGACCGATGTCCTCGGTCTCGGCGGCGAAGGCGGCCGCCCCGGTGCGGACCTGGGTGACGCAGCGCGAGGGGGCGCGCGGGGCGCGGCGCGGGTTGACGATGTACTCGCTCACTGCCGGCATCCTACCGCGAGACGGAGGGTTCGGCTTGCCCCGTTCTGTCCCCCTGCCGTGGGGCACGGGCCGCGCTATGTTGCGCCCATGGAGCCACGACCGCCCGAGGCGGACAGCACCCTCGGGGACGACCAGGGCAAGCAGCCTGTACTTGCGACCCATCCGTGGCCTGCGCCGCCGCCACCGCCCCCGCGGCGCTTCCCCGCGATCTCCGAGGCGCCGGTGGCGGTCGCCATCGGCGCCGTCAACGTCGCCGTCATGGCCTGGGTCCTCTGGCGCTTCGACGACGCCACCAGCTCCGAGAGCCTGCTGGCCGCCGGCGCCCTGGAGCGCGGACTGGTCTGGAGCGGGCAGTGGTGGCGGCTCTTGACCGCGGTCTTCCTCCACATCGGCCTGGTCCACCTGCTGGCCAACTCGCTCTTCGGCTTCAGCTGGTGCCGGGTGGTGGAGCGGGTGCTCGGCCACGGCCGCTTCCTCGCCCTCTACCTGGTGGCCGGGCTCGGCGCCTCGGCCTCCTCGCTGCTGGTCCACGACGTCATCAGCGCCGGCGCCTCGGGGGCGCTCTTCGGCACCATCGGCGCCACCCTGGCGATCCACCGGCGCCTGCTGCCCGGCTGGGGCCCCTTCCTCAAGAGCCGCATGACGCTGAGCGTGCTGGGCCAGCTCGCCATCTGGACGGTGCTGGCGCTCTCGGTCGACCTCCCCTTCGACCACGCCGCCCATGGCGGCGGGTTCGTCACCGGCGCGCTGGTCACCTGGCTGATGACGCGGCCGGCCCCGCGCCGGGCCACCGCCTGGCTCACGGTGGCGCTGCCGCTGGCCGCCCTGCTGGTCGCGGCGCTCAACCCCCGCCCCGGGCTGACCGCCTGGGGGCGCGGCGAGGCGGTGGCGGCCGCCTGGGGGGCGGCGCGCGAGGCGGTGCGGCTCGAGGAGCCGGCCGCCATCAGCGCGGCGCTGGGGCGGCTCGACGCCCTCGAGATCGGCACCGACGAGATCGAGTACCTGCGCGCCGTCGACGCCTTTTTCCGCGACGACCTCGACCGGGCCGCCGCCCTGGCCAAGCGGCTGCTCGCCGAGCCGAAGGCCCGCCGCCTCCACGAGCCGGCCGCGGTGCTGCTCACCAACGTCGGCTACCGGCTCTACAACGGCGAGGGGGTCGCGAAGGACGCCGAGCGTGGTTACTTGCTCATCAAGCAGGCCTGCGAGGCCGGCGTCGCCCCGGCCTGCCGCAGCGAGCGGGCCATCCGCACCGGGGAGCCGGTTGCCCCGGCCGAGGCCGCGCGCTAGGTAACGGGCGTGCCCGCCACCCCGCACATCCTGGTGGTCGACGACGACCCGGCCCTGCTCGAGAACATCGCCGAGTGCCTCACCGCCGAGGGGTTCGAGGTCTCGGTGGCCCGCGATGGCGCCGCGGCCCTGGCCCGGCTCTCGGAGGCGCCGCGCCCGGCGGTGGTGATCATCGACCAGCGCATGCCGGGCATGACCGGCACCGAGCTGGTGGCCCGCATCCGGCGCCAGCCGGCGCTGGCCGGGGTCCGGCTGGTGCTGGCCTCCGGCCTGCCGCCCTCACAAGCCGCCGGCGTGAGCGACGGCGAGGCCGACGCGGTGCTGGAGAAGCCATTCGGCGTCGACGCGCTGGTCGGCGCGGTGCGGGCCCAGCTCGCGGGCGCCTCGCGGCCCTGACGTGGAGACGGCGGGGGAGCGCCCCGCCGTCGTCCAGCGCCGCTCGCCGAAGGGCCCCTACTGGACGATGTAGGTCTTCTCCTGGCGCGCCCGGTTGCCGGCGGCGTCGATGACCGTGACGCTCCAGGTGTAGGTGCCGGTCGTCAGGTTTGGCGTCGAGGCGCTGCCGTCGGCGTTGTAGCGGACCGAGGTGACCGAGCTCGGACTCATGCGGGCATCCCTCGGCCAGTACCAGCTGGCGTTGCCCCAGACCGAGAGGTTGTATCCGTAGGAGGCCGGCGGGGCGGCCGGCGCCGACCACGAGAAGAGCGGCTGCGCCACCGAGCCGCCTCCGGTGGTGGTGGCGGTGAGCCCCTGGGCGAAGCTGCTCAGCAGGGTCGTCACCGGAGCCGTGAGCAGCTCGGAGCTGCCGTCACCGTAGGTGACCTCGTAGGTGTAGAGATCGCCCAAGGCCGGCGCCGTGGTCCCGAGGTTCCACCAGCTGTAGAATTCACGGTCTCCGCCGAGGTCGGCAGGGACCCCGACGCCCTTCCCCGCCACCAGCATCGCCCGAACCACCCGCTGCACGTTGGCGGTGACGGTGGTCTGCAGGCTGTAGGAGTGGACGGTGCCCCCGTCGTTTCGGGAATGCTCGGTGGTGGTCGAGACGCCCGCCCTCGCACCCGAGAGCGTCACGCCCACGCCGGACATGCTGCCTCCGACGGTGATCTGTTGCGAATCCATGCCATTGGTGTTGCTCAAGTCGCCGTCGTCGATCACGCCGTTCCCGTTCTGGTCGAGGATGGCGTAGACGCCCCAGGTGCCGGCGGGGACGCCGGTCACCGAGAAGGCGGCCGGGCTGGCGAGCGGAAGCGGGTAGGCGGCGATCTTCATGTCGCCGGTCTCCCCGTCGCCGATGGCGAGGTAGAGTGGCCCGGTGGCCGTGCCAGTGAAGGCCACCGTTCCGGACACCGTGAACCCGCCCGCCACCGGCCCGACCGCGGCCGGGGTGACCGTCGACCAGGCGCCCCCGGTGGCGCCCACCTTGGACCGGACCCTGTAGTAGTAGGTGGTCCCGTTGCTCAGCCCGCTCTGGAAGTAGACGGCGTCCCGGCGGGCGGCGACGTTGACCGGCGAGCCGGCGCCGTTGCTGGCGCCCGCGTCGGTCCCCCAGCCAATGTCGTAGCTGGTGGCCTTCTCCTGGGAGCTGAGGTCCGTGTCGGCGGTCCAGAACAGCAGGGCCCCGTGGTCCCCGACCAGCACCATCGGAGGGCCGAGGTTGCCCGGCGACGGCGCCACGGGATCGGCGAGGTCGATGCTCACGCCGGTGGCGTCGACGCCCGAGATGGTGACCGGGCTGGCCGCGCTCCCCGAGGGATCGGAGGCGTTGGCCACCCCCTGGCCCAGGCTGTCCCGTCGCGCCGAGACCGTGTAGGTGCCGTTCGGGAGGCCGCGGATGGTGTAAGCGCCGGGTCCGGCGATGCTGGTTTCCGCCTGCGCCGGGCAGTTGGTGCAGCCGCTGGAGCTGACCGAGACGTAGACCCGCCCGGTCTTGGCGCCGGCGTAGCTCACCGTGCCGGAGATGCTGTAGGAGGGGATGACCGGCGTGGCGGCGAAGTCCTGCGTCCGGTTGGCGCCACCCAGGGTCACGCTCGGCCCGGCGGGGGCGTAGGCGTAGCCGTCGAGGAGCGCAGTGACGGTGAAGGTTCCGTCGAGGAGGCCGGTGAACGCGTAGGCGCCCGTCGAGTCGGTGGTGGTGGTGGCGGCCCGGCTGCCGGCGAGCGCGATCGTGACCCCCCTGACCCACAGGCCAGACACGGTACCGGAGATGGTGTAGCCGGCCGTGGGCGTGGCGACGAAGTCCTGGCCGGCCAGGTCGGCGCCGGCCACGGTGACGCTGCGATTGGCCGGGGCGAAGGTGTGGCCAGCCTTGGAGGGGGTCACGGTGTAGCTGCCGCCCACCAGCCCGGCGAAGGCGTAGTGGCCCGCGCCGTCGGTGGTTGCGCTGCCGGTGGCCGCCCCGCTGAGCGCCACGCTGACGCCGGTGGCGCCGGTGATGGTGCCGCTGACGGTGTAGGTGATGGCGGTGGCGGTGAAGTCCTGGGCCGTCAGGTTCGCGCCGGCCACCGTCGCCGTGATGGTGGTGGGGCTGAAGGTGTAGCCGGGCTTGGAGGGTGTCAGCAGGTAGCTGCCGTCGACCACCCCGGCCAAGGAATAGGCGCCGCCGCCGGACGTGCTCACGGTCCCAATGGTGTTCACGCCTTGTGCGATGCTGATGGTGACGCCGTCCTGGATGGCGCCGCTCACGCTGCCCGAGATGGCGTAGGTCGTGGCCGCGGCGCTGGCGATGAAGTCGATGTTCGGGACGGCGACGCCGCTCGCGTTCACCACCGTGCTCAGCGGTGCGAAGGCGAAGCCGGCCTTGCTCGGGACCACCGTGTAGGTGCCGTTCGTCACCGTGAAGCTGTAGGCGCCAGCGCCGTCGGTGGTGGTCACCTGGGGCGAGGCGCCGCCGCCGAGGGTGACGGTGACGGCGGTCGCTCCGCTGACGGTGCCGCTGACCAGGGAGGTGATCTCGGCCGCCACGAAGGACTGCGCCGTCACGCTGGCGCCGGCCACCGTGACCGAGCGGCTGGCCGGCGTGAAGGTGAACCCGGCCTTGGACGGAGTCACGGTGTAGCTGCCGTTGGCGAGGCCGGCGAAGGCGTAGGTCCCGTCGGCCGCGCTGGTCGCCGTGTTCGACGCGGCTCCACCGAGGGTCAGCGTGACGCCTGCGGCGCCGGTGACGGCCCCGCTGATGGAGTAGGTGACCGCGGGGGGCGGCGGGGTGCTGCTCCCGCCACAGGCCGCGAGCGTGGCGAGCAGGCCGCCAAGGGAGAGAACACCGAGAAGACGCGACGAAAAGCGCATGGGCTACCTCAACCGCAGCCACCTCTGGTTGTCCGACCGGACCGCGGACCGCCAGCCTAGCGCCGAACCGCGGGGAGGAGAGGACAAAAGTCACGCAACCCAGGTGGGATAGAACGTTGACCTGCGCGATCCTGACGCCCCGTGATCACGGTACGGCGTCGGTGCCGCCGCAAACAACCTCCTCCGGATGTCGCCCCGTCGCGAGAGGCGGTGCCAGGCGCACCGGCTCGCAGGTCGAGAGGGGGCTCTTCGAGCGGCGAAAGGCCGAGAAGCAGCGGTCGCGCTTCGCCGGCATGAAGGTCCGGCTCGAACTCGAGAGGGTGAAAGGCCTCTGGTGATGGCCCTTGGGGCGAGCTTGCGGCCCCGGAGGGCGAGTTGTTACATTTCGTCGGTCTGTATATCTTTAGGCCGACGTTTTGCGACATGACCTCCACAGCAACCAAGACCTCCAAGCTGCTCCGCCTGGCCGGCACCGGCCCCCTGCGGACGCGAGACGTCGACGCGGCCGGAATCCCGCGCGTCTACTTGCAGCGGCTATGCGAGCGCGGCCTCCTGGAGCGCGTGGACCGCGGGCTCTACCGCCTCCCCGAGGCGCCGGTCACGGAGCTCCATTCCCTGGTCGAGGTCGCCAGGCGCGTCCCACACGCCACCATCGCCCTGCTCAGCGCCCTCCAGGCCCACGGGCTCACGACGGAGGCCCCGCACGCGGTCTGGATCCTCATCGACCGCCATGCCCGGGCGCCCAAGGTCACCTATCCGAAGCTGGAGGTCGTCTACGCGAGCGGCGCCGCCCTCGCGCACGGTGTGGAGACGAGGACCATCGAGGGCGTCCCGGTCCGGCTCACGACGCCGGCCAAGACGGTGGCCGACTGCTTCAGGTACCGGCGCCACGTCGGCCTGGAGGTCGCGGTCGCGGCGCTGCGGGGTTACCTCCACCGCCCCGTCCAGAGAGGCGGCGCCAGGCGCGCCGGCTCGCCCATCGACGACCTGGTCGCCGCGACCCGCGCCGACCGGGGCTCGGAGGTCCTCCGGCCCTACCTGGAGGCCCTGGCGTGACGCCCACGCGGGAGCGCACCTGGTTCAGCAAGGTCAGCCGTGGTGGTATCCTTTGGCCATGGCGCGTGATCCACGAGACCTGAAGCGGCTGGCCGACGAATTGACGGCCCTCACGCCCGAGGAACGGGCGCGGGTCCTGGCCCAGGTCCGGCAACATCGCGCCGCGCGCCCGCTACCGAAGGACTTCCGGCCGCCCGTGCT
>JANMRY010000121.1:0-34754 GCA_031388695.1 Anaeromyxobacter sp. | reverse complement strand
TGCGCTGGTCCCGACACCTTTGAATAGGCCCCTGCCGCGAAGGGCGCACGGCTCATTCGCGGCAGGGCGTGCTGACATTGACTACTCGGCAGGCTGGGTGATGGCGTTCATCTGCAGGGTCACGGCGGTCTGGGCCAGCAGCCGGCCGTTGACCGAGGCGCCGGTGTTCACGGCGATCAGCGTCTTGGCCAGCACCACGCCCTCGAGGTGGGCGGTGGTCCCGATGGTCACGGCGCCGGCCACCTGCCAGAAGATGTTCTTGGCCTGGGCGCCGCCGGTCAGCGTCACCCGGGTGGCGCTGGCCTGGTCCATCGTCCCCGCGACCTGGAAGACCCAGACGTCGTTCGGGCCACCCGCCAGGGTGACGTCGGTGGAGATCATCAGGCCGGTGCCCCACTTGTAGAGGCCGGGGGCGAGGGTGAGCCCGCCGATCTCGCCGGCGCCCAGCTCGGTGAAGTCGGGCGACACGCGCCCCTCGGCGTCGAGGTAGGCGGTCTCCATGTCACCGATCGAGGCGGTCAGGGTGGTGGCGTCGTTGATGGCGCAGGGGAGCGGGCCCGCGGCGTCGACCACGTAGATGTTCCCCGTCACCTCACCGCAGGTGAGCAGGAGGGCGGCGCCGGTGATGGGGCTGGTCCCGACGTCCCCGGTGATGGCCGAGGCGTAGACGTCGGTGATGCCGCTCTTGCTCAGGACCGCGAAGTTGCCGGCGCTGCCGAGGCCGACTGCGGCGGCGGCCCCGTTGAGGGCGCCCATGAGGCTGGCCCTCGGCGGCGCGGCGCCGCCAACATCCTGGGAGGTGGTGGGGGTGCCTGCGCCGCAGGCCGTGAGGGAGAGAAGGAGGAGTGCGGCTCCGGCAACGTTGAGGCTCGACTTCTTCGACATCATGGGTGCTCCTTGGAGAAGGCTTGTTGGTCCACTCACGGGGTCGAGGGACTTGAAGAAGAGGGGCGGGATGGAAACGGACTCTCGCGCTCTTCGGTGCGGCTCTTCCTGTTCGGCCAGGCAGGCGTAGTGCGCCTTCCGTGCCGAGCGGCCTCGAGTCGGACCTCGTCGTCGTTACTGACTATTTTCGGGGGGCGAGGACCTGAGCCTATGGCTCGGCCGCCATACGTCTGGTGCTGCGACCATGGCCTCTCGGCCAGTTCCGACGTTGGCAGGTGGCGGCGCAGCGGCGCGAGCAGCCGCGGCCGACGGCGGGCCGGAAGAGCCCCCGGCTACTTCCCAGCGCAGGCCGCCTTTCCGGCCAAGGCGTGCTTCTCGGCCGGGTCGAGCTTGAGCGCCTGGTTGTACTGCTTGACGGCCGCGGCGCAGTTGCCGCGCGCGGCGTGGACGTCGCCGATGAGGGCGAAGGCCCCGGCCATCGGCGCCTTCTCCAGCGCCTTGTTGGCGCTCACCAGGGCCTTGTCGTACTGCTTGATCTGCAGCTGCTTGCGGCCGAGGTTGACGTCTCGCCGGGCCACGTCGCGGATGTCCTCGCCCGGCATGGTCCCGCGCGCCGGGTTGAGGATCTTCTCCATCCCGGCGGCATCGAGCTCGCCGAGCAGCAGCTTGATGCGCCCCTTGACGATGTCGCAGTAGTCGATCTGCCGGTACATCTCGACCGCGACCAGCCTGGACCTGCCATCGACGATGGCGACCATGGGGTGGAGCCGGATGGCGAGCGCGCCGTAGACCCTGTCGTCCTGGTCGATCAGCACCGGCATGGCGATGCCGGTCTCCCGGACGAGCGCCTGCACGTCGGCCGGCGCCTCGCTCGACGAGACCAGCCCGACCCAGTGGACCGGCTTGCCGAGCAGCTCCTTCTCGCAGGTGGCCAGCATCTTCAGGGCGTCGACCGAGCGTTCCTGTCCGGTGCGGAAGAAGACGATGATGTTGGCCTTGGCCTTGTTCGAGAGCAGCCGCTCCTTGCCTCCGTTGATGGTCCGCAGCTCGACGTTCTCGACCACGGTGCCGACCTCGGCGTGGGCGTGAGCGGCGAGTGGCGCCACCAGGACCAGCATGGTCGAGACGACGGCGAGGCGGAGCGTGGCGTGCATGGCGCGGCGAATGTTCGCACCCCAAGGGACGCGATGGTGAGAAAAATCGCTGGCCCCTGCCAGATCCCGGCCCGCCCGGTGCCACATCGCCCTACATCCGGCCATCCACTTCTCTACTTCTTGCCGCAGCCCTGCTTGCCGGCGAGGGCGTGCTTCTCGGCCGGATCGAGCTTGAGCGCCTGGTCGAAGTGCCGGACCGCGCTGGTGCAGTCGCCCTTGGCCGCGGCGATCTCCCCGAGCAGCGCGAAGGCCCCGGCGTTGGGGGCCATGGCGAGGGCCTTGTTGGCGCTGGCCGACGCCTTGTCGAACTGCTTGATCTGCAGCTGCTTGCGGCCGAGGTTGACGTCGCGGTTGGAGACGTCCCTGGGGTCGGCGCCGGGCATCGAGCCCTTGGGCGGAGCCTCGATGAGGTCGAGGGCGGCCTGGTCGAGTTCGCCGAGCAGGAAGCGGATGTGGGCGGTCACCACCTCGCAGTAGTCGATCTGCCGGTACTGCTCGAAGTCGGCCACCTTGGCCTTGGCGTCGAGCAGGAAGATGACCGGGTGGAGCCGGACGGCGAGGTGGTTGTAGAGGGCGTCCCCGACGTCGAAGACCAGGGGCATCCTCACCCCGCTGGCGGTGGCCAACGCCTTGGCCTCCTCGGCGGTGGTGTCGGGCGGGACCACGCCGACGAAGCGGACCGGCTTGCCGGCCAGGTCCTTCTCGCAGCGAGCCATGGCCTTGAGGGCGTCGATCGAGCGGTCCTGACCCGACCGCACGAAGACCAGCACCGTCACCCTGGCCTTGGCGTCGATGATCCGGACCTTCTCCCCGCTGGCCGCCTTCAGCTCGACCTGGTTCACCTGGGTGCCGACGTCGGCGTGGGCGTGGGCCACGAATGGGGCCGCGGCCAGTCCGAGCAGGGCGGCGAAAATGGTGACGACGACGCTGCGACGCATGTTTGACCTCATGGTGATGTGGCGGGCCGCGCCAGGGCGCAGCCCTTCAGCCCCTGGATGGCGACGGCCTGGGTGGGATCGATCTTCAAGGCCCGCTCGAAGAGGGGCGTGGCGGCCTTGCAGTCGCCGCCGGCGGCGAGGATCTCCCCCTGCAGCGCCCAGGCCGGCGCGGAGGGGAGGACCGCCAGGCTGCGACCCACCGACTCGAGCGCCTTCCCGGCGTTCTTGCGAGTCCAGAGCATGCGGGCCAGGTTGAAGTGGCGCCGCGCCTCGGCCTCGGGAGAGCCGGTGGTGGCCTTCTCGGGGGCCAGCACCTTCGCCATCTCGGCCGCGGTGGCGTCGCCCAGCATGACCCGGATCCGCCCGCGGACGATCTCGCCGAAGTTGATGCGCCGGTAGGGCTCGTAGGCGGCCAGCCGCAGCTGCGCGTCGGCCAGGCCGATCACCGGGTGGAGCCGGACACCGAGCGCGCCGTAGAGGGCGTCCCCGGCGTCGACCAGCACCGGCGCGGTGAAGCCGGCCTCGGCAGCCAGGGCCCCGACGGCCTCCTCGGGCCAGGTGTCCGAGACCACCGCCACCATCCGCACCGGCCTCGACGCGAACTCCAGCTGGATCCGGGAGAGGGTCTTGAGCACCTCGAGCGAGCGGTCCTGCTCGGGCCGGACGAAGACGAAGAGGTTGACGGCGCTGGTGCGGGAGAGCAGCTCCGCGGCGCCGCCGCCCACCCTCTTGAGGCGGGGGTTCTCCAGCCGATCGCCGATGGCGGCGCCGGAGAAGGCGCGCCCCGACAGCGGGAACCCCACGGCCGCCAGGACCCCGGCCGTCCACCAGGCGAAGAACCGGTGCGCCGTCGACACGGGGTCCTACTTCGGCGCAGAGCTGGTGAGCGTCTTGTTGTTGTAGGCCTTGGTCTCGTGGCAGGTCTTGGCGCACGACCCGCCGTTGGGCAGCCGCGTGTAGTTGATCTTGAGCACCCAGCCCTTGGGGCCGTAGGGGACGCCCTCGCGGATGTGGTGGTCCTGCTTGGAGGCGTGGACCTCGTGGCAGGCGCGGCAGGTCCGGCCGCGCTCCTTGTGCACGTGGACGTAGTGCAGGTTGCGCGAGCCATCACGGAAGCCGGTCAAGGTGGTGGTCTCGGGGACCGAGACCACCTTGTCGTTGTGGCAGCCGTAGCAGAGCGCGTAGGCCTTGTTCTCGTAAGGCGCGTAGAAGGCCGACGGGTACGGCGCCACCAGCAGCCGGAAGTTGTTGCCGCCGTGGGTCCGGTGGCAGGCCGAGCAGTCCTTGGCCTTGACCGGCTCGTGCCAGACCTTGTTGTCGGTCAGCCAGGCCTTGTAGTTGGTCATGGGCTTGCCGTCGCCCGCGACCATGCCGTCCTTGGAGTGGCAGTTGACGCACAGGTCGAAGGGGAGCTGGATCAGCAGCTTCTCGATGTTGGCGGCGTGCGGGTTGTGGCAGTTGGAGCACTTCTCGCCCTTGGTGATGGCGTCGTGCCGGACCTTGGCGTTGACGATCTGGTCCTTGATGCCCTTGTGGCAGTTGACGCACATCTCGACCATCTCGGCGCCCAGCAGCTTGCGCTCGGTCGAGTTGTGCGGGTTGTGGCAGTTGGTGCAGGTCTCCACGGCCGGCACGTGCTTGAACTTGCGGGCCATGATGGCCTGGAACTCTTCGTGGCAGCCGTAGCAGGTCTCGTTGATGCCGAGCGAGATGGGGCCCGGGTTGGCCCGGTCGTTCCGGTCGTGGCAGATGGAGCAGTCGCCGGCCTCGAAGGGCCCGTGGGACCACTTCACGTTCGGTCCGGGAGGGAGCGGCGCCACCGCGAAGCCACGGCGAGTCGCCTTCTTGTTCACCTCGGTCTTGATCGGCGCGGCCGAGGCCGGGCCGGCGACGACCAGCGCCGCCAGCAGGAGGAGCCACCTAGTGCGCTTGGGCCGCATCATCATCGAGTCCGTTCCGGAGGGGCGACACACGCGATCCAGGCTCCCCCCTCCCTGGTTGGTCCGCGTAGCGCGAATCCTACGACGGGAAACATCTGGAACCTTGACGAAAGACAACCGACCTCCAGAAAACCACCGGAGCATCTGGGGATTTTGCCCCACCCCCCGGGTCGGTGGACCTGATTGCAGCACCTACAGTACCCCTTACAGCAGCAGCTTTCGCTTCTTGGCGTTGTGCGGGTTGTGGCAGCCGGTGCAGTTGCCCTTCCCCGCCGGGTGCGACTTGCCCTTGCCGAGCTTGACCGGGGCCTTGCCCGAGAACTCGTCGTGGCAGGAGAGGCAGGTCTCGTTGGTCACCTTGGCGGTGCCCGGGTCCTTGGGGTCGGCCCGCTCGTGGCAGGTGTCGCAGGCGCCCTGCTCGTAGGGGCCGTGGACCACGGTGGCCTGGTCCTTGGGGAGCGGGGCAAGCCGGCTCTCGCCGGCCCCCGTGGGGGCCGCAGCCAGCATGAGCAGGGCGAGTGCGGCGGGGATGGCGGCGAGCAGGCGCATGTCGGTTGGCTCCGTGACTGGACTGCGGGCGCGTCGAATGCGCCCGATATCGCAACGTCTTGGCCCGGCCAGCGCCGGCCGTCAAGAAACCTTGGGGGCGGCGACTCGCCGCGCCACCGCCGGGGGGGCCTGGTGCTCACCGCGACCGCCGGCCGCGGCGCGGGCCGGGAGTGAGGCGAAAACTTTACAGGGCGGGGTTCTGCGGCAAGGTGCCCCTTGGGCGATAGCGCCCGGAAGCGGCCGGCAGCGCGGCTCGACTCCGGGACGGGAGCGGCGGGTGGCGCGGGGTCGAAACCGACGGACGGCAGCGAAGCAGCCAGGAGAGACGGCACGCCGTCTCCGCCGCGCCGTCGCGCTCCTGCTCCCCACCGTGCTCACCCTGGCCGCCATCGCCGGCGCCGGCTGGGCCACCTGGGAGCACGGCGTCCGCGGCGACCTGCTGCGAATCGGCGAGATCCGCTACGAAGGCCTGGGCCAGGTCACCGCCGCCGCGCTGGCCGAGCTCTCCCCGCTCCGGCCCGGCGACCACCTGCTCCTCTCCGACACCGAGGTCATGGGCCTGGCCCTGCGCCGCAACCCCTGGGTGGCCACCGTCGAGATCCACCGCCGCTGGCCCCCCGCGCTCGACGTGGTGGTGACCGAGCGGCAGGCGGTGGCGCTGGTCGACCTGGACGGCCTCTACCTGGTCGACACCTCGGGCCGGGTCTTCAAGCGGGCCGCCCCGGGCGACGGGCTCGACCTGCCCATCGTGACCGGCCTCACGCGCGAGGCCTTCGAGGCTCGCCGCGACGACGGCGGCGAGGAGGCGCGGCTGCGCAGCGCGCTCGGCCTGCTGGGGCGCTGGCGCGAGACGGGGCTCGATCGCCGCGCCGCGGTCTCCGAGGTTCACCTCGACCCGGTGCTGGGGACCACGATCTACGCAGGAGAAGAGGGAATCGAGATCCGGCTCGGGCAGGGAGACCTGCCGCGCAAGCTGGAGCGACTCGAGGTGTTGCTGGCTCGGCTGGAGACGGACGGCGTGCAGGGCGAGGTGATCCACCTCGACAACCGGCGCCACCCGGACTGGGTGGCGGTGCGGGTCAAGGGGCGGACGGGCGTGGTGGATGGGCGGGGCCCGAGAGGGCCCTGACGCAGCGAATCGGCGTGGGCGCGGCGCGCCTTCCGCCAGGAGGAAGCACACATGGCCAAGAGCGGAGACGTCCTGGTCGGCCTGGACATCGGCACGACCAAGATCTGCGCCATCGTCGGTGAGATCACCGACGAGGGCATCGACATCATCGGCATCGGCACCCACCCGTCGAAGGGGCTGCGCAAGGGGGTGGTCGTCAACATCGACGCCACCGTCGCCTCGATCAAGCGGGCCATCGAGGAGGCCGAGCACATGGCCGGGTGCGAGATCTCGACGGTCTACACCGGGATCGCCGGCGGCCACATCAAGGCCTTCCCCTCCCACGGCGTGGTGGCCGTCAAGGACAAGGAGGTCCGGCCCCGGGACGTCGAACGGGTCATCGAGCAGGCCAAGGCGGTGGCCATCCCCCTCGACCGCGAGGTGATCCACGTGCTCCCCCAGGAGTTCGTGGTCGACGACCAGGACGGCATCAAGGACCCCATCGGCATGAGCGGCGTGCGGCTCGAGGCCAAGGCGCTCATCGTCACCGGCGCCGTCTCCTCGGCGCAGAACATCGTCAAGTGCGCCCAGCGCACCGGGCTCAACGTCTCCGACATCGTGCTGCAGCCGCTGGCCTCCTCGCTGGCCACCCTCTGCGAGGACGAGAAGGAGCTCGGGGTCTGCCTCGTCGACATCGGCGGCGGCACCACCGACATCGCCATCTTCCACGACGGCTCCATCCGCCACACCGCCGTCATCTCGCTGGGCGGCAACCACCTCACCAACGACGTGGCCATCGGGCTGCGCACCCCGACCCACGAGGCCGAGCGCATCAAGAAGCAGTACGGCCACGCCAACGCCAAGAAGGTCGACGGCGGGGAGACCATCGAGGTCCCCAGCGTCGGCGGCGGCGCCCCCCGCATCCTCTCGCGCCACATCCTCGCCGAGATCATCGAGCCGCGCGTCGAGGAGATCTTCATGCTGGTGCAGCACGAGATCCAGAAGGCCGGCATGGAGGAGCTGCTGGCCTCCGGGGTGGTCATCACCGGCGGCTCGACGCTGCTGGAGGGGATGCCGGAGATGGCCGAGGAGGTGCTGGGGATGCCGGTGCGCCGCGGCATGCCACGCCACATCGGCGGGCTGGTCGACGTCGTCAAGAGCCCCATGTACGCCACCGCGGTCGGCCTGGTGATCTACGGCGCGCGGCAGCGGGCCGGCAGCCCGTACTTCAAGATCCGGGAGGAGAACGTCTACCGGAAGGTGAAGGACCGGATGAAGCTTTGGCTCGGCGAGATCTTCTAGCCCAGGGGGACCGGCACATGATCGAGTACACGGACGGGTCGGACGGGTCGTACGGGGCGAAGATCAAGGTCATCGGCGTGGGCGGCGGCGGCGGCAACGCCATCAACACCATGGTGGCGGGGCGGCTCGAGGGCGTGGAGTTCATCGCCGCCAACACCGACCTGCAGGCGCTCTCGGCCAACCGCGCCCTGGTCAAGCTGCAGCTCGGCAAGACCGCCTCGCGCGGGCTGGGCGCCGGGGCCCGGCCCGAGGTGGGGCGTGACGCCGCGCTGGAGAGCGTCGAGGAGGTGAAGGCGGCCCTGGCCGGCGCCGACATGGTCTTCGTGGCCGCCGGCATGGGCGGCGGCACCGGCACCGGGGCGGCCCCGGTGGTGGCCGACATCGCCAAGAACACCGGCGCCCTCACCGTGGGCGTGGTCACCAAGCCCTTCAACTTCGAGGGCAAGAAGCGCCGCCTCCACGCCGAGCAGGGGCTGGAGGAGCTGCGCGCCGCCGTCGACACCCTGATCGTCATCCCCAACCAGCGGCTGCTCTCGGTGGCTGGCGAGAACATGTCGATGGCCGACGCCTTCAAGCGGGCAGACGAGGTGCTGCTCAACGCCGTCAAGGGCATCTCCGACCTGATCACCGTGCACGGCATCGTCAACGTCGACTTCGCCGACGTCCGCACCATCATGGCGGCCCAGGGCATGGCGCTGATGGGGACGGGGCGGGCCGCCGGTCCACGCCGCGCCGTCGAGGCCATGCAGGCCGCCATCAGCTCCCCGCTGCTCGAAGACGTCACCCTCGACGGCGCCACCGGCCTGCTCGTCAACATCACCGGCGGCTCCGGGCTGACGCTCCACGAGGTCGACGAGGCCATCTCCATGGCCCACGCCGCCGCCGACGAGGACGCCAACATCATCTTCGGCTCGGTCATCGACGAGCGGCTCGGCGACGAGGTGGTGATCACCGTGATCGCCACCGGCTTCGACCGGGCCCGCGAGAAGCGGCCGCCGCAGCGGGCCGTGCAGCTGACCGTGCCGCTCACCACCCAGGCCCGCGTCGCTCCGCCGCCGCCGCCGGCGCCGGCCGCCCCCCGCCCGGCCGAGCAGCCGGTGGTGCAGCGCCGCCCGGCCACGTCACCGGCCACCGTCCGGGCCGGCGGCCGCGGCTACCAGCCGGGCGACGACGACCAGTTCGACATCCCGGCCTTCCTGCGCAGGAACGGCGGGCGCGAGGAGCGCTAGCTCCTAGAAGGCGAAGCCGACGCCGAGCTTGAGCCCGGACCAGCCGAGCTCGCCGCGCAGCGAGACGCTGCCGGCCAGCTTGAGCTGTGCGCCGACCGCCAGCTCCGGGTAGAGGCCGCCGTAGCTGCGGCGGTCGTACCCCTGGGGCCAGCCGGCCGAATAGTTGTAGCGGGCGAAGGAGTAGCCCAGCCCGGCCTTCGGGTAGACCGCAACCTGCGGGGTCAGCCAGAAGTTCCAGAGCAGGCCAGCGTGCAGGTTGAACTCGCTGACGTCGTAGTAGTACGGGCCCGAGCGGTAGGTGTTCCAGTAGCTCAGGTAGTCGACGCCGACGTCGAGATCGATGCTGTCGCGCAGCCTGAAGCCCGGGTCGCGGATCAGCCCCTGCGGCACCAGCGGCAGCTGGAGGGTGGCGCCCACGCCGATGGCGCTGCCCCAGCCGAGGATGCCCCAGCCGACCAGCGACTTCTCGTGGTGGCCGCCGGAGGCGGCCTGCCCCTGGGCCAGGGCGGGCGTTGCGGTCAGCAGCGAGGCGGCGAGGACGGTCATGGCAAGACGACGCATGTGAAGGCTCCTGTGCGGATGTACGGTCCTTATATCCGAAGTCTGCCGCGCTGCGACCGGGACATTCAGAAGGGTTCTGCCACCGGGACACTCGGAGGGGTCAACCGCCCGCCAGAGCGCATCTCGTAACCCCCGGCCGTCGCGAGGCGAGCGAGGCCGAGCACCGAGCGGGGCACCCGACGACCGAGCAGCGGAAGCGTGCTGGTGGCCCGCTGAGCAGCGCAGGGAGGAGGCTGCCCCGCGAATGCCGGCATCGTTCGCCGCAGCAGGCTGGGGGTCATGGGATGCGCTCTAGCCGCGCGCCGAGCAGCCGCAGCGACCGATCGTATCGGTAGTTGATGCCCGTGTGGCCGTCCTCGAACTCCTCGTGCTCCACGGCGACGCCGCCGGCGCGCAGCGCCTCGACCACCTGCCGCGCCCCCCAGCGCAGGTGATACTCGTCGCGGCTGCCACAGTCGATGAAGAGGGTGGCGAGCCGGCGGAAGGCCTCGAGCGAGCGGGGCACGAACCGGACCGGGTCGGCCTCCAGCCAGCGCGCCCAGACCTCCGGGCGCAGCCGGCCGCTCGGCAGCTCGAAGGGGAGCGCCGCGCCGAGCGGCGCGGCCGGGTCGGGCGAGTAGGCCGCCGCCATGGCCAGCACGTTGAGCACCGGGTGGTCGCCACCGGCCAGCCTGGTCTCGCGGGCCCGCACCACCGCGGCCGCCAGCCATGCCGCCGGATCGCCGCCCGCCGCCAGCAGCGCCGCGGCCGCCTTGGGCAGGTCGGGGCCGTAGCACCAGTCGAAGCCGGCGTCGCCGGCGTGGCAGGCGAGGTGGGCGAAGACCTCGGGCCGGTCGCGCCCCATCCGCAGGACGCCGTAGCCGCCCGAGCTCTTTCCGACCAGCGCCCGGGCCTCGGGCCCGGGCCGGGTGCCGAGCGTCCGCTCCACGAAGCCGACCACGTCGTCGGCCAGGTAGTCCTGGTACCGGCCGATGGCCGACGAGTTGATCCACTGGCTGCCGCCCAGCGCCGTCCAGCCGTCGACGAAGACCCCGACCAGCGGCGGCACCTCGCCGGCCGCGACCAATGCCTCGAGCCGCTCCGGCACGGTCGGGCTCCAGGGCGAGACGTTGAGCCAGCCGCGGCCGCTGCCGGTGAAGCCGTGGAGGAAGTAGACGGCCGGCAGCCCGGCGCCGTCGGCGTGCCCGGGCGGCAGCCAGGCGAAGAGGGGGCGGCGGGTCGGGTCGCCGAGCGGGTTGCCGGCGAGGGCGGACGAGTCGAGCTCGAGCTCGAGGAGGCGGCCGTGCATGCCGGCATGATGGCACGAACCGGGATCAGAACCGGCCGGGTCCCTCGTCGGCACTTCAAGGAGGAGGTCATGAAGACCCCGACCAAGAAGCTCTCCCGGCTGCTCCTCTCCACCTGCCTGTCGCTGTCGCTGGCGGCGCCCTGGCTCGCCCTGGCCGCGCCACGGGGCGACCCGGCGACCGCGCCGACCAGCAGCCGCGCAGCGTCAGCGCACGCGGAGCTGGCGTCGGAAGTCGAGCAGCTCCTTGCCAGCCATGGCGGCCAGGACCAGCCCGCCCAGGGCGAGCGCGATCACCAGGAAGTAGACCCCGAGCGCGTTGACCCCGGTGTCGGGCAGTCCAGGGCCCGCGCTGGCGACCGCGCCGATCCCGGCGAAGGTCAACACGCTCCCGACGAACGAAGCCAGCGCCCCCAGCGAGAGCCAGACGATGTGCCTTGGCATCCTGTTCGGACTGGACATGGCCACGCCTCCTCGGCGCGCCCGGCCGCCGGATGGATGAAGCGGCCCCGCGCCGTCCCCCATCATGCGCTCACGCCGGGAGCCGGGGCCAGGTCATCTGGAGCGGGGCACGTGGGACCCCGCGCTCCAGCGCGCACCCGCGGCGGGTCGAGGAGCCCTAGCGGCCGCGCGCGAAGACCAGCCCGGTGCGGCTGGTCAGCTTGGTGGTGCGGGCCAGCAGGTCGCGGGCCTCGTCGTAGAAGGCCTCGGCGTCGCGGACGGCGGCGGGGCCGGCCAGCTCGCCGATCCGGATCAGCAGGTCGCCGACGCGCAGCAGGTGCTGGTGCGCCAGCAGCAGGTCGCGCCCCAGCCGCGCCCCCTGGCGCGTGTAGACGAGGCCGGTCTGGTAGAGCCGGGCCAGGGCCTTGCGGTTGAGCTCGTCGACGGCGCGGGTGCGGGCCTGGAACTCGCGGAGCCGGCGGGCCTCGCGGGCGGCGCAGAGATCGACGACCGGGAGGTCGCGGGTGCTCTGCCTGGTGGCGGCGCGGGCGGCGGGCATCGACGCGCGGAAATGTAGGCACCGGCCGCAGCGCCGGTCAACGCCCTCCCCGGCGGCGCGCCGCCGCTGCAGCGGACGCGCGGCGTGCTGCTAGGCGAGCGCGGCGCTGGCCATCGCCTTGATCTTCTCGAGCGCCGCCTCGAGGCCGGAGGGATCGGCGCCGCCTGCCTGGGCCAGGTCGGGCTTGCCGCCGCCCGCGCCGCCCACCAGCCTGGCCGCCTCCTTGACGAGCTCGCCGGCCTTCACCTTGCCGGTCAGGTCGCGGGTGACGGCCACCAGCAGCACCGCCTTGCCGTCGACCTCGGCGCCGAGCGCCACCACGCCGCTGCCGAGCTTGTCGCGCAGCTTGTCGGCCAGCTCGCGCAGCGCCCTGGCGTCGCCCTGCACCTTGACCGCCAGGATCCTCGCGGCCCCGACCGCCACCGCCTGCGCCGCGAGATCGCCCGACTGGGCCGCCGCCAGCTTGCCGCCGGCCTCCTCGAGCGCCTTCTCCAGGTCGCGGGCGCGCCGCTGGGCCGCCTCGACCTTGGCCGCCACCTCGAAGGTGCCGGCCTTGAAGAGCGCGGCGGCCCGCTTCAGCTCGTCCTCGATCTTCTGCGACAGCTCGACCGCCCTGGGCCCAGTGTGGGCCACGATGCGGCGCACCCCGGCGGCGATCGACTCCTCGCTGGCGATCTTGAAGAAGGCGATGTCGCCGGTGCGGCGCACGTGGGTGCCGCCGCAGAGCTCCTTCGACGGTCCGAGCGTCACCACCCGCACCGTCTCGCCGTACTTCTCGCCGAAGATCATCATCGCCCCGGTCTTGCGGGCGTCCTCGATGGCCAGCTCGGCGGTCTGGCCAGCGGCGTTCTGCCGGACCAGCTCGTTGACCCGCCGCTCCACCCGGTGGAGCTCCTCGCCGGTGAGGGCACCGAAGTGGGCGAAGTCGAAGCGCAGCGCGTCGGGGCCGACCACCGAACCGGCCTGCTTGACGTGCTCGCCGAGGGTCTCGCGCAGGGCGAGGTGGAGCAGGTGGGTGGCCGAGTGGTTGGCGCGGATCAGGTCCCGCCGGGCCCGGTCGACCGTCAGCTCGACCTTGTCGCCGACCTGCAGCGCACCCTCGGCCACCAGGCCGAGGTGGGTCACCAGCCCGGGCACCGGCCGGTGGGCGTCCTCCACCTTCACGGTGCCGCCCGGCCCGGCCAGCATGCCGGCGTCGCCGAGCTGGCCACCCGACTCGCCGTAGAACGGCGTCACCGCGGTGATCACCTCGACGCGGTCGCCGCGCACCGCCTTGCTGGCGCGCGCCCCCTTGACCACCAGGGCGATGATCTCGGAGCTGGTCGCCTCGTCCTCGTAGCCGACGAAGCGGGTGGCCCCGAGCTCGGCGGCGATCGCCTTGTGCAGGTCGCCGACCGCGGTCTCGCCCGAGCCCTTCCACTCGCCACGGGCCCGCTGCTGCTCGAGGTGGCGCTCGAACCCGGCCTCGTCGACCGAGAGTCCGCCCTCGCTGACGATGACCCGGGTCAGGTCCATGGGGAAGCCGTAGGTGTCGGAGAGCTGGAAGGCGACGGCGCCGTCGACCACCGTGCCGCCGCTCCTGGCCAGCCGGCTCATCTCCTCCTCGAGGATGAGCAGCCCCTTGTCGAGGGTGCGCCGGAAGCTCTCCTCCTCCTGCTGCGTCACCTTGCGGATGAAGGGCTCGTTGGCGGCCGTCTCCGGGTAGGCCGCCCCCATCTCCTTCAGGACCGCGCCGCAGATCCCGGCCAGGAAGGGCTTCTCCAGGCCGAGCCGCTTCCCGTGGCGGATGGCGCGCCGCATGATGCGGCGGAGCACGTGGCCGCGCCCCTCGTTGCTGGGGAGCACGCCGTCGCCCACCAGGAAGGTGGTGGCCCGGGCGTGGTCGGCGATGACGCGCATCGAGACGTCGTCCGGGGCGTCGGTGGCGCCGTACCTCTTGCCGGCCACCGCCTCGATGGCGGCGATCAGGTTGCGGAAGAGGTCGGTGTCGTAGTTGGAGCGCTTCCCCTGCGAGACCGAGGCCATGCGCTCGAGGCCGGCGCCGGTGTCGATGGAGGGCTTGGGGAGCGGGGTGAGCTTGCCGTCGCCGCCGCGCTCGAACTGCATGAAGACCAGGTTCCAGATCTCCAGCCAGCGATCGCAGTCGCAGGCCACGCCCTGGCAGGGCTTGCCGGCCTTCTCCTCGGCGCAGGCGACGTCGTTGCCCTGGAAGTAGTGGAGCTCCGAGCAGGGGCCGCAGGGGCCGGTGTCGCCCATGGCCCAGAAGTTGTCCTTGGCGCCGAGCTTGTAGATGCGCTCGACCGGCACCCCCTGCGCCTTCCAGAGGTGATGAGCCTCCTCGTCCCAGGGCAGCCCCCCCTCGCCGTTGAAGACGGTGGCGGCCAGCCGGGACTTGTCGAGGCCGAGCCACTGCTCGCTGGTGACGAACTCCCAGCCCCAGGCCACCGCGTCCTTCTTGAAGTAGTCGCCGAAGGAGAAGTTGCCGAGCATCTCGAAGAAGGTGTGGTGACGGGCCGTGAAGCCGACGTTCTCGAGGTCGTTGTGCTTGCCGCCGGCGCGGACGCACTTCTGGGCGGTGGTGGCGCGGGTGTAGTCGCGCTTCTCGCGGCCGGTGAAGACGTCCTTGAACTGGACCATGCCGGAGTTGGTGAAGAGCAGGGTCGGGTCGTTCTGGGGGACGAGGGCCGAGGAGGTGACGCGGCGGTGGCCGCGCTCCTCGAAGAAGCGGAGGAAGGCTTCGCGGATCTGGGCGGCGGAGAGGGTCTTCATGGCGTTTTTTGGGCCCGGCCGGGAGGAGGCGGGGGGCTCTGGAGATAACAGAGGCGCGGCGGGGACGCCACCGGGGCAGCGCCTCGGTACCGGCAAGCTCGAATGCGTGCGCCGGGATCCCCTCCCACGCCATGCGGACGGGGGGACGCGCACCCCGGCAGTCACGGGACTCGCTCGCGTGATGCTGGTCAAGACGACGGCCGCTCTACTGTGCGTAGGCTGGTGGCCTGCACCGGAGGAGGCGGCGAATGGTGACTGCGACTCGCGGGCTCGTGCTTGCGGTTCTTGCCTTCGGGCTCGCGCTGGCGGGCTGCGGCGGCGGCGAAGGTGGCGGGGGTACGCACCCGGCGACCCTCTCGATCTCCGGCACCGTAGGCGGCGCGATCGCCGCGGGGGTCAAGGTCTCGCTCTCGGGCGCAAGTACCGCCACGACCAGGACCGATGCCTCTGGCAGGTACAGCTTCAGCGGGCTCGGCAACGGAACCTACTCGATCTTGCCCAGCTGGCCAGGCTACGCCTTCTCACCCGCCAGGCCCGGCGCCTTGGCCCTGAACGGCGCCGACGTCGCGGGCCAGGACTTCACGGCCGCCAGCATCCCCAGCGGCATCTACGACACCATGAGCGGCCCCACCCTCGACGGCGCCCTCTACACCTCCCCGCTCCAGAGCCGGAAGATCCAGGGTGGCGCGCTGGCCATCCAGGTGATCGCCGCCGACCTGGAGCCCGACTCCATTCGAGGCGTCCGGCCGAGCAGCGCGCTCTCCTGGACCGGAAGCGCGACCAGCCGGGTGACCTCCTGGCAAGCGACGATCACCGTCCCGGCGGCGCCCGCGGTCGCGCGCACCGGGGCCACCTCGGTCATGGCGGCGATCGCGCTCCTGTACCAGCCCGTGGCCAATCGGCTCTCCTATCCCGGCGCCCTGGCCAAGGCCGTGCGGGTCGAGTTCGGCCTGAGGGACACCGGCACCGGCCTGCGGCTCTTTCGCAGTCTCTACCGCTGTACCAGCCCGTCCTGTTCCACGACCGACGGCTCGACCAACATCGCCTACGCGAACGGGACGCTGCCGGTCGACCAGGCGGCGAGCCCCGGGACGCCGTACACCTTCCTCCTGTCCTTCGACGAGACGAGCGGGGTGTTCACCTACACCGTGTCCGGCGCGGGGCTCACCGGCACCGGGACGGCAGACGCCCGGGCCATGTTCACCGACCAAGGCCTGGATCCTGTCGCCGACTTCTACTCCGCGAGCCTCCTCACCCGGGCGTTCGATACCGGTGCGACGGGCGGCGGGAGCGGGACGATCCTCGGGCTGTTCGACGACGTCTACCGCGGCCTCAACGGCAATGTCGCGACCCTCTACGACGCCTTCGGTGGCACCGCGATCGACCTTTCCAAGTGGACCAGCGGGGAGGCCACGTCCGCCCTGGTCGCAGGCGCGCTGGAGCTGACGCCGAGCGCGACCGGCCCTGCAGGGTCGACGGGATACAGCGCAGCGGGCGTGGGCCCGAGCAGCTTCCCGGCCGGCGCCACGCAGATCAAGGTGGACGCGACCATCGTCTCCGAGAGCAGCCCGGGGGCAGGCGCGTTCCGGCTCTGGCGCTCCTTCTACAACGACGGGACGCCGACCGGGACCGCACCCAGCATCAACCAGCCGTACAGCGGCGTCGGAGATGTCGGCGGGATGATCGTGCTGACCAGCGCCGGGGCGACCTTCCAGGTCAGTCGGGGCAGCGGCGCCTCGTCCTACAGCTTCATCTCGAGTTCGATCGGCAATGCCCTGAACGTCAGCCCCGGCCACCCGCTGGGGCTCGGCACGACGCACACCCTGGCCATCACCTGGGATCCGGTGGCCCACACCATGACCTACCAGCTCGATGACGCCACCCCCGTCGTCGTTGATCCCACCACGACCTCCGATCCGCACATGGTCGTGGCGGCGCCGGTGGTTCGCGCGAAGAACGTCAACCTGACCTCGCTGTTCGCCTCGGTGACGCCCCCACCGGGGACCTCCGCCAGCGCGACCGTACGCCTCAACAACCTCGCCTACGCCCAGTAGACGGGCCGCGAGCCGGCGGAGCCGCGAGACCTGGAGACCCTGGCGACGCTCACTGCTTCAGCAGGATCAGGGCGTTCGGCGCCGTGTACTCCCGCTGGTCATACGCGCCGCGATAGAGGTAGTCGAAGGTCCCGGTCAGGATGCTGGTGGTGAAGTTGAAGTTGCCGACCTGATCCACCCCCTTGCGCAGCACCAGGTTGGTCGAGCTGATGGTCCCTGTCAGGGAGATGGGCGAAGGCTCAGCGAAGGCGCCCGAGCTGGAGCAGCTGTGCGCGATCGGCGTGAAGCTGCCCGCCTGGAAGGACATCTCGACGCGCACATCGTTGTCGCCAGCTCCAGGCGTGATGACGAAGGTGACGGCCCAGGGCTGCCAGAGCACGTCTTCCAGGATGCCGAAATTGCAGAAATCCGTCTGGAAGGTCACCCGCACCGGGATGGAGGTCTTCCAGGTTCCCGCCAGGCTCCGGGCCGGAGTCAACGGCAGGTTGTTGCCGCCCCCGCCGGCGCCGCCGCAGGCCATGATCAACGCGAGGCCCGCCACCAGGGCGAGCTGAAGCATTCTTCTCGATGCCATGGATCCCCCGGTGAAGTGCTCGTCCTGATGAGGGCCGGGCTCGGCCCCCTGGCTCCACTGCTCGAACGGGCGGGGAGAACTCCCCGGCTCCGCGACTCTCTTCGCCCGGCCGGGCTCATGTCAAGTACGCTGCTGGGCCTGCCCCTCATCCGGGCCGGCCGCGCCCGCCGCCGCCCGCAGCCGCAGCCGCCAGACCCGCTGGCCGGTCTGCAGGTAGCGCTTCTCGCGCGTCGAGGGGAGCTCGTCGGGCGGCGCCTCGCAGAAGCCGCCCGGGCCGGCCTCGTTCTCGAAGCCGACCTCCTCGAGCCGCTTCACGGCGTCGAGCGCGTACCGCTCCACGTCGGTGCGGAAGTCGAGCAGGCCGCCCGGCGTGAGCAGCCGCAGGAGCAGCGTCGACATCCGGTCGTCGACCAGCCGCCGCTCGGCGTGGCGCCGCTTCCACCAGGGGTCGGGGAAGTGGACGTGGATGGCTCTGAGCGAGCCGGCGGCGAAGAGCCGCGGCGCCATGAGCCGCCCGTCCCCGCAGAGCACCAGCACGTTATCGAGGCCGCGCCGCTCCACCTTCTCGGCCACCAGCGCGGCGAACTTCTTGCGCTGCTCGATGCCGACCAGCGCCCGGTCGGGCCGGGCCGCCCCGAAGGCGACCGCGTAGCCGCCGTGGCCGCAGCCGATCTCCAGCTCGAGCCGCGCCGCCCGCTCGCCGAAGCGGGCCTTCCAGTCGGGGAAGCGATCGACCGCGAGTGGGGCCTGGTCGGTGCCGGTGGAGATCATCGGGCGACCACTTACCATGATAAAAGCGGTCCGTGCGCCGCTCCCTCCTGACCCCCGCCCTCGTCGTCCTCGCCCTCCTCTCCGGCTGTGCCCGCTGCGGCGCCCCCCGCGTCCAGCCGCCCCCGGAGCGCTTCATCCCGGCCACCCACGCCGGCGCCCTGGTCATCCCGGTGGTGGCAGACGCTTCGCGCCAGGCCGCCACGCTGCTGGCCGCGCTGGCTGCCCGCCCCGGCGGCGAGGAGCTGGGGCTGGTGCGCGCCGGCCTCGGCGCCCAGCTCACCTTCGACCCCTTCGACCCGGCCTCGCTGGAGGGGGCCGGCGTCGACGTCAAGCGCGGCCTGGCCTTCGCCGAGCTGGCGGTCCGCCCCGGCGAGGCCGGTACGCCCCTGCTCATCGTCCCGGTCGGCGACGCCGCCAGGCTCGAGGCCCAGGTGACCCGCCTCGCCAGGGAGCGGCTCGGCGCCGCCGATCGCGGCGAGCAGGCGGCCGGCGGCAGCAGCTTCACGGTCTGGCGGCGCGCCCCCGGCGAGGCGGCCCTGCTCTCGGTGGTCACCACCGAGGGCTCGCTGCTGGTCGCCATCGGCCCCTCCGGCCCCGACGTGCTGCGCGTGGTGCTGGCCCTCGACCCGACCGTCTCCATGGCCGCGGCCCCGACCTGGAAGCGCGGCAAGGCCGCCCTCGGCGACGGCCTCCCGGTCCTCCTCTTCCTGCCGCGCGACTCGCCGGCGCTGCTCGACCTCCCCCGCAACGACGGCCTGGCCGGCGGCCTCTCGGCCACCGCCACCGGCGTGCGGCTCGTGGCGGCGGCGCTGCTCGGCCCGCAGGAGAGCCGGCTGCGGCCGCTGGCCGGGACCGGCGACGGCTCGGGCCAGGCCTCGCTGCTCAACCCCGAGACCGTGCTGGCGCTGCGGCTCTCGGCCGATCCGGCGGCGACGGTGAGGCTGGCGTCGGAGCTGCGCGGCCTGCCGCTCATCGAGCCGGTCGGCGCCATCGCCGCCCAGCTGGTCTCCCCCATCGACGTCGGCGCCACGCCGGTGATCACCGCCGATCTCGGCGGGCTGGTCGGCGGCCGCGGCCTCGACCAGCCGGTCAAGCTGGCCCGCCTCGAGGCGCTGGCCGGGCTGAAGGACCCGGCCGCCTTCACCGTCGCCTGCGACCAGCTCATGGCGCTCCTCGGCGCCCCGGCCGGCAAGGGGAGCTGGAGGATGGGGAGCGGCGAGGCCGAGCTCGCCTGGACGGTGCAGGGCAAGACGGTGGCGCTGACCGCCGGCACAGCTGGAGGGCTGCCGCCGCTGCTGGCGCGCCTCAAGGGCGGGGACAAGGGGTTCGAGCCGCCGGCCGGCACCGCCACGGCGCTGGCCGGGGGGCTCTTCGGCCTGGTGCTGCACGGCGACAACCTGGTCAAGAGCCTGCGCGCCCTCCCCCCCTCGGCCTTCGGCTCCGGGCCGGACGGGGTGATGGCCCGCTCCGTGGCCGAGAAGCTGGCCGGCTCGCTCGGCGCCGGGGCGGCGCTGTCGCTGCGGGCCGATCTCCCGGACGGCGCCATCAAGCTGACCCTCGACCTGCAGCTCGGGAAGCCGGTGGCGCCGCCGCCGTGATCAAGCTGACCGCCATCACCCGCTCCTTCGTGGAGGACGGCCGCGAGATCGAGGTCCTGCGGGGCGTCGACCTGGCGGTCTCCGCGGGGGAGGTGGTGGCGGTGATGGGGGCGTCCGGCTCCGGCAAGTCGACGCTGCTGGCGATCGCCGGCGCCCTCGACGCCGGCTTCGGCGGGGAGGCGGTGGTGGCCGGCCAGTCGCTGCGCGGCCTCTCGCCCGGCGCGCTGGCCAGCCTGCGAAACCGGAGCATCGGCTTCGTCTTCCAGTCCTTCAACCTGGTGCCGGCCTTCCCGGCGCTGGAGAACGTGCTGCTGCCGGGGCTGCTGCGGCAGGGCGGCGGCGAGCCGCGCGAGGCGCTGCGGGGGCGCGCCCTGGCGGCGCTGGAGCGGGTCGGGCTGGCGGCCAAGGCCACGGCCCGCCCGGCCCGGCTCTCGGGGGGCGAGCGGCAGCGGGTGGCGATCGCCCGCGCCCTCCTGACCCGGCCGGCGCTGCTGCTGGCCGACGAGCCGACCGGCAACCTCGACGCCGTCACCGGCGAGGCGGTGATCCGGCTCTTCGGCGAGCTGGCCGGCGAGGGGACCGCGGTGCTGGTGGTGACGCACGAGGAGCGGGTCTCGCGCTCCGCCTCCCGGGTGCTCACGCTCAGTGAAGGGCGGCTCTCGTGACCTGGCGCTCCCTCTTCGCCGTGGCCTGGGCCAACCTGCGCGCCGATCCCGGCGCGGCGCTGGTCGACGCGGCGGCCGCCTCGGTGGGGGCGGCGGCGCTGGCCCTCTTCGTGGCGCTCGGGCTCGGCGTCGGCGACGCGGCCCGGCGCATGTTCCCGGCCGACGCCCGGTTCGTCGAGGTGATCCCTGCCCAGCTCTCGCTGGGCGGCCTGCTGGGCGGTGGCCGGCTCGACGAGGCGGCCCGCGGGCGCCTCCTGGCGTTGCCCGGCGTGCTCGCGGCCTGGCCGCGGCAGAACCTGGTGGTCCCGGTGGCCGCCCCCGAGCCGCCGCGCGGCCTCGAGGCGGCCTGGCCGGAGGGGATGACGCTGCAGATCCCGGTGGTCGGCGTCGACCCGTCCATGGTCGAGGAGGAGACCCGCCGCGGCGTCCCCTTCGCCGATCCGGCCGACGGCGGCCCCATCCCGGTGGTGCTCTCGCGCCGGCTGGTCGAGATCTACAACAAGACCATCGCCCCGACCTGGGGCATCCCCGGGTTGCCGCCGGGTCTCGACCCGGTCGGCATCGAGCTGCCGCTGCGCATCGGCGTCTCGATCATCCAGGGCAAGTCGGAGCGGCGCGTCCTCGAGGTCCGGGTCAAGCTGGCCGGCCTCTCCGACCGGGTGCCGCTCTACGCCATGGCGGTGCCGCTCGCGACGGTGCAGCGGCTCCACCGGCTCTACAACCGCTCCGACCCGGGCTACGGGCAGGTGACGCTGCTGGCCGAGACCCCTGCCGACGCGCCGGTCATCGCCGCCGCGGCTCGCCGCATGGGCTTCAACGTCGACCGGACCGAGCAGGCGACCGCCGAGCGCGTCGGCACCGTGGTCGGGATCACCACCGGCGCCCTGACCGCCCTGGCCCTGCTCATGACCGCGCTGGCGGCGCTGGCCATCGCCCGCTCGCGCGCCGCCAGCGTGGCCGCCCGCATCCGCGAGATCGCGCTGCTCCAGGCGCTCGGCGCCACCGCCCGCGATGTCCGGGCCATGGTGCTGCTCGAGGCGCTGCTGGTCGGCGGGGGCGGCGGCCTGCTCGGCATGGTGGCCGGGCGCGGGCTCGGCCTGGTCGGCGATCTCGCCTGGCAGGCGCTGCTGCCCGACTTCCCCTATCGCCCCGAGACCATCCTGGTCTTCCCGGCCTGGCTGCTCGCCGCCAGCGTGGCGGTGGCGGCCCTCTCGGCGGTGGTCGGCGCGCTCACCCCCGCGGCGGCCGCGGCCCGCGTCGACCCGGCCCGCGCGCTCTCCTGAAGCCGCTCGGCCCTGTCCCTCCCCAGCAAGCGTGCGGTGGAAGATCTCGACAGCCCCTACCGGGTTGTGATTGGATGCTTCCCCGTCGCGCCGGACCAGCGGGGGTAACCCCAAGCCGTCGCACGCAACTGCCCCCCAACCCTGAGGTCCATCCCCATGAAGAAGCTGCTCGCCGTCCTCGTCGCCTTCGCCTTCGTCGCCCCCGCCTTCGCCGAGGAGAAGAAGGCCGCTGCTGCCCCGGCCGCCGCCGCCGCTCCGGCTGCCGCCCCGGCCAAGGCCGCTGCCCCCGCCAAGGAGGAGAAGAAGGCTGCCGCTCCGGCCGCCGCCGCTGCTCCGGCTGCCGCCCCGGCCGCCGCCCCGGCGAAGAAGTAGTCTTCGCTTCGCGCTGCAAGGACGGGCCGCCTTCGGGCGGCCCGTTCCATTTTTGGGGTAGGACGCGGGCCCTTGGGGCCGGTCAGCCGCGGGTGCTGGCGACCCGGAGCGTGGCGCCGACCTGCAGCCGGTGGTGACGCGGGTTCTCGATGCCGTTGAGCCGGCAGAGCTCCCCGAGGGGGAGACCGATGTTGCGCGAGATCGACCAGAGCGTGTCGCCCGGCTTGACGCGCCAGACCCCGCCCTGCGGCGGCGCCGAGGCGGTGGTGACCGGCGCCGCGGTCGGCGTCGGCGCCGGGGCCGTGGTCCCGTTCGAGGTCGAGGCCGGCGTCGCGGTCGTCGCCGGGGTCGGGCGCTCGGTGGCGGCTGGCGGCGCGGCGGCCCTGGCGATGGCCTTGGTGTTGACTCGCGGTATCACCAGCTCGGTGCCGGGGCGCAGCGCCCTCGGGTTGAGCCGCGGGTTGAGGGCCAGGATCCCGTCGAGCGCGACACCGTAGCGGACGGCGATCCCGGAGAGGGTCTCGCCCCGCTGCACCACGTGCCCCTCGAAGATGGCGACCGGGACGCGGGCCTTCATGGAGGGCCAGTTGGCGGCGAAGGTGGGGCCCGAGCGGGCCGGGAGCTTGAGCCGGTAGGGGCGCGGCGGCGTGGTGGCGCGGCGCAGCTCGGGGTTGAGGTCGACCAGCTCGGCCTCGCCGACGCCGGCGGCCGCCGCCAGCAACGCCAGCGGCGCCGCCACCTCGACGGCGATCTCCTCGTACTCGGGCCAGCGCTCCGGCTCGATCTCCTCGGGGCGGAAGCCGAAGTCCTCGGGGTGACGGGCGATGATGGCGGCCGCCATCAGCTTGGGGACGTAGCCCTTGGTCTCGGCGCGCAGGGCGCGGCGCCCCTTGGCCGCCGCCATCGACCAGTAGTCAGGGTAGCCGCGGGCCTGGGCGCGCCTCACCGTCCCGAGCCCGGCGTTGTAGCCGGCCCAGGCCAGCCGCCAGTCGCCGGTCGACTGGTGGAGCTCCTTGAGGAAGCGGGCCGCGGCGCGGGCCGCCTTCTCCGGGTCTCGCCGCTCGTCGACCCAGAAGTCCTGCTTCAGGCCGTAGAGCTTGCCGGTGGGGGCGATGAACTGCCACGGGCCGACCGCCTTGGCCCGGCTCACCGCGTAGTTGGCGAAGCCGCTCTCGATCATGGCCAGGAAGACGGTGTCCTCGGGGACCCCCTCCTCGCGCATGATCTGCTGGTAGCGAGGGATGTAGCGGTGGCCGCGCGCCAGGTACTTCACGTAGTGGGGGCGCACCATCGGCGACTGGAAGAAGCGGACGTAGCCGACCACCGCCTCGTTGACGTCGATGGGGATGTCGTACTCGGCCTGCAGCTTCTCCAGCCCGTGATCGATCTCGGGCAGCAGCGCGATCCGGTCGGGGGTCTCGCCCTGCGGTGCCGTCACCTCGCGGCCGAGCGCCTCCTCGAGCCGCCGGCGCAGCGGCGATGCGAGCCCCAGCCCCTCGACCGCCTCGGCGGCGCGTGACTCCAGGCCCGGGACCTCCTGGACGCGCACCGCCCGCTCGGCGGCGCGGACCGCCTCGAGCTCGGCCGACTCCTGGTCGATCTCCTCGCCCTGTGGGCCGGTCTCGGGCACGTCGGCGACCGGCTCGGGCTCGGTCGGGGCAGCCTTCGGTGGCGTGGCCTGTGCGGCGGTCGCGGTCGCAGTCAGCATCGCAGCCGGCGTCGCCAATGGAGGCGTCGCGGTCGGAGTCGCGGTCGGTGTCGCGGTCGGATGACTCGCGGTCAGCGTCGCGGAGGTCGAGGCGGCCGCCGGGGCCGCGATCGGCTCGGCGGCGGCCACGGCAGGGCCGAGCAGCGTCAGGGCGAGGAGCAGGTGGTGGCGCACTGGGACGGTTCTACAGGAGGAATCGGACCAAGGGAAACAACGCCGCCTTCGGGTCAGGGCGAGGGTACGGGCCGTCGCCGGCCGGCGGCTCACTCGCGGCGGCGCCAGCCCCGTGCTAGGTACCCGCCGGTCACCGCCCAATGCAGATCGGTCCTCACCATTTCCCGGGTCGCTTCTTCCTCGCGCCGCTGGCCGGCGTGTCGGATCGGCCCTTCCGCGCCATCTGCCGGGAGATGGGGGCCTCCTTCGCCTACACCGAGATGGTGAGCGCCCACGGCCTGCTCCATGGCAAGGCCCAGACCCTGGCCTACCTCGACCGCGATCCGGCCGAGGTCCCCTTCGCGGTGCAGATCTTCGCCGCCGAGCCCGCGGCGCTGGCGCGCGGCGCCGAGGCAGCGGTGCAGGCCGGCGCCGGGATGATCGACGTCAACATGGCCTGCCCGGTGAAGAAGGTCTGCGGCACCGGCGCGGGCGCGGCGCTGGCCCGTGACCCGGCCGCGGTGGCGGCGGCGGTGGCGGCGATCGTGGCGGCGGTCCCGGGCATCCCGGTCACCATCAAGATCCGGGCCGGCTGGGAGGAGGGGGCGATCAACTGCGTCGAGGTGGCCCAGGCCGCGCAAGGGGCCGGCGCCGCGGCGGTGGCGCTCCACGGGCGGACCCGCGCCCAGGGCTACTCGGGCAAGGCGCGCTGGGAGCTGATCGGCGCCGTCAAGGCCGCGGTCGGCATCCCGGTGCTCGGCTCCGGCGACGTCTGGACCGCCGCCGACGCGCTGCGGATGCGCGCCGAGACCGGCTGCGACGCGGTGCTGGTGGCGAGGGGCGCCTGCGGCAACCCCTGGATCTTCCGCGAGCTCAAGGCGGCCGAGCGCGGCGAGCCGGCCCCGCCGCCGCCGACGCGTGCCGAGTGGGTCGAGCTGGTGATGCGCCACGTCGGGCTGCAGATCGAGCACCGCCAGCGGCAGCGCCCGCACCAGCCCCCCGAGGCGGCCGAAGCCCAGGCGGTGCGCGAGCTGCGCCGTCACCTGCTCTGGTACTCGCGCGGCCGTCGCGGCGGCGTCGCCTTCCGGCGCGGCGGCACCAGCGTGACCTCGGCGGCCGAGGTGCGTGCCCTCATCGACGCGCAGTTCCCTCCCGACGCCCCCTGGGAACTCGACGCCGGGTGGCACCCGGCGCAGGATGCGGCCGGGGAAGAACCGTGACCGAACTCCAATCGCTCGGCCTCTACACCGTCGCCATCCTGGCCGGGGCCATCGCCGGCGGCGTGCTGCCGCTGGTCGGCCCCATGCGCCGCAGCGACCTGCTGCTCTCCTTCTCCGGCGGCGTCATGCTGGGGGCGGCCTTCTTCCACATGCTCCCCGAGGCCGTCGAGCTGGGCGGGGCGCAGGTGATGCCGGTGGCGCTGCTCGGCTTCCTGGCGCTCTACCTGCTGGAGCGGTTCGTCCTGATCCACATCTGCGGCGAGCCGGGCATGAACCAGGCCCTCTCCACCGCGACCCTCTCGGCGCCGCACGACCACCCGGGCCACGTCCACGGCGACGAGGCCGGCTGCGAGGTCCACACCCTGGGGCTGGCGGCCTGGGTGGGGATGTCGATCCACACCATGGTCGACGGCTTCGCGCTCGGCGCCGCCAACCACCAGGAGGGGCTCGGGCTGCTGGTCTTCATCGCCATCCTCGCCCACAAGGTCCCCTCGAGCTTCTCGCTCTCGGCCATCCTGCGCGGCGAGGGGTACGGGCGGTTGAAGGCGCTCTGGATGAACGCCTTCTTCGCGCTCATGGTCCCGCTCGGCGCCGCGGTCTACGTCGGGCTGCGAGAGCTGGTGGCGGTCGACCGCTTCACCGCCTTCGCGCTCGCCTTCTCGGGCGGCACCTTCCTGCACCTCTCGCTCTCCGACATCCTGCCCGACCTGCACCGACGCGGCGGCTCCAAGTGGCGGCTCACCGGCGCGCTGCTGGCCGGGCTGGCGCTGATGTGGGCGCTGCGGCTCATCCGGCACGAGCACTGAGGCCAGCGGCCTCCAGGCGCGGCGCCGGCGGCGCAGCCGGGGCGCCGGCCCGCAGCGACGGGTCGGCCGGGAGGCGCCGCCGCAGGCGCTCCTGCCCTTCCAGCACCCGCCGCGCGTAGCCGCGGACCTCACCCGGCACGGCCCCGGCCTGGAGCCAGGCGTAGAGCCGGTTGGGGCCGGCGTTGTAGGCCATCAGCGCCACATCGAGATCGGGGTAGCTGTCGAGGCAGCGGCGCAGGTAGCGGATCCCGGCGCGGACGTTGACGGTCGGGTCGTCGCGCTCGTCGGCCTGGCCTCGCTGCCCCCCGATCTCCCGCCGCTGCGTGCCGGGGAGGAGCTGCATGAGCCCGAGGGCCCCGACGGAGCTGACGGCCGATGGATCGTAGCCAGACTCGACCTCGATCACGGCCAGCACCAGGCTCATGTCGAGCCGGGCCGCCTCGGACTCCTCGAGGATGACCAGGGCCAGGTCCTCGTGGAGCGCCGGATCGAGCCCCTTCATCCGCTCCGAGAGGTGCTGCTCCAGCTGCCGCAGCTGGCGCTCGCGGACCAGGTCGATCGGGACGCCACAGCCGCGACCTCCCTCGGACTGGTCGTCGCAGGTGAGGGCGCCGTCCCGCCTGGCGTTTTCGGGTGCCGCCGAGAGGGGCGAGGTCGCGACCAGCACGACCAGGGCGCACCCCGTCGACCACCTGAACGTCACCCGACCCTTTCCGGACAGCATCCCGTGGTGGAAAAGCACGGGTCGTGCCAGCGGCAGGATCCGAGCCGGTCCGGGGACTTGCGAGCGCGAGGCATCCCGGCGCCCACCCGGGCGAACGTCCGGCGCCCTGCAAACGTTCGCGCCGTTACGCGACGGTGACCTTCTTCACGCCGCGCTTCGTGAGCCAGGCGCCGACCCGCTCGCGGGTGTCGCCCTGCAGCACCAGCGCGCCGCGCTCGATGACGCCGCCGCAGCCGAGCGCCCGCTTCAGCTCGCCGAGCCAGGCCGTGAGCTCGCGTGGCTTCAGCTCCAGCTTCTCGACCACCGTCACCGTCTTGCCGCCGCGCCCGGCCCGCTCCATGCGGACCACGGCCCGCGCCGGCGGCGAGCCGGCCAGATTCGGCGGCGGCGCGGCCGGCTCGGGGGCGCGCGGCACCTCGCCCAGCCTGGTGGCCAGGCCGGCCAGGGCGGCGTTGAAGGGGCCGGGCGGCGCGGGGGGCGGGGCGTGCTTGGCCATGGCGGAGTCGATGATGCCACGGCCGGCGGTGGCCCGGAGATTTGCTAAGGTGGCCGCTCCACCCGCCGCAGGAGGATGCACCCGGTGAAGATCGTCTGCCTCGACCTCGAGGGCGTGCTGGTCCCCGAGATCTGGATCGCCTTCGCCGACCGCACCGGCATCCCCGCGCTGCGCCGCACCACCCGCGACGAGCCGGACTACGACAAGCTGATGCGCTTCCGGCTCGAGCTGCTGCGCCAGCACCGGCTCGGGCTGCGCGACATCCAGCAGGTGATCGCCGGGCTCTCGCCCGAGCCGGGCGCCCGCGCCTTCCTCGACGCGCTCCGGGTCGACTACCAGGTGGTGATCCTCTCCGACACCTTCTACGAGTTCGCCGGCCCGCTCATGGCCCAGCTCGGCCACCCCACCCTCTTCTGCCACCGGCTCGAGGCCGGCGCCGACGGCTTCGTGGCCGCCTACCACCTGCGGCTGCCCGACCAGAAGCGGGCCGCCGTGAAGGCCTTCAAGGCCCTCAGCTTCAGGGTGCTGGCGGCCGGCGACTCCTACAACGACACCGCCATGCTGGCCGAGGCCGACGCCGGGATCCTCTTCCGGCCGCCGCCCAACGTGGCGGCGCAGTTCCCGCAGTTCCCGGTGGTGCATGACTTCGCGGCGCTGCGCGCCGCCATCGACGAGGCGAGCGGGCGGCTGGGCGCCTGAGCGCCTGGGCGACTGGGCGACTGGGCGGCGAACCGGGGGACGGCATGCGACTCGACGAAGCGCTGCTCGATGGTGCCGCCACCGGCGGGGCGCGGGTGCTGGCCCTGGCGCGGCTGGCCGACGCCGAGGAGGCGGCCGCCCGGCTCGGCGACGCCGGCGATGTCGAGGCGCTGCACGACTTCCGCGTGGCGCTGCGGCGCCTCCGCTCCACGCTTCGGCTGCTCGCCCCGGCGCTCGAGGGGGCGCTCACCGCCCGGCAGCAGCGCCGCCTGCGCCGGCTCACCCGGCGCACCGGCGCGGCCCGCGAGGCCGAGGTGCTGCTCGGCTGGCTGGAGGGCTCCCGCGACCGGCTGGCCGCCCCCTACCGCGGCGCCCTCGACTGGCTCGTCGACCGGGTCGAGCTGCGGCGCGCCGAGGCGGTGCGCGAGGTGCTCGACGAGGCCTGGCCCCGCTTCCTCCGGCTCGCCCCCAGGCTCTCCCGGCGCCTCTCGGCCCGCGTCCCGGCCGACGCCGCGCCGGCCACCCTCTCGGCCCTGCTGGCCGGCGCGCTGCGCGCCCAGCTGGTCACCCTGCGCGCCGCGCTCGGCGAGGTGGTGGGCGGCGAGGACGCCGCCGGGCTCCACCAGGCTCGCCTCGAGGTGAAGCGGCTGCGCTACCTGCTCGAGCCGCTGCGCGGCCACCCGGGCGCCGACGCCAGCGAGGCGGTCGGCGCCTTGAAGGAGCTGCAGGAGCTGCTGGGCGGCTGGCACGATCGGCACCAGGCCCGCGAGGCCCTGGCCGCCGCGCTGGTGGAGGCGGCCGCCGACCGGGCCCGCCGCGGCCGCGGCGCCGAGAGCGGCGACCTGCGCCCCGGCCTGCTGGCCCTCGACCTGCTGGCCGATGGCGAGGCCTCGGCGCACTACGCGGAGCTGGCCGAGCGCTTCCTCGGCTCCCGGGCCACGCCGGTGCTCGACCTCGGCTGGGCCGTGGTGGCCGGGCTGGAGGGTGTCGAGGTGGCAGAGCCGCAGGCCCCCCCCGCGCCGCTGCCGCGCTGGCTGCTCACCGGCCTGCCGGCCGAGGCGAGCGGCGGCAGCGTCGAGGAGGTGGAGCAGGGCTGGCTGCCGCTCGAGGGCGAGCAGATCGGGCTGGTCCGCTCCGCCGCCGGCGAGCGCACCTTCCGGGTCCACGCCGGGCCGCGCGGCGCCGCGCGGGTCGAGTCGATCGGCCGCGCCGAGTTCGAGGCCTGGTGGCCGCTCACCGAGGGCCGGCGGCTCGCCCACCGCAGCCACCGCGTCGCCGCCCTCCCGGGCTGGCGCTTCGACGAGTTCGCCGACCGCCGGCTGGTGCTGGCGGTGGTCGAGGCGGGCGGTGACCCGACCCCGCCCGCCTGGCTCGAGCCGGCCCTGGTGCGCGAGGTGACCGGCGAGCGGGGCTACCGCGACGAGGCGCTGGCCCGCCGCGTGGCGCGCCGCGGCTGACCGGCACTTCCCCGGCACTTCTCCGCCCTGCGCAGGTGACCGGAGTGCCGCCGCCGGTCTATACCGGCGCGGCACCATGCCCTTCACCTTCGAGCCCGGGGTCCGCGACCCGACCACCAGCGCCCGCCGCGGCGCCTTCACGACGCCCCACGGCCGCGTCGAGACCCCGGTCTTCATGCCGGTGGGGACGCGCGGGACCGTCACCGGCATGACCCCGGCCGACCTCGACACCCTCGGCGTCGAGATCATCCTCGGCAACACCTACCACCTGCTGCTGCGCCCCGGCCCCGAGGCGATGCGCGGCTTCGGCGGGCTCCACCGCTTCATGAGCTGGGACCGGCCCATCCTCACCGACTCGGGCGGCTTCCAGATCTTCTCGCTCCCCGGCTCGCGCACCATCAGCGAGGAGGGGGCGCGCTTCCAGAGCTACATCGACAAGAGCTACCACCGGCTCTCCCCCGAGACCTCGATCGCCATGCAGGAGGCGATCGGCTCCGACGTGATGATGGTGCTCGACATCTGCGTCCCCTCCACCGCCGGCGAGGCCGAGGTCCGCGCCGCCATGGAGCGGACCCACCGCTGGGCGGTGCGCAGCCTCGAGGCCCGCACCAGCCGCGAGCAGGCCCTCTTCGCCATCGTGCAGGGCGGGCTCTCCCCGACCATGCGGGCCGAGTCGGCCGGCTTCCTCACCCAGCACCCCTTCGACGGCTACGCCATCGGGGGATTGGCGGTGGGCGACACCCGCGCCGAGCGGTTCGACGTGGTCGGCAACGCGGCCCGCCTGCTCCCCACCGGCAAGCCGCGCTACCTGATGGGCGTCGGCACCCCGCCCGACCTGCTCGAGGCGATCGCCCACGGCGTCGACATGTTCGACTGCATCATCCCGACCACGCTGGCCTGGCAGGGGACCGCCTTCACCAGCGGCGGCCGGGTCCGGCTCACCCGCGCCGAGTACCGGCGCTCCGACGCGCCGCTCGACCCCGACTGCGGCTGCTCCACCTGCCGGCTCCACGGCCGCGGCTACCTGCACCACCTGATGAAGTGCAAGGAGCCGCTCGCCCCGCGCCTGCTCTCCATCCACAACCTGCACCACTACCTCTCGCTGATGCGCGCCGCCCGCGCCGCCATCGAGGCCGGCCGCTACGGTCCCTTCATGCGCGAGACCCTGGCCCGCATCGACCGGCACGAGCACGACTCGAGCGGCCGCTCGCCGGGGCGCCGCGCCGAGCAGCCGGCCCCGAACCCGGCCGCGCCCGACCCGCTCGCGCCGGGGGTCCGCTTCGAGATCGTCGCCACCTCGAGCGGCGCCCCCTCGATGCGCGACGCCGAGGCCGGCGAGGTGATGCACCCGGTCATCGGCGCCACCGTCGAGGCGGAGCGGCTCTACGTGGCCCAGTCGCGCCTCGCTTCGCGGCTCACCGAGCCGGGCGACCGGCCGCTCACCCTCTTCGACGTCGGCCTCGGCGCCGCCGGCAACGCCCTGGCGGCGCTGCGGGCCGCCCGCGCCCTCCCGGCCGGCCGGCGGCCGCTCGCCGTGGTCAGCTTCGAGCGCGAGCTCGGGGCCCTCGCCCTGGCCGCCTCTCCCGAGGGGGCGGCCCGGCTCGGCTGGACCGACGAGGAGGCGGCGGCGGCCCGGGCCATCCTGCGCTCCGGGCGCCACGAGGAGCCGGGGATCCGCTGGCGGCTCTCGGCCGGCGACGCGCTCACGCAGCTCGACGCCGAGGGCGAGCGGGCCGAGCTGGTCTTCTGGGACCCGTTCTCACCCAAGGTGAACGCCCAGCTCTGGACCGCCGGGGCCTTCGCCCGGCTGGCGGCCCGCTGCGCCCCCGGGGCCGAGCTCTTCACCTACTCGACCGCCACCGCCTCCCGCTCGGCGCTACTGCTGGCCGGCTGGGTGGTCGGCCACGGCGACGCCTCCGGCCCCAAGGAGGAGACCACGGCGGCGGCGCTCCCCCCCGCCCTCCCGGCCCGGCCGCTCGACCGGCGCTGGCTGGCCCGGCTGGAGCGCTCCTCGGCCCCCTTCCCGGCCGATGCGCCGGGTGACGCGCTGCAGCGCATCGGCGCGCTCGAGCAGTTCAAGGCGTAGGACCGGGGGGAGCCCCTCCCACACGCCCCTACCTGCCGAACCGGCGCGACTGAATCTGAGCGCCTCCGCCCTCGTCAGGGATCTCGCGCAAGCCACTCCGGCCTGCTAGGAAAATGACCATGCGAACCGCATCGACCCGGGCCCTGCTGCTCCTCTCCTGCACGCTCCTCGTCTCCGGCTGCATGGCGCACGACAAGGCCGGCGACCAGGCCGCCGCCCTCGGCGACTGGAAGACGGCCTACGTCAACTACCGTGAGGCGCTGGCCGACGCGCCGACCGACCCGAAGCTCAAGGAGAAGTACGACCGGGCCCGCGCCGAGGCGCTCAAGGCCTCCACCAGCGCCGCCCGCGGCTGCATGGCCCGCCGCGAGTGGGCCTGCGCCGTCAACGAGGCCGACTTCGCCCTCTCCATCGACGGCGGCAACGCCGAGCTCTCCGCCATCCGCCGCGACGCCGGGCTGGAGCAGGCGCTGCTCCAGGTGGAGCAGGCCCGCGGCCAGGTCTCGCGCGGCCAGCTCAGGCAGGCCGAGGCCACGCTGCGCGACGCCCAGCGGCTCTCCAACGAACCGAGGGTGCTGCAGGCCATCTCGCAGGCGGCCGGCGGGCTGGTCACCGCCGCGGTGGCCGAGTCGGACCGGCTGCGGGCCGCGCGCCAGTTCCCCGAGGCGCTGGCCATGCTGCAGCTGGCCCTCCCCTACGAGGTCAGCCTGCGCGACCGCATCGAGGTGGTGAAGCGCGAGCAGGCCGCCTTCCTGCGGGCCGAGCACGACCGGCTCATGGTCGAGGGCGAGGAGCTGCTGGCCCGCAACGCCTGGAACGACGCCGCCGCCCGCTTCCAGGCGGCCAACGCCGCCATGGCCGACGAGCGGGCCAAGGCCTCCGAGCGCTACGCCCGGCTGGCGCCGACCGCCGACGCCGCCGTCGAGCGCGGCGACTGGCAGGCCGCCACCCGCGGCTACCAGGCGATGGTCGACCTGCGCGTCGAGAGGAACGGCTACGCCGCCGCGCAGCTCGGGCGCGTCACCATCCGCCCCTGGGCCATCCGCTTCCGCTCGGTGCTGGTGACACCGCTGCGCCCCGACGGCGTCCCCTGGGTCGGCCGCCCGAGCCGGGCCGTGGTCCGCGTCGCCAACGAGGTGGTGCGGCTCGGCGGCGGGTCGCTCTCCGTCCCCTTCCTGCTCATGCTCAACCAGCTGCCGCAGGAGAACCAGCCGAACGTGGCCATCGAGGTGACGGCGCCGGGCGGGCCGCCGCTGCTCTCCCAGCCCCACCGCGGCCTCTACAGCACGCTCGGCGCCTCGGTGGTGGTCGGCGCCAACGCCTTCGAGCGCCGCAAGGTGCTGGTCCGCGTCTTCCACGACCCGCGCGGCGGGCCGCCCGAGACCATGGGGGTCATCGAGGTCCCGATCGGCGAGCTGGTGGCCCGCGGCAAGCTGGTGGTGCAGGCCGAGTCGGTGCCGGCGCTGGAGCTGACGGCCGAGCCTGCCGACGGCGTGGCGATCGGCAGCTTCAGCGACCTCGTCCCGGCCGCCCCGCCTCCCGGACCGGGCCCGCGCGACCGCCCGCTGCCGCCGCCGGGGCGGTGAGCACCAGGGCTCAGCGCCCGGTCAGCTCTTCCTCGTCGGCACGAAGAGCAGGATGGCGCCCGCCGCCAGCGCCAGGATCCCAGCCCACCGCGGGATGTTGACCGTCTCGCGATCTTTGACCGTCATCTCGAGCGCGCCGAGCTGCGCCGTGTGGCTCTCCTTGGTGTAGCTGAAGCTTCCATAGAGCAGCCCCAAAACGCCTGCCACCATCAGCACGACGGCTGCGATCCTTCTCGAGTTCATGTGGAGTCTCCTGGGGCCGTTCATTTGCAAGGCGTGAGCCCGCGGCACCAGCGGCGATGGACCACCCTTCCGGCATGGGCCGTGCAGTCTGAGCCTTCCGAAAGGAAGTGGCTCATGAGGACTCTCTCTGGTCTGTTGGTCGCGCTCTCGCTGGTCGGCTGTTACGCGACCGTGGGTCCCGATGGTCGAGCGGTGGGGGGTGGAGAGGCCACCTTCTCGCTGAGTCTCCCGGCCGTGCTCCCTCCCCTGGTGGTGGTGCAGCCCGGTGTCAGCGTCGTCAGTGACATGAACGACGAGGTCTTCTACTCGGACGGGTACTACTGGGCCCGCCAGGACCGGTACTGGTACCGCTCCCGCAATCACCAGCACGGCTGGGCGAGGATCGATGACCGCCACGTCCCGATGCCCATCGTCCGCTCCCCACCCGGCCATTACCGCCGCTACCAGCCCCAGCCGCAGCGCGACGAGCGTGGCCACCATGGACACGATGGTCGCGGTGAACGCCGGGGCGGCGACTAGGGCCGGGGTCGGTTCCACCCGTTCTCGAACGTTCGCGGACGGGGCCGGTCGAGTGCCGGTTGGATCGCCCTGGATCGCTCAGACCGCCTTCGGGTCGCCCCGAGCGATCTTCCGGATCATCAGGGCGATCCCCTCGGGGGAGAGGACGAAGTCGATCCAGCCAGAGGTGATGGCGGTCTCTGGCATGTCGGGCTGCTGGGCGGTTTCGAGCCGCTGCGCGATGGTGATGCCGCCCACCTCCTTGATCCCGGCCAGCGCCTCCGCCCCGTCGCCGTCGTAGCCGGAGACGATGACGGCGACCAGCTTCCCCTCCCAGTGGCTGGTCAGGGAGCGGAGGAAGACCGTGATCACGTCGGGCCAGCCGCGCGGCTTGGAGACCGGCTTGAGCCTGAACGCCCCATCCTCCACGTGCAGGTCACGCGCCTCCGGGATGATGAAGACGTGGTTCGGCTCGACGAGGAGCCGCTCGGTGATCAGCTCGACCGGCATCTTCGTATGGTGCGGGAGGATCTCGTGGAGGTGCGTGGCCACGCTGCGCACGTGGTTGACGATGACCACCGCCACGCCCAGGTCGGCCGGCAGGTTGTCGAGGAGCCGGATGTAGGCGTCGAGTCCGCCGGCGGAGCCGCCCACGCAGACGATCGGGAAGTCTCGCGCGGCAGGGGTGGTCGGCATGGCAGATGGCACAAGCAGGGCGCGTGCCACGGAACGCGCCTCTCCCTCGAAGCGGACACCCGTACGGGTGGCCCAACCGACATTCCGAGAGCGTACCTGCCAGGCGGTGCAGCCAGCTCCTAGGGTGCAGGCTGGATCCCCTTCACCGGAGCTCACCGCATGCGCGCTCGTCCCCATGCCGCCCTGCAGTTCCTTCTCATCGCTGTCGCCTTCGCGATTGCGCCAGGCCTGGCCGCCTGTGGCGGTGGTGGCTCGACGCCTGCTCCCGTGGTCATCACCGCCCAACCGACCGACCAGAGCGTGGTGGCAGGCACCACCGCGACCTTCCAGGTGACGGCCAGCGGC
>JANMRY010000171.1:0-11340 GCA_031388695.1 Anaeromyxobacter sp. | reverse complement strand
CCGATCGCGATTCGGAAACAGCAATCGCGGGCTTCAGTGAAGGGTTGTGCTTCTTCTTCTGGTTGTAGGCACGCATGAAGGCGACGACTTGAATCATCAGCTCCCCGATCGTCTTGCAGCGGTGGTTGCGCGTCACGTTGGCGTGGAGGTCGAGCCACACGCGCTCGATGCGGTTGTCGTCGGGGCAGTAGGGCGGGAGGAAGTGAAGCTTCACCCGGTCATCGAATTGGGCGAGGAAGCGCCGCGTCTTCTTGCTCGAGTGGATGATGTAGTTGTCCACGATGAGATGGATGCGTCTCGCCTTGCGATACTCGGTGGCCAGCTTCCACACCAACTTCATGAAGAGGTCGCTGGCCTTGGTCGGCGCGTCTACCCAGGTCAGCCTCTTGGTCTTGGCGTTGAGCGCGCCGGCGACGAAGCGCTTCTTGTTCTGGCCGGGCGTGACGACGTAGCGCCGCTCGCCCTTCAGCATCCAGTCGCGACCGATCTTGGGGTTGAGATGAACGTCCATCTCGTCCTCGTAGAAGACCGGCTCGGCCTCGGTGGCGTACTTGGCGAGGTGGCGCAGTTTCGCCAGAACGCGCTTCCTGCGGGCGGAATCCCACGGGCAGAGCACCGTCGGCTTGGGCATCCCGAGTCGGGCGCCGATCTCCGAGAGGGCTCGGCCCATGGTGCAGGCGGCGACCCGCGGAAGGCCGCGATCCGCCAGCTCCAGGCTGAGCAGCTCGCGGGTCCAGTTGGTCCGGCGCCAGCCCAGCTCGGTCGGGACCGAGTGCAGCACCAGCTTCAGCTCTTCCCGGAAGCGAGCGTCAACCTTGGTGGGGCCGTTGAAGGCGCGCTGGTCGAGCAGGCCCTCCTGGCCGGCCTCGGCAAAGCGCCGTGCCGCCTTCACGACCGTGGACGGCCAGCAGCCCAGGTCGCGGGCGACCTGCTGACGGGACAGTCCTTGGGCGAGCTTGGCGATCATGAGGAAGCGGAGGGCGGTCTGCGGGTTCTTGGTCTTTCGGCCTCGGGTGATCAGTCGGCGTCGCGCGGCTCGGGCAAGCCGAGGTATCTTGTGCACGGGAAGGACCTCGTCGTCGGGGTTGGCATCGCAACCACCACGATCGATGAGGCAACCTTCCCTTTCAACTTTCTTCCTGCGACTCGAGTCGCTTTAGCTGATCTCGAATCGCGCACGGTCGTTTAGAGCGCCACTCGCAGCGCCACGCCGAGATCGATCACCGGCACCCCGACGGTGATCGAGACCGGCGGCAGCCCGGCCCCGCCGGCTTCGGCGCCGACGGTGCCGCCGAAGCGGAACTCGCCCCACTGGTTGCCGACGTGGCCGGCCACGTAGGTCTCGAGCCGCAGGTACGTGTTGAGCATCAACGAGTGGTCGAGCCGCACCAGCCCCGAGCCGTCGGTGAGGCTGCCGAGCGCGCTCAGGGTGAAGATGGTGTCGTTCCAGCCCCCCGGGGCCGGGAGGTAGAGGTAGAGGCCGAGGTACTGGCGGGCCAGGTAGAAGGGGCTGAAGGCGGGGCGCTGGTCGGGCGTTCCGGCCAGGTTGGGCAGCGCCAGCAGGTAGGGGTAGAGGTCGGCCGAGACGTAGCCGGACGCATCGTACGAGTACTCGGCTCCCACGGTCAGGGCGTCCTGGTCGCTGTACTGCCAGCTCCACTCGGCGCCGGCCACCGCCGCCGGGGTGAGACTCTTGAACGTCCTGACCTGGTAGCGGTCGAAGACCAAGCCGCCCGGGTCGGCACCGGGGACCGGCTCCCAGCGCGGGGTGTCGCGCCCCTTGCGCAGCGCCACCTCGAACCGGAGATCGAGCTCGCCGAGCGGGAAGGAGCCGTCGACGCCGAAGCGCGGCGCGTGGCCCCGCTGCGCCATGCCGTCGACCGCCAGCTCGACGCTGCCGAGCACCACCTCGGCGCGGCCGCCGTAGCCGACCTGGCCGAGCGTGTCCACGGTGGTGATGGTGCCGTCGGGCTGGAGCCCGCCGGAGAGGTCCTCGAGCAGGGCGATGGCGTAGAGGTTCCAGCCGCGCTTCTCCCAGGGGAGGTGGGCCTTCACCATGGTGACGCCGCTGCGCTCGTCGAACTGCGCGAGCGGGCTGCGGCGGGTCGGGTGGAGGTAGTCGGTCGGGTTCCAGAATCGCCCGGTCCCCCACTTGACGTGCTGCTTCCCGGCGGTGACGAAGACGGTCCGGCCGAGATCGAAGTTGATCCAGAGCTGGTCGAGCGTCCCGCGGGTGGACCGCGCGGCCTCGCGGCTGCCGAGCAGGGTGGCCAGGGCGCCGGCGCGGGTACCGCCGAGGGAGGGATCGTGGTGGATGCGTCCCAGCGCGAAGGCCCGGACCCGGTCGTTGGGGCGGGCGTCGAGGTAGACGTCGAGCAGGGCCGGTGCGGCGAAGGCCCAGCCGGAGGGGGGCGTGCCGCGGGTCCAGCCGGTGGCGGCGCGCAGGTAGGCGAGGCCGCCGAGATCGAGCCAGTCCTCGCGCCCGCTGGCGATCAGGCCGGTGGTGCGCGGGCCGGTCCTCTCCCCCAGCAGCTCGTCACCGCGGACGTCGTCGCTGGGCGCCCCGGTCGCGGTCGGGGTCGCCGTCGCGGTCGGGGTCGGGGTCGGGGTCGCCGTCGCAGTCTGGGTCGCGGCCGGGGCCGGGTCGCCGAACAGCTCGGCCTCGTCGGGGCGCGGCTGCGCCCGGGTGGCGCCGAGCGGGGCGGTCAGCAGGGCGACCGCACAGAGGCCGAGCGCGAGGGTGGAGGCGGCGGGGCCCCGGCGGCGGGCGGGCGCGCTCACCGGCTCCTCGACTCGAGCCAGGCCTTGGTGAAGAGGTTGGCCTCGAGCGGCCGCAGGTCGATCTCCTTGATCAGCACCAGCGTCTGGTTCCCCTTCTCGATCTCGTCGAAGAAGCGCATCTCCTCCGGGTACCAGACCTCGCCGCCCTTGGAGGGCGAGGCCACCTTCTTCCACTTCGGGTAGTAGGCGGTCCGCATCAGCTTGCCGGAGAGGGCCAGCTCCTGGCGCTTCAAGATGTTCTGGGTGGCCTGGTCGACCCAGAGCTCGACCTGGGGGAAGGCCACGTCGACGCCGGCCTTGGCCTTGAGCGACACGTGCCAGGCCTGGTACTTGCCGAGCGCGACCGGCCCCACGTAGGTGGCGTCGTACTCCTCTGAGAGGCGCGACTCGTCGAGGTCGCCGCGCCGGGTGTCGGTGCCGCCGATCCGCTCGCGCTCGGTGCGCCGCTCCCAGCGCCCGGTCGAGGGGTCGTACATCCAGAGGTTCTTCTCGATGCGCAGGTAGCCCTTGCCGGCCTCGGCCTTCGGCTTGGTGAAGAGGAACATCTGCTTGTCGTCGCCGTCGCGCCGGTAGACCAGCAGCTCGGAGACCACGTCGGTCTTCCCCTTCTCCTTGGCCTCCATGTAGCAGAGCGCCTTCCAGTCCCCCTGGTTGCGCTGGCGCTCGTCGATGAGCTTGACGAGCGCGCCGAGCCCGGCCGGCGTGGTCGGATCCGGAACGGCGGCGAGGGCCGGGGCGGCGGCGGCGGCGAGCAGCAGGACGGCGAGCAGTCGGTGCATGGCGGTCACCCGATGTGGTGCATGGCGGTGATGGGCTTGAGGCGGGCGGCGCGCAGGGCCGGCCCCAGCGAGGCCACCACTGTGACCAGCGTGAGCAGCAGCACGTCGGAGGTGGCGGCGCCGGCGTCGAGCGCGAAGGTGAGGTGCTCCTGGGAGAGGAAGAGCTGGACCGCCTCGGGCACGGGGATGGCGGCGGCGTTCAAGGCCGCGGCCAGGGCGCTGGCCCCGAGCGCCCCGATGGCGCAGCCGGCCAGCCCGAGCAGCGCCGACTCGAGCATGAAGAGCCAGAGCACCTTGCGCCGCTGCATGCCGATGGCGCGCAGCGTGCCGATCTCGCGGGTGCGCTCGCGGATGGCGATGGCCAGGGTGTTGAGGATGCCGATGACGATCACCACCATGAGGATGAAGACCAGCAGGCCGGTGAAGACCTTGATGCCCCAGATGAACTGCTTGAACTGGCCGAGTTCGTCCTCCCAGGTGGTGATGTCGAGCTTCTGCCCGGTCCAGTCCTCGCTGGGGACGGTCTGGAAGAGCTTCATGTAGTAGGGCTGCGGATCGGGCTCCATGACCCGCCAGCCCTGGCGGACGAACTCCTCGCGCAGGCGGGACGCCACCAGGTTCGACTGGTCGCGGTCCTTCAAGAAGAGGTGGATGGCGCCGGTGGCCTCGGGGGAGAGCCCGTAGAGGCCGCGCAGGCTGTCGGCCTGGATGAAGGCCGAGAAGGCCGACATGATGCCGACGTTCTTGACGACCACGGCGACGCGGACGTCGACAGTGTTGTTGACGCCGCGCTCGGTCGGGGCGGAGAGCGTGATGACGTCGTCGACGCCGACCTTGAGCCGCTCGGCCTGCCCCTGGAAGAGCAGCACGGTGTTCGGCTGGGCCAGGGCGTCGAGCGAGCCGGCCAGCGGCTGCAGCACCCGGCGCACCGCCGGCTCGTTGGCGATGTCGACCCCGCCCAGCACCAGGTCCATCGAGGCGCTGTCGGAGACCGCCTTGGCCCAGCCCCGGCCGCGGATGGTCAGGTAGTCGAGCTCGGGCACGGCGGCGCGGGTCACCGCCAGCACCTTCGGGTAGCCGGAGACCAGAGGCGCCGCCGAGCCGCTGGTGACCTTGAAGAAGCCGCCCACGTTGACGTCGCCGGTCATGAGCGTGGTGGCCGACTCCATCATGGCGCCCTCGATGCCGGCGGTGAGGGCCCCGAGCAGCACCAGCAGGCCGGTCACCGACGCCAGCGCGGCGCCGAGGAAGAGGTTGCGACGGGTGTGGCGGGTCAGGTTGCGGGCCGCCACCTGCAGGTCGACGAGGAGCATGGTCAGTCCTCCGAGGACATCGCCTCGACGGGCGTGACCCGCATGGCGATCCAGGCCGGGTAGAGGGCCGAGGCGATGGCCACGCCCAGCACCAGGATCAGCGAAGCGGCCACGCTGGCCCCGCCGATGCGCGGCAGCAGCGCCGGCCCGGAGAAGAGGAAGAAGAGCAGGTCGGTGGAGGCGGGGATGCCGCCGGCGGCCCGGATCAGGGCCACCACGCCCCCGCCCAGCGCCGCGCCGGCCAGGCCGAAGACCACGCTGACGCTGATGATCTCGACCAGCAGCATGGCGACCACGAAGCGCCGCTGGGCCCCGATGGCCCGCATGGTGCCGACCTCCTTCACCCGCTGCAGCGCCGCCATCACCATGGCGTTGTTGATGATCACCAGCGCCACCCCGAAGAAGATGATCAGGGCGAAGACCAGGATGCCGCGCAGCAGCAGCACGAACTGGCCCACCATGCCCGAGGCCGTCTCCCAGTCGATGACCTTGAGCTTGAGGCCGGCGGCGTCGGCGGCGGCCTGCACGGCCGCCTGGGTCTCGCGCAGCCTGCTGCGATCGGTGATCAGGATGGCGGCGTTGAGGGCCACGCCGTGGTCGATCTCCTCCTGCGAGTAGGCCCGGGTCTGCTCGGCGAGGGCGGCCTTGCGCTTGGCCCCCACCCCGGCCAGCAGCGCCTGCTCGTCGATGGCGGCGGCCCGGGTGGTCTCGACCAGCGCCGGGGCCGCGGCGTCGCCGAAGAGCGCCGCCTCGGCCTGCTCGCGCGAGACCGCGGTGGCCCCCATCTGCGCGCGGATCCCGGCCAGCTCGGCCGCCTTGTCGCTGGTGACGTAGCCGTAGAGGTCGCGGAAGGACTGCAGGTCCATGACGCTGGTGGTGCCGGCGATGCCCGACTTCTCGATCCCCTTGAACTGGATGAAGCCGTAGACCTTGACGTTGACGGCGTTGAAGGCCCCGGTCTTTCCCGGCGCCTTGATGGTGATCGTGTCGCCGACGCTGATCTGGTAGAGGCGCAGCAGCGGGGCCAGCCGCTCGTAGAAGATGGCGTGGTGGGCGTCGAAGTTGGCGTCGGTGAGGTCGAAGAGCCGGGCCAGCAGGGCCGGCAGCGCCTCGTCGGCCGGGGCCTGCAGCGCCGGCCGCAGCCGCCGCTCGGCCTCGGCGGCCTGCAGCGGATCGAGCTGCACCAGGATCTCGCGGGCCCGGCTGCGGGTGTCCTTGACCCAGCGCTGCAACTCCTCCTCCTCGGCGATGCGCTGGTGGAAGCGGTCGCGCTTGTCCTTGATCTGGTCGAGCCGCCGGGCGTTCTTCAGCTTGAGCCACTCCTCGGCGTACTGCTTGCCGAGCAGGATGCCGCGCTGGCCCGACGGGATGACCTGCCCCTCCGCCACCTCGGCGAGGTCGAAGGCCTTCATGAAGGCGTCCACGTCGGTGCCGACGTAGCGGATGAAGGTGAAGCCCGAGTCCATGGCCAGCGGGGCCACCTTGTTCTCGAGGAACTCGAGGCCGGCCAGCCGGTCGCGGTCGAACTCGGCCCAGAAGCCGGGGGCCACGGCCCGGTCCAGGTCGGCGCGCTGGGACCTGCGCAGCGAGGCGTCGCGCCCGTTGGGGTCGACCAGCACCCGGGCCTGGTTGAGCTCCTCGGAGAGCAGGGCGATGAGCCGCTGCACGTGGGACTTCCTCGCCTCCAGCCCCTGGCGCGCCGCCTCGTCCCTGGCGTCGGCCTGGAGCCTGCGCACGTCGTCGCGCAGCTTGGCCAGGGTCACGTCGAAGGCGTTGCCGGTGGCCACCAGCGCCTGGTCGATCCCCATGGGGACGATCATCTCGACGTTGGGGACCTTCCCGAGGACCTCCTTGACCCGGGCGAAGTCGGGGATGGGATCGAGCAGCGACTCGCCGCGGATGCCGCCGTAGAGCTCGAGCTGCCCCTCCGAGGTCGACTGGTAGACCTGGAGCTGCCCGCCCAGGCTGCCCTGGATCGAGGTGCGCATGCCCCGGTCGATGCTGTCCATCATCGAGGAGCCGACCACCACGATGAGCGCGCCGACCAGCACGATCATGCCGATGATGATGGTGCGGACCCGGCTTGCCACCAGGTTGCGGAAGGCGATGCGGAGGAGGACGCGGGTGGCGTCGAGGCGGGCGCTCATGGGGACCCCCTCAGGCGGTGGCGCCGACCAGCTCGCGGCCGGCCACCACGCCGTCGGCGATGCGGATGATGGCGTTGGCGTGGGCCATCACCTTGGGGTCGTGGGTGGAGAAGACGAAGGTGGTCCCGTCCTTGCGGTTCATGTCGCGCATCAGGTCGATGATGTTCTGGCCGGTCTGCGAGTCGAGGTTGGCGGTCGGCTCGTCGGCCAGCACCAGCGCCGGCCGGGTCACCAGCGCCCTGGCCACCGCCACCCGCTGGCGCTGCCCGCCGGAGAGCTCGCTGGGCCGGTGGCGGCCATACTCGCCGATGCCGACCGCGTCGAGCAGCCCGTCGACGCGCGCCGCCCGCTCGGCCCTGGTGAGGCCGCCCTGCAGCAGCAGCGGGAACTCGATGTTCTGGAAGACCGAGAGCACCTGCACCAGGTTGAAGCTCTGGAAGATGAAGCCGATCTGGTGGAGCCGCAGGTCGGTGAGGGCCCGCTCGCTCAGCTTCGAGGTGTCGTGCCCGGCCACCTCCACCAGCCCGGTGGTCGGGGTGTCGACGCAGCCGATCAGGTTGAGCAGCGTGGTCTTGCCCGAGCCGGAGGGGCCCGCCACCGAGAGGAACTCTCCCTGGTCGACGGTGAGCGAGACGCCGCGCAGGGCGTGGACCTGGGTCTTGCCCAGCAGGTAGTCCTTGGTGACGTCGCGAACCTGGATGATCGACATGGACGGCTCCGTCGGGCTCCCGGGCCCCGCCGCGGCGGCCGCCCGAACTTGACTTAGGCACTAAGATGATGAGTAACTAAAGGGAAGCGACCGCCATGTCAAGGACCCCGACCAAGCCGCGCAAGGCGCACCTGCCTCCCCCTCCCCCGGGTCCGGCCGACTCGCCTTTCCTGGTGCTGCGCGAGCTGGGCGAGGCCGCCGGCCTGCTCGAGCAGGTGATGGCCGACCGGGTCGGGGTGGCCCGCACCGACCTGGTGGTCGCCTCGCTGCTGGCGGTCCACGGGCCGCAGTCGGCCGGCCAGCTGGCCGAGGCGACCGGGCTCACCACCGGCGCGCTGACCGGGAGCCTCGACCGGCTGGAGCGGGTCGGCTTCGCTCGCCGGAGCGCCGATCCGGCCGACCGGCGCCGGGTCATCGTCACGCTGCGGCTGGAGCGGCTCGGCCCGGTGGTGGCGCTCAACCAGCCGCTCCACCAGTCACTCCACGACCTCGACGCCGAGCTGAAGCCGGCCGAGCGCACCCGGGTGAGCGACTACGTGCGCCGCGCCGCCGGCCTCTTCCGCGCCGAGGCGCTGCGGCTGCGGGCCGAGGGGCGCCGCCCCGCCTCGCGGAGACGCGCGGGGAAGTGAGCCGCCCTCAGTCTTCGTCGGGCGGCACCACGCCGACCGCGAAGCCGCCCGGCTCCTCCTCCACGGCGATCAGCCGGATGGGCTCCCCGCACTCCCCGCAAGCCACCTCCAGCTCCTGGCGCTCGCCGCCCCGGGGGTCGATGAAGCAGACGACCCAGGCGCCGCAGCGCGGGCACTCGACCTCGTGGTCCATGCGCCATACTCTAGCCCCCCTCCCCGGGCTCACCGCACCGTGAAGAAGAGACCCTTCCACGCCCCCTTCGAGCAGCTGGCCGCCCGGCAGCGGCAGGCCAGGGCCGCCCTGCGGCCGACGCCGAAGCCGGCCGCGCCAGCGCCAGCGCCAGCGCCGCCGCCACCGCCGGAGCCGACCGAGGAGGAGCTCTGGGCGCGGGCCACCGCCGGCGCCTCGCCGGTGCAGGCCGGTCCCGACCGGGTGGCGCCGCCGGCGCCGCGCGGCGCGCCACACCGGGCCCGGTACACCGAGCTCGACGAGGTCGACGCGCGGCAGGCGCTCCAGGTCGGGGCGCCGCGCTTCGAGGTGGCGCCGGGCGAGGCGCTCCTCGAGGGGGCGATCGATGGGCTCGACCGCGAGGTGCTGCGCCGGCTGCGCCGCGGCGACTACGCCGTGGAGGGGCTGCTCGACCTGCACGGGCTGGCGCGCCAGGAGGCCCGCGGCGCGGTGGAGCGGTACCTGCGCGAGTCGAGGCTGGGCGGCAAGCGCTGCGTCCTGCTGGTCCATGGCCGCGGCCGCCACTCCCCCGACCAGCTCCCGGTCCTCAAGGAGGCCCTGCTCGGCTGGCTGGCCGGGGGGCGCTTCGGCCGCCTGGTGCTCGCCTTCTGCTCGGCCAGGCCGGCCGATGGCGGGGCCGGGGCGCTCTATGTCCTGCTGCGCCGCGCCGGCCGCTGAAGTCCGGCCAGGCGCTCGGACCCCCAGGCGCCCGGACCCCGGGTCCTCCGATCTCCCGGGCCCGCCCCGACCGGGGTGTCGGCCCCCGGCAGGGCCTCCGGTTTCCTGTCACGTTCGCCCGTCCCGGAGGTCATTGAGTGGAGGTATGGACCCACCGCGCCAGATCGCCCCGGCGGCCCATGCGCCGCGCCCCTCCGACCGGGTCAGCGACCTGTTGTCGCTGCTGGTGCGCACGCCGGAGGTCGACCTCTCCGAGGGGCTCGGCTCCCGGCTCGGCCCGGGCGCCAGGCTGGGCCGGTTCGTGCTGACGCACGAGCTGGGGCGCGGCCGCGGTGGCGTGGTCTACGAGGCGGTCGACGGCGAGCGTGAGCGGCCGGTGGCCCTCAAGGTCCTCTCCCCGGGGCCGAACGGGGCGCCGCGCGCCATCGGCTGGGCGCAGCGGGAGGCGGCCGAGCTGCGGCGGCTCGACCACCCGAACATCGTCACCCTGCATGGCGTCGGCGTCAGCCACGCCGGCACCTACCTGGTCTTCGAGCTGCTGCAGGGCCGGACCCTGCGGCAGCGGCTCGAGGATGGCCTGCTCGACCTGGTCGGCGCGCTGCGGATCGCCGCCGACGTGGCCCGCGGGCTGGCCCATGCCCACGCCCTCGGCGTGGTCCACCGCGGCCTGACCGCCAGCAAGGTCTTCGTCTGCGACGACGGGACGGCCAAGGTGCTCGACTTCTCGCCGTCGCGCCGCCTCCCCTCCAGCCTCGGTCCGGTGGAGGCCGACCTCCAGCCCTCCCCCGAGCAGCAGGCCGGCTGGCCCGGGGACGAGCGGAGCGACGTCTACGCGCTGGCGGCCCTGCTGCAGCAGATGCTGACGGTAGTCGCGGGGGCCGGCCGGGAGGCCAGCCCGTCCGGTCCAACCCTGCCGAAACGGCTGCGGCGGCTGCTGTCGGCGGGGCTGGCCAGCGACCCGGCCGGCCGGCTCCAGTCGGCCGCCGAGTGGCTCGACGAGCTCGAGGCGGTTCGGCGCGGGCTCGACGGCCGCTGGCCCTGGCGGGGCCTCTTCACCTCGACCGCCTGAGGCGAAACCCCCAGCCCTTCTGGGATCTTGGCGTTTCCTGTCACATCGCCCCTCGCCGCCGGTCTCCAGTTGTAGAGCCGGGGGGCTCTGGGCTCGCCGAGCAGCTGGCGGGGGGCCGCCGAGAGCGCGAGGGTCCGGGTTTGGCCTCCAGAGGCCCGGGCCCTCGCGGCTCGCATCTCCCGCTCCCTCTCGCCCGCCGACCCCGCACCGACTACCATACGGGTATGCCGGTGGAGGCGAAGGTCCAGGAGCTGTTGGCGGGCGGCGATCTTCGGAGCGCGGCGACCGCGGCCATCCAGGGGTTCGGCCCCAAGGTGCTCGGCTACCTCCGCTCCATCCTGCGCGACGACAACGACGCGGCCGACGCCTTCTCGCACTTCGCCGAGGATCTCTGGCGCGGCATCGGCGGCTACCGCGGCGAGGCCTCGTTCAAGACCTGGGCCTACAAGCTCGCCTGGTGCGCCGCCATGCACGTCCGCTCCGACACCTACCGCCGCCTCGGCCGCCGGCTCGAGAGCGGCGAGGCCTCCAAGCTGGCGCTCGACGTCCGGACCCGCTCGGTGGTGCGCGACGAGGTCCAGCGCCGCGGCCTCGACAAGCTGCGCGCCACGCTGACGCCCGAGGAGCAGACGCTGCTCTTCCTGCGGCTCGACCAGCAGCTGGAGTGGAACGACGTGGCCGAGGTGCTCTCCGGCACCGGCGTGACGGTCGAGGCGGCCACGGTGCGCAAGCGGTTCGAGCGGCTCAAGGCCGACCTGGCCAAGCTGGTCAAGGAGCAGGGGCTGGCCGACTGAACGACCGCTCGTGATTCGGAAACAGAGGCCCTGCGGCCCGTCGGTTCGGCGCGCCTTTCCGCCCGTCGGCACCGCCGCGGTCCCGGCGGTACGGGTCCGCTTCGGCCGCTGTGCTGCGCCGCGCCACGAGGTCCTGATCGGCCTGCGTCGCGCGGCCAGGGTACGAAGGTGGGCGGCTTGGCTGCGCCGCCAGGGGATCGACGGCGCGCCGG
>JANMRY010000137.1:0-3643 GCA_031388695.1 Anaeromyxobacter sp. | reverse complement strand
TCTTCGACGAGCTCTTCGTGCAGCTGGTGCGCGCCGGCGAGATCGGCGGCATCCTCGACACCATCCTGCAGCGGCTCGGCGCCTACATCGAGAAGAACGAGAAGCTGAAGCGCCGGGTCAAGGGCGCCATGGTCTACCCGGCCGTGGTGCTCTTCGTGGCGGTGGGCGTGGTCGGTGCCCTCATCGGCTTCGTGGTGCCCACCTTCGAGAAGATGTTCAAGGACTTCGGCGGCACGCTCCCCGGGCCGACCCAGTTCCTGGTGGACGTCTCCCACACCTTCCGCTCCACCTGGTACCTGTACGTGGGCATCCCCATCGCGCTCTGGATCGCCTTCAAGCAGCTCACCAAGGCGGGGCGCGGCCAGGAGATCTGGCACGACATGGTCCTCAAGATGCCCATGTTCGGTCCGCTCATCCGCAAGGTGGCGGTGGCGCGCTTCACCCGCACGCTGGGCACCATGATCTCGTCCGGCGTGCCCATCCTGGACGCGCTCGAGATCGTGGCCAAGTCGGCCGGCAACAAGACCATCGAGAAGTCCATCCTCTACGTGCGGGCCAGGATCTCGGAGGGCAAGAACATCGCCGGCCCGCTGGCCGAGACCAAGGTCTTCCCGCCCATGGTGGTCCAGATGATCGGCGTCGGCGAGGCCACCGGCGCGATGGACCAGATGCTCTCCAAGATCGGCGACTTCTACGACGACGAGGTGGACGTGGCGGTCGGGGCGCTCACCAGCGCCATCGAGCCGCTCATGATGGTGGTGCTGGGCGGCATCGTCGGCTTCTTCATGATCGCGATGTACCTGCCCATCTTCAACATCGCCGGGAACATCAAGTGACCGACGCCGCGGTGGCCTCCGCCGGGGTCCCCGTGGGGCCCCGGCAGGAGCCGCTGCACCGCAGGCTGGTCTGGCTCACCCTCTTCCGCCTGGTGCTGGTGACCGTCCTGCTGGGCGGCACCGCGGTGGTGAGCTGGCGGCAGGTCCGGGACGCGGACGACTTCGGCATCCCGCTCTACTGGCTCATCCTGGCCACCTACGCCGGCTCGCTGGCGGTGGCCCTGCTCCTGCGCAACTCCAGCCGTCTTGGCTTCGGGGCATTGGCCCACGTGGTCTTCGACGTGCTGCTGGCCGGCGGCCTGGTGGCCCTGACCGGCCGGAGCGAGAGCGTCTTCCTCTTCATGTTCCTGCTCGCCATCGTGAACGGCGCCATCCTGCTGGGGCGCCGTGGCGCCGCGCTCGGGCTCGTCCTGTCGCTGGGCGTCTACGGCTTGACGCTCCGCGCCGGGGGGGTCCTCCCGGGCGTGCCGGGCACCACGCTGTGGGCCCACGCCGCCGCCTTCGTGGCCACCGCGGCGCTGGCCACCTACCTGGCCGAGCAGCTGCGCTCCACCGGGGAGCGGCTGGCGGCGCGCGAGGTGGACCTCGCCGACGTGACCGCCCTCCACGGCGCCATCGTGCAGTCGGTGGCCTCCGGCCTTCTCACCGTCGATCCGGCGGGGCGCATCACCTTCCTCAACCGGGCCGGCGAGCAGATCACCGGGCTCGACGCCGGCGAGGTGGTGGGACGCCGGGCCTCGGCCGCGATGCCGGGCTTCGGGGTCGAGGCGCGGCGCGGCGAGACCGAGTGGGTCAACGCCCGGGGCGATCGGCTCACGCTGGGTTTTGGGCGCTTCCCGCTCTTCGGGCAGGGCGGCCGCGACCTCGGCAGCGCCGTCATCTTCCAGGACCTGACCACGCTCCGCGCCATGGAGGAGCGGGTGCGGCGCAGCGAGCGGCTGGCCGACCTGGGGCGGGTGGCGGCCGGCCTGGCCCACGAGCTGCGCAACCCGCTGGCCTCCATGGCCGGCAGCGTGGAGCTGCTCAGCGCCTCGGAGGGGCTGCGGAGCGAGGACCAGCGGCTCATGGCCATCGTGCTCAAGGAGGCGGCCCGGCTGGAGCAGCTGGTGGCCCGCTTCCTCGACTACTCGCGGCCGGTGCCGCCGCGCCTGGTGCCGCACGACCTCGGCCAGCTGGCGGCCGAGGTGGCGGCCGTCTTCGCCGGCGACCCCTGCGCGGCGCGGGTCCAGGTGGAGCGGGCCCTCGAGCCGGTCACCGTGGCGTGCGACCCGGACCAGCTCCGCCAGGTGCTCTGGAACCTGCTCCTCAACGCGGCCCAGGCCGCCCAGCCAGGCAGCCAGGGCGGCACCGTCCGGCTCCGCTGCGGCCCGGACGGCGAGGGCGGCGGCCGCGTGGAGGTGGAGGACGACGGTCCTGGCGTCGCGCCGGCCGATCGGGCGCGGCTCTTCACCCCCTTCTTCACCACCAAGCCAGGCGGCACCGGACTCGGGCTGGCCACCGTGCACCGCATCGTCGAGGCCCACGGCGGCACGGTGGAGGTGGCCGCGGTGGAGCCGCACGGCGCCCGCTTCACCGTCCACCTGCCCGGAACCGCGCCCGCCGGGGCGAGGTAGGATCGAGGCCATGGCCAACCTCCTGGTGGTGGACGACGAGGGCTCGATGCGCGAGTTCCTGGAGATCCTCCTGGTCAAGGCGGGTCACCAGGTGGTCACGGCCGCCGACGCCGCGGCCGCGCTGCGTCACCTGGCCGGCGGCGAGGTGGACCTGGTCCTCACCGACCTGCGGCTCGGCGCCGAGAGCGGCATGGAGGTGCTGCGGGGCGTCAAGCAGGGCTCGCCGGCCACCGAGGTGGTCATGATGACCGCCTTCGCCACCACCGAGACCGCCATCCAGGCCATGAAGCTGGGGGCCTACGACTACGTCCTCAAGCCCTTCAAGGTGGACGAGCTCCGGCTGGTGGTGCAGAAGGCGCTGGAGCACCGCGCCCTGGTCCAGGAGAACCGGGTGCTGCGCCACCGGGTGGGCGACCGGGGGGGGCGCGGCGAGGCCATCCTGGGCCGCTCGCCGGCCATCCAGGAGGTGCGCCAGCTGGTGGAGCGGGTGGCGCCGGCCCGCTCCACCGTGCTCCTCACCGGCGAGAGCGGCACCGGCAAGGAGGTGGTGGCCCGGGCCATCCATGCCCACGGCCCGCGCGCCGACCAGCCCTTCGTGGCGGTCAACTGCGGTGCCATCCCGGAGGGGCTCATCGAGAGCGAGTTCTTCGGCCACCAGCGGGGGGCCTTCACCGGCGCGGCCGAGGCGCGCGCCGGCCTCTTCGAGGTGGCCGGCAGCGGCACCCTCTTCCTCGACGAGGTGGGCGAGCTGCCGCCGCCGGTGCAGGTGAAGCTGCTGCGAGCCCTGCAGGAGCGCCGCATCCGGCGCGTCGGGGGCTCGGCCGACATCGCGGTCTCGGCGCGCATCCTGGCCGCCACCAACCGGGACCTCGCCGAGGACGTCAAGGCGGGCCGTTTCCGGGAGGACCTCTACTACCGGCTCAACGTCATCCAGCTGCGCCTCCCGCCGCTCCGGGAGCGGCGCGAGGACCTGCCGGAGTTCTGCAGCCACTTCATCGCCCGCTTCGCCGCCGACCTGGGGCGCGCGCCCCCGGCCCACACCTCCGAGGCGGCGCGGCGCCTCGAGATCCACCCCTGGCCGGGCAACCTGCGCGAGCTGGGCAACGTGCTGGAGCGGGCGGTCACGCGGGCCACCGGCGACCTCATCGGCCCGGAGGTGCTGCCCCCGGCGCTGCGCGCGCCGGGCGGGGCGCC
>JANMRY010000104.1:0-17068 GCA_031388695.1 Anaeromyxobacter sp. | reverse complement strand
CCACCTTCTTCCGGCATCGAGAGCTGCTCCCCCCGTTGGAGCCTTCGCAGGAGCACGCCACCCTCGACGCGAGCGTCGGCCGCCATGGGCGGCGTCTTCAACTCGCCGGCGAGCCAGGCGAGTGGCTTGTCGAGTCGCCGGACCGGCGAAGGGCCTTCTGGAGGCCTTCGCCGCACGACATCGATATTATGTCGGTTTCGGCATATGTCAAGCCGGCCCCAGAAACGAAAAAACCCCGCCAGCTGGACGAGGGCTGGCGGGGATGATGGTGACCCCTACGGGAATCGAATCGGCCATTTTTCGGGCGTTTACGGGTCGTGACGTGGCTCCAGGCGGCTCGGGACAGGGCGGGACCGAGCTGGACCGACCGCTCGCGGCGCCGCCGACAGGGCTCGACGCGGCGGGACCGGCCGAGGTGGTGACCCCGCTCGGCGCCTACCTCGCGGCGGTAGCCCGGCTCGCCGCCGAGGCGACGGCGCGGGGAGACCTGGAGGCGGCAAGGGCGTTGCTGAAGGCTGCGGGACTGATGACTCGCGAGTCGGAATCAGACCCGCCAAGAGGCGGCTCTTCCCCTTGCCATGTAGGCCCAGACTTGTGCCGTTCTTGCCGGACGCCAGGGTGACTACCGTAACGCCCTGAGCCACGACTCCTAGCCCCGCGTCTCCATTAAAGGAGCCAAGCACAACGTCGGCTCCGGCCTGCTTCGAGTGCACCAAGAGCAATGGACCACCTGGTGAATCTGCCAGCCGAGCCAGTTCCTCGCCGGAGCGGGCAACCAGTGAGAATGCCCTGGCGCGAACCTCAGTGGGAGTGCGCCACTCCCCCAAGACCACCCCGACACTGGCCACAGCGGCAAGCAGCGCTCCCAGCCCCAGGAACTGACTGCGGCGGAGCTTTCGCTCAAGGCGTGTCATCCGCTCGTCGAGTGCCTCGCTCATCGTTCTTCTCCGGTTTGTCGCAGCACAGGTCCCGGGATGCCGTCACTGCTCGTGTGCGTCCGCAAGACACACGCGCGAACCACCGGACCCTACCAAGTCGAGAAACCACCAGACAGTCCGCGGTCGTTCGGGCTCCTGACCGGACCTTGACAGTTGGTATTTCTATTACTAGACATCGTATATGGTCTCCCAGCTTCATCCCGCCAACCCCGTCCTATCGGCCCTCTTCCCGGCCAAGGCCCGACGGGCCCTCGTGGAGGCGCTGTTCTCAGGCCATGCGCCGGAGACCTCCCTGAGCGAGCTGGCGCGGCGAGCCCAGCTGACCCCTCGAGCCGTCACGGTCGAGGTCCAGCGACTTGAGCAGGCCGGGCTCGTAGAGGTCAGGACGATCGGATCGGCGCACCTGGTCCGCCTGAACGAGCGAAGCGCCTCGGCGCGGGCGCTCTCCAGGCTGCTCGGGGCGGCCATGCTCCAGCCGGCCGGCGGCGAGGTCGATCCAGACGTGCGTCCTTCTCTCGCGGCGCACGGAGCGCCCTTGCAGGGGGTGACGCCGAGGGAGGCCTACTCGCTCACCGAAACGGTCCTCCGAGGGCTGAAGGCCGCACGGACCGACCCGACGGTGCTGCGCGTGCTGCCGGTCGTCCTGGCGAAGCGCGCCAGGGACCTCGACTGGATCGAGCTCAAGGAGGGGGCCCGGCGCATGAACCTCAAGGCGGAGCTGGGCGTCCTGCTCGAGCTGACCGGAACGGCCGCCGGGCTTCCTGATCTCTGCGCGCAGGCCGAGGGGCTCCTCGACGCCCGCAGGAAGCGGACTCGCTACTTCCCGAGCGTGCATGGCACGTTCGACCGCCAGCTCGCCGAGCGGCGCAGCCCCGCCGCGGCCAGCCGGTGGAACTTCTACATGAACATGTCCGAGGCCTCGGTTCGCGATCTGCTGAGGAAGCATGTCCGGGCCACGTAGCTACGCGCCCAAGGAACTCGAGGCCTTCCTCCGGCTGCTCGATCGCGAGCTGACCAGTCCCGTGACCATCACGGTGATCGGCGGCGCCGCCATCGGGCTCGTCTACGACACGCGGCATGCGACCACCGACATCGACCTCATCCCTATCGGGCTGAAGGCCTTCTGGGCGGCCGTCGCCCGGGCCCAGCAGACCTCTCCGGTTCCGCTCCAGACGGTGTCGTTCTTCGTCGCACCCTACGACTACGAGGACCGGCGCTCGGCCCTCCCGCTCAAGGGGCTCGAGCGACTCACCGTCCTCGTTCCCGAGGCGCACGACCTGGCGATCATGAAGGCGGGCCGTGCCGAGGCCCATGACCTCGCGGCCATCGCCGACATCCACGCCCGGAGACCGCTCGACCTGGAGACGCTGGTCCTCAGGTACTACGACGCGCGCACCCAGGTCACCGGGTCGCTGGCCGACTTCACGCTCAACTTCCTCGCCGTGGTGGAGCGGCTCTTTGGAACCCCCGCGGCAGAGCGCGTCAGGCTGAGGCTCCTCGACCAGCCACCGCCTCCGCCCGGGAAGGTCTAGCTCCGGCGGGGAAGTGGCCGGGCGCCGCCCCCACAAACGAAAAAACCCCGCCAGCTGGACGAGGGCTGGCGGGGATGATGGTGACCCCTACGGGAATCGAACCCATGTCTTCGCCGTGAGAGGGCGACGTCCTAACCGCTAGACTAAGGGGCCAAGAAGCGGGCCTTCTGTACCCTCTCGCGTTGCGGCAGTCAACGCTCGAGGGTGGTTTCCAGCGTGAAGCTGGGGGACAAGGATTCGAACCTTGATAGCCAGATCCAGAGACTGGCGTCCTGCCGTTAGACGATCCCCCAAGAAGAGGTCATGACTTCGTTTTCACCTTCACCAGGATGAAGAGGCGGGTCTCGCCCTTCAGCTCGTACAGGTTCAGCCCTTCCCAACTCCCCGGCTTCGCCTCCGGGTTCTCGATGTGCACGGCCTTCACGCCTGGCTGATCGGCGATGGGCCGCCTCGGATACTTGCCCGGTGGCAGGGTGGTGCGGAAGTGCTTCAGCGCGTCATCGTACTTCCGTTCGACCTGGTAGCGGTTCTCCCCGATGCGCCTCGCGTCGTCCGGGAGGGTCAGCCCGGCCACCTTCTCGGCCAGGGAAACTCCCGGTAACGCCACGAAGAGCGCGGCGAGAGCGGCCTTATATCGGGGGGCGCCGGTCATGGTCAAGTGGCTGTATATCCTACCGCCAGACCTCGTAGAGCCTGCCCTTGTGGCCCGGCTCGCGCAGCTTGAGCCCGGCCCGCTTGACGGCGTCGCCGCACTTGGGGCCGATCCAGTAGCCCTTGGGGTTGCTGCGCCGCCAGCTCTTGCGGAAGAGCTGGTGGACCTCGTCGAAGATCGAGTTCAAGGCCCGCGGCTTGCCGCGCATGTCCTCGGTGGCCCCGGTCTGGATCAGCTCCGCCCAGATCCGCCCCCCCTCCAGCTCACCGGCCTCGTTGAGCTGCGACCGCTCGTAGTGGAAGACCGGCGACGGGATCTCCTCGATCTTGAGCATGCCCCGGTCGGGGCCGCGCTTGATGGGATGGACCACCACCGGCGCCAGCCGCTCGAAGGCCAGGTAGTAGCTCCCCAGCTCGAGCCCGGCCACCAGCGCGGCGTCCGGGTCCACGACCAGCGGCCTCCAGCCGGGCGGGATCAGGTCGGGGTAGACGGTGACGTCGTGCCGGGCGAGCAGGCGAAAGAACGCCTTCTCGTCCTCGGGCACCATGAAGAAGTCGAGCTTGGAGGCCATGGGGCAGGGACTCTACACCGCCCGGCTCGCCAGCGCGTCGTACCCCTGGGCGATGCGCGAGGCGAGGATCAGCAGCTCGCCGAGATCGCTCGGGTCGACCTGCTGCCCGCCGCCGTTGTCGGCGTAGAGCAGGTTGACCACCTTGCCGAGCGCCAGCACCGGGACCACGAAGACGCTCGCCGGCACGCCGTGCCCCAGCGCCCGCAGCAGCCGGATGTTCGACTCGTTCTTCTGCAGCGGCCCGAGGTAGTGGCTGCTGGTCCGCGCCACCGTCGGCAGCACCCCTTCGGCCTCGAGCGGCAGCCGGAGCCGGTGCACCAGCCCGACGTCGACGCCCTCTCCCATCCCGACCCAGCCGTGGATCCCGCCGCGCCGCACGGTGAGCAGGAGGGCGCGCTTGAAGCGGGAGCGGGCATAGCGCAGCACGGTGCGGGCGATCGCCCCTCGCTCGCGCACCCCTTCGAGCGCCTGCACCGCCTCGGCGAAGCCGATGGCCGAGGGCTCCGGCGGCAGCTTGGCGGTCGGCTCCGGCGCCTCCTCCGGCTCCGGCTCCAGCTCGGGGATGAGCGCGAAGGAGTCGGTGAACTCGAAGGGCGGCAGCTCCCCGGCCGGCACCGCGCTGGCGAGCGCCGCTCCGACCGGTGCCGCAGCCGTCGCCGCGGGCTGGACCGCGACCGGCGGCGGGGCTGGCGGCGGGGCGGCGACCGGCGCCGCCGGGATCGGCGACGGGAACGGGAGCGGCGTGGTGAAGCCGATCCGCCCGTAGAGCTCGTGGAAGTCCCGCTCGTCGATCAGGTCCCCGCCGACCAGCCCTGCCTCCTGCCCGGTGCGGGACGGCGGGCGCGGCAGGTGGAGCTGCACCTCCCCCCGCTCCTCGCGGAAGAGCCGGTAGGAGCGGGCCAGCAGCCGCCAGAGCCGGGCCTCCGGCACCACGAAGGGGATGATGCTGCGGCCGGTGGCGAAGGCCACCTCGTCGATGACGGTCACGTTGCCCGGGTCGACGGTGAGCAGCGCCAGCTTGCGGTCGAAGGCCCGCAGCGGCACCACCTCCCAGCGGTCGGCGTCGTCGGCCGCGATCAGCGCCAGGGCCTCCGGGTCGAGGGCCAGGTCGCCGTAGAGGGCCGGGGCGTGGTGACGATCGCCGAGCGCCAGCGCCAGCCGCTCCTCGGTGATGGCGCCGGCCTCCATCAGGTTGGTGCCGAGCCGGGCCCCGAAGACCGCCTGGGCCCGCAGCGCCTCGTCGATGGCGGCGCGCGCGCAGAGGCCGCGCTTCACCAGCAGCTCGCCGAGGCGTGGCGCCATCGTTACCGGCCTCGCCCAGGCCGGGTCTGGCGCATCGGATCGAGCAGCCGGTCGGCCTCGCGGGCGGTCAGGCCGCCCTGCTCGATCGCCAGCTCGCGCACCGGGCGACCGCTCTCCAGCGAGGCCTTGACGATGGCCGCCGCCGCCGCGTAGCCGATGCGGGGCGCCAGCGCGGTCGCCAGGCTGACGGTCCGCTCGGCGTAGAAGCGGGCCCGCGCCGCGTCGGCGGTCAGGCCGCGGGCGCAGCGCCGGTCGAAGGCGGTCACGGCGGCGGCCAGGATCTGCAGCTGGTGGCAGAGGTCGAAGGCGACCAGCGGCATCATCACGTTGAGCTCGAGCTGACCGCCGCTGGCCGCGGCGGCGATGGCGGCGTCGAGGCCGATCACCTGGTAGCTCACCATGGCCAGCATCTCGGCCATCGAAGGGTTGACCTTGCCCGGCATGATCGACGAGCCGGGCTGCACGGCCGGGAGCCTGAGCTCGCCGAGGCCGGTGGCCGGGCCGCTCCCGAGCAGCCGCACGTCGCCGCCGATGCGCAGCAGCTCCACCGCGGCGCCGCGCAGCGCGCCGGAGAGGGCCACGAACGGTCCCAACGACTGCATGGCGCCGGTCAGGCTCCTCGCCGGGGCCAGCGGGATGCCGGTCAGCTTCGAGAGCTCGGCGATCGCCAGCGCCCGGTAGCGCGGGTGGGCGTTGACGCCGGTGCCGACCGCGGTCCCGCCGAGGCCGAGCAGCGAGAGCTCCGGCAGGGCGTCGCGCACCCGCCCGGCCGCGGCGTGGAGGGTGGCGGCCCAGCCCTCGACCTCCTGGCCGAGCCGGATGGGCGTGGCGTCCATCAGGTGGGTGCGCCCCGACTTGACGATGCCGTCCCAGGCCCGGGCCTTCTTCTCGAAGGTGGCGGCCAGCCCCTGCAGCGCCTCGACCACCGCCGGGGCCAGCTCCAGCGCCGCCAGCCGGATGGCGGTCGGCACCACGTCGTTGGTCGACTGGGCCATGTTGACGTGATCGTTCGGGTCGACCAGGGCGTGATCGCCGCGGCGCCCGCCCAGCAGCTCGGCGGCCCGGCTGGCGAGCAGCTCGTTGACGTTCATGTGGTGCGAGGTGCCGGCCCCCGCCTGGTAGACATCGACCACGAACTGCTCGCGCCAGCGCCCCGCCAGCACCTCGCGCGCCGCCGCCTCGATGGCCCTGGCGGTCGGGCGCGGCAAGAGGCCGAGCCGGGCATTGGCCCGCGCCGCGGCGATCTTGATTCGGACGGTGGCGTCGATGAAGGCCGGGTGGGCGCGCAGCCCGGAGATGGGGAAGTTCTCCACCGCCCTGGCCGTCTGGGCGCCCCAGAGCGCCGAGGCCGGGACGCGCAGCTCGCCCATGGTGTCGCGCTCGAGGCGGGTCCGAGGTGTTGCGCTCCCCCGTTTGGCCATGCGGGAGAGACTAGCCTATCGCCCCGTTAGGGTGCGATAGGCTTCGGGCTCTCCTCGACGGCGATCTCCTGGGCCCTGGCCCCACCGTCGACCACGTACCAGACCCGGATCCGCTGCCCCTGGGCCAGCCTGGCCGGGGAGCCGATCGGCTGGCCGGCGGCGTCGAAGACCTGCACGTCCCCGCCGGCCTTGAAGCTGACCACGCCGGCGGCGCACTGGACGCGCAGCTCGGCCTTGGCGGCGTCGTAGCCGAGCACCGTCCCCGGGTCGAACTTGGTCCGATCGGTGACCTGGGCGAGGCGCGGCGCGGGGAATGGCAGCGGGGTCACGGCGAGCAGGGTGGCTACGATGAGGGCGTTCATGGACCGGAGTATGGCCGACCGGGGGCCGCTCGCCAACGGGGTCCCCCGGCCCGGCCGGGGAGCGCCGGCCACCCTCCGGGGGTACAATGGAGGGCGATGGCCGAGAAGATCCGCCCCGGGGAAGGTGTCGACGTGGCCGCGCCCAAGACGCGGACCCGCAAGAAGCTGGCCCGGCCGCCCCTCTTCAAGGTGCTGCTCCACAACGACGATTTCACCACCCAGGAGTTCGTCGACTGGGTGCTGGTGACCGTCTTCCGGCACGACGCCGAGACCGCGCACCGGATCATGCTCAACGTTCACATGCACGGCGTCGGTGTCGCCGGTATCTATACGAGAGAGATCGCCGAGCACAGGGCCGAGAAGGTGATGACCCTGGCCCGGGAGGCCGAGTACCCCCTCCTCTGCACGACCGAGCCGGAGTGACGATGGTTACTGTTTCGAAGGAACTGCAGCAGACCCTCCAGGCGGCCGTCACCGACGCCCGCAAGCGCAAGCACGAGTACGTCACCCTGGAGCACCTGCTCCGCGCCCTGGCCTCCGACAAGGTGGCCAGCGAGGTGCTGGTGGCCTGCAGCGCCGACCTGCCCACCCTGACCCGCGAGCTCGACGAGTACCTGACCCGCACCCTCGAGGCCCTCCCCGACGAGCAGGACCCGGAGCAGACCGCCGCCTTCCAGCGGGTGCTGCAGCGGGCCGCCTGGCACGTGCAGGGGGCGGGGCGCAGCGAGCTCAACGGCGGCGACGTGCTGGTGGCCCTCACCCGCGAGCGCGGCTCGCACGCCGTCTACCTGCTGGAGAAGCAGGGCGTGCGGCGCATCGACATCCTCCAGTACCTCTCCCACGGCGTCACCAAGGACGGCGGCGAGGGCAAGGCCCTGCCTGGCGCCGGCGGCGCCCCGGGCGAGGGGAACGAGCAGGGCGGCGGCGACGAGGAGGAGGGTCCGCCCCCCACCGTGAAGGATCCCTTCAAGGCCTTCACCGTCAACCTGGTGGAGCGGGCCGCCAAGGGGCAGATCGACCCGCTGGTGGGGCGCGACGCCGAGATCGAGCGGACCATCCAGGTGCTCTGCCGCCGCCGCAAGAACAACCCGGTCTTCGTCGGCGATCCCGGCGTGGGCAAGACGGCCATCGTCGAGGGGCTGGCGCTGCGCATCCACGAGAAGAAGGTCCCCTCCATCCTCGCCGAGTGCGCCATCTACTCGCTCGACATGGGCTCGCTGCTGGCCGGCACCAAGTTCCGCGGCGAGTTCGAGCAGCGGCTCAAGGGGGTCATCGCCGGCGTCAAGAAGGTCCCCGGCGCCATCCTCTTCATCGACGAGATCCACACCATCGTCGGCGCCGGCGCCACCAGCGGCTCCTCCATGGACGCCTCCAACCTGCTCAAGCCCTCGCTGGCCTCTGGCGAGTTGCGCTGCATCGGCTCGACCACCTACCAGGACTACAAGGCCACCTTCGAGCGCGACCACGCCCTGGCCCGCCGCTTCCAGAAGATCGAGGTGGGCGAGCCGACCGTCGAGGACACCATCAAGATCCTCAAGGGGCTCAAGAAGGTCTACGAGGACCACCACGGCGTCGAGTACTCGGCCCGGGCCCTGCGCGCCGCCGCCGAGCTCTCCGCCAAGCACATCAACGACCGCAAGCTGCCCGACAAGGCCATCGACGTGCTCGACGAGGCCGGGGCCCGCGACCGGATGCGCGCCGAGAACAAGCGCCACCACCGCATCACCGCCCGCGACGTGGAGCGGGTGGTGGCCCGCATCGCCAAGATCCCGGAGCGAACCGTCTCCAGCGACGACCGCACCGCCCTGCAGAACCTCGAGCCGGAGCTGAAGAAGGTGATCTTCGGGCAGGACCCGGCCATCGAGGCCATCGCCTCGGCCATCAAGCTGGGGCGCAGCGGGCTGGGGAGCCCGGAGAAGCCGACCGGCTGCTTCCTCTTCTCTGGCCCCACCGGCGTCGGCAAGACCGAGCTGGCCAAGCAGCTGGCCCGCATCCTCGGCGTCGAGTTCCTGCGCTTCGACATGACCGAGTACCAGGAGAAGCACACCGTGAGCCGGCTCATCGGCGCGCCCCCCGGCTACGTCGGCTTCGACCAGGGCGGGCTGCTCACCGACGCCGTCAACAAGACCCCCTACGCGGTGCTGCTGCTCGACGAGATCGAGAAGGCCCACGGCGACGTCTACAACCTGCTGCTGCAGGTGATGGACCACGCCACCCTCACCGACAACAATGGCCGCAAGGCCGACTTCCGCAACGTGGTGCTGGTGATGACCACCAACGCCGGGGCCCAGGAGCTCTCGGCGCGGCGGGTCGGCTTCGGCCTCGAGGCCCAGGCCCCCGGAAACGCCAAGATGGCCATCGAGCGGACCTTCAGCCCCGAGTTCCGCAACCGGCTCGACGCCTGGGTCTCCTTCGAGTCGCTGCCGGCCGACGTGGTGGCCCGCATCGTCGACAAGTTCGTGGCCGGGCTGGCCGAGCAGCTGCTGGAGAAGAAGGTCAAGCTGGAGCTGACGCTGGCGGCGCGGGCCTGGTTCGCCGAGCACGGCTTCGATCCCAAGATGGGGGCGCGCCCCATGGCCCGGATCATCCAGAACGAGGTCAAGAAGCCGCTCGCGGAGAAGATCCTCTTCGGCGAGCTGCAGGGCGGCGGCACCGTCCGCGTCGACGTCGACCTCGAGACCGACCGGCCCACGCTGGTGGTGGTCCCGGTGACGGCGCCGGTGCCGGCCTAGCGAGTCCTCCCGCCAAGATGACGCAGGCCACGACCCTCCTCACCCTGCTGCTCTGCGCGGGCGCTGCCCCGGCTTCGGCCGCAGCCACCGCCCCCGCCCCCGCCCCCGAGGCGGTCGCGCTCGCCCCGGCCACGCCACGGCCGGAGCGGGAGCGGGCGGCGCTGCGCGAGCGGATCACCCGGCTCAAGCTCGACACCGTGCTCGGCCCGGCCATGAAGGCCGCCGACGTCCAGCTCTGGATCGTCCTCACCCGCGAGGACGCCGTCGACCCGGTCTTCCCCTTCGTCACCCCGGACGGCGCCTACCCGGGCGGTCGCAGCGCCTACCTCTTCATCGACGAGGGCGGGGCGCGGCCGCGGCGGGTGGTGCTCGGTAGCCACCCCGGCGCCGTCTCGGCCGGGTTCTTCGACGAGGTGGTCGAGGTGCGCGGCGCCGAGTTCCAGGCCGCCCTGCTGGCCCGGGTCGAACGGCTCCAGCCGCGCCGCATCGCCATCGACAAGGCCCTGGAGACCGCCGCCGCCGACGGCCTCTCCGCCTCCGCCGAGGGCTGGCTGCGCGAGGCCCTCGGGCCGCACGCCGCCAGGCTGGTCTCGGCCGAGCCGCTGGTCATCGAGTACCTGGAGACGCGCCTGCCGGAGGAGCGGCCCCTCTTCGCCGAGGCGGCCGCCCTGACGCGCCGGCTCTGGGAGCAGGCCTTCTCCGCGGCGGCCATCGTGCCGGGCAAGACCACGGTGGGCGACCTGCTCTGGGGGATCCGGCAGCGGATGGCCGACGCCCACCTCGGCAGCTGGTTCCGGCCCGACCTGCGGCTGCAGCGGCGCGGCGTCGTCTTCGACCCATCGAAGGTCGCCGAGGACGCCCAGGTGATCGAGCGTGGCGACCTGCTCCACCTCGACCTCGGCATCACCTACCTCGGCTACGCCACCGACTACCAGCGGATGGCCTACGTGGCCCGAGACGGGGAGCAGGACGCGCCGGCCGGCCTGAAGAAGGCGCTGGCCGCCACCAACCGGCTGCAGGAGCTGCTGCTCGCCGAGATGCGCCCGGGGCGCCCCGGCCACGAGGTGCACGCCGCCGCCATGGCGCGGGCCAGGGCCGAGGGGCTCGAGGCGATGATCTACTCCCACTCGGTCGGCAACTTCGGCCACTTCGTCGGGGCTGCGATCGGCTCCTTCGGCGCCGGCGCCAGGCCCGGCCTGCGCGCCTCGCTCCCGCTGCGGGCCGGGAGCGCCACCTCGATCGAGCTCAACACCGCGTCACCGGTCCCGGAGTGGGGCGGGCAGAAGGTCTTCGTGATGCTCGAGGACGACGCCTGGCTCTCGCCCCAGGGGATGCGCTGGTTCCTGCCGTGCCAGGAGCGGCTGATCGTCGTCCGCTGAAGGGGCGGGCGGCGGCATCCATCCGTCGGCGCCCCAAGGGGCGCGGTCAGCTCCACTCGCAGCGGTACTCGCAGTGGGCGGCGCCGCGTGACCGGCACTGGACCTCCTCCACCTTGACCTGCTTGCCTCCGCACAGCTCGATGGCCCGCTGGTGCCAGCCGATCACGGTGAGGCAGTCGGTGGCCGAGATGATCTCGGCGGCGTGGGTCTTGAGCGTCGCCGACCGCTCCCCGGTCTTCTCGTAGGTCCGGTTCCCGACCGCGTAGTAGGCGGCGTAGATGAGCGGCGCCGAGGCGAGCAGGAAGTGGGGGTCGCCGTCGCGCACGTAGGCGCGGTGGACGCCGGTGAGGTTCTTCTCGGCCGAGGCCCGCCCCATCTCCAGGAAGACGCGCGACCTGTCGGCGGGCGAGAGGACGGCGGCGATGGCGGCGTCGAGGCGCAGGTTGAGGTCGAGCGAGTACCAGGTGACCGGCAGGATCATCCCGGAGAGGATGGCCCGATCGTCGGCCGGCAGCCTGGCCAGCACCTCCATGAGCTTGGCCTCGCCGGCCACCTCCCGGACGTACTGGATCCGGGAGAGCAGGATGTGCCCCTTGATGCGGCTGCCGGTCAGCGGTGCTGCCATGGGTGCGACCTCCAGGACGACGTGGAGGCAGTCTGTCACCCCTGCTAAGGTCGCGCCATGTCCAGGCCGACCCTCTTCTACTTCCCCGTCCGTGGCCGCGCCGAGCTGATCCGCCTCGTCCTCGCCGAGGCCGGCGTCGACTACCAGGAGCACCCCGTCGGCCAGGGGACGCCGCCGCTCAACGGCCGCCCCACCGACTTCGCGGCGCTCAAGGCCACGCCGCTGCTCCCCTTCGGCGCGGTGCCGGTCTGGGAGGAGGTCGACGGCTTCATCCTGGCCCAGAGCGGCGCCATCGCCAGCCACCTGGCCCGGATCCACGGTCTGCGAGGGAAGACGCCGCGCGAGGCGGCCCAGTGCGACCAGCTGCTGGGCGCCTACGACGACGTGCGCACCGAGCTGCGCAAGGTCGCCACCGCCCCGCCCGAGGGGCGCGCCGCCCAGCGCGAGCTGCTGGCCACGCAGTTCCTGCCCCGCTGGTTCGGCTACTTCGAGCGGCTGCTGCGCGCCAACGGCGGCGGCAGCGGCTGGCTGGTGGGCGACGCCTTCACGGTGGCCGACCTGGCGCTCTGGTACCTGGTCGAGTCCTGCCAGGAGAACGGCTTCGGCGCCGCCCTGTCGGCCTGCCCGCTGCTGGTGAGCTACGCCGCCCGCGTCGCGGCGCGCCCCCGCGTTGCCGAGTACCTCGGGTCATCGCGCCGGCACCCCTTCGTGCCGCTGCCCACCTAGCCGGGCCGGGGGCCACCCTCGGGGACCAGCAATGCCCACGGCTGCGGCAACGCCACGGAGATGGCGGCGACCCGGTAACCGTGGCGCTCGGCGAGCGAGACCACCTCCTCGGGCTTGCAGGTCATCAGGAAGCCCGCGTTCGGACGGAAGTAGCCGCCCCGGGGCCGGCGGCCAGGTGCGCCGAGGGCGGCGAGGAGGCGCAGCAGCCGATCTCCGGCCCGCCGCACCCGCCCCTCCTCCGCCAGGTAGAAACTGGTGAAGACCGGCCCGCTGGGCGCGAGCCGCCGGGTCGCCCCGAGCACCGCCTCGGCGACCCCCGGATCGGTCACGTGGGCCAGGCTGCCCCAGCCGAGCAGCACGGCGTCGAAGGGCGGCTCTGCCGCCAGGGCGGCCAGGGGGCCCGAGCCGGTGCGGAGCGCCTCCAGCAGGTCGGCATAGGATCCCTGGAGGCAGGAAGCATCGGGCAGGCCGGCGCACTCCTTGGCGCAGGCCGCGGCCAGGCTGGGCACCGGCTCGAGGCCCCGGACCGCGTAGCCCCGGGACGCCAGCGCCACCATTTCACGCCCGCCTCCGGCACCCCCGACCAGCACGCGACCGCGCGCCGGCCACTCGGGCCTCCCCAGCCCCTCCCGCTCCCAGGTGAAGAGTCCCCGCTCGAAGTCGATGCCGCCACGCCGGTAGGTCGGCTGCCGCGCGAAGAGGGCACTGACGACCGCGTCCCGCCGCTCCGGTGGAGTCGAGCTCCATGCCACCACGTCGAGCAGCTCTCGAAGGCCTCGCTCCAGCAGAAACGCCGCCCGGTACACCAGGAGGTGGAGGCGGATGAGGAGGGGGACCCGGGGATCCATGCCGTCAGCTTAACAATCCCGCAGCAGCTCGCGCGCGGCGTTGTAGCCGCACGCCCCCATGACGCCGCCCCCCGGGTGGGTGGCGGCGCCGCAGAGGTAGAGGCCGTTCACCGGGGTGCGGTAGTCGGCGTAGCCGGGGATGGGGCGCATCGAGAAGAGCTGCGAGAGCCCCATCGACCCCTGGAAGATGTTGCCGCCGGTGAGCCCGAAGCGGCGCTCGAGGTCGAGCGGCGAGAGCACCTCGCGGTGGAGCACCGAGGCCTTGAAGCCCGGGGCGTGGCGCTCCATCAGCTCGACGCAGCGATCGGCGAACGGCTCCTTCAGCTGGTCCCAGCTCCCCTCGGCCAGCCGGTAGGGGGCGTACTGCACGAACATCGACATCAGGTGCCGGCCGGGCGGCGCCACCGACGGGTCGACCACCGAGGGGATGGTCGCCTCCAGGATCGGCTCGCGCGAGGGCCGGCCGGCCCGGGCGTCGTCGAAGGCCCGCTCCATGTACTCGAGCGACGGGCAGACGTGGATGGTGCCGCGGTGGTGCGGCCCGGGCGCCCCCGGCCGCACCGTGAACTCGGGCAGCCGCGAGAGCGCCAGGTTGATCTTGAGCGAGGCGCTCGAGTAGTCGATGGCCTTGACCGCCTCGGCCACCTCGGCTGGCAGGTGCTGCGCCCCCACCAGCCCGAGCAGCGTGACGGTGGCGTCGGCGCAGGAGACCACCCGGCGCGCCGTCAGCTCGGTCCCGTCGGCCAGCACCACGCCGCTGGCCCGGCCGTCGCGCACCTCGATGCGGGCCACCCGGGCGTCGCAGCGGACCTCGGCGCCGTGCTCCCGCGCCGCCGAGGCCAGGGCCTCCGGCAGCGAGCCCATGCCGCCCTTGACGTAACCCCAGACGCCGCGGGCCCCGTTGCACTCCCCCATGACGTGGTGGAAGAGCACGTAGGCGGTGCCGGGCGTCGAGGGCGAGGCGAAGGCGCCGATGATGGCGTCGGTGGCCAGCGTGGCCTTGAGCTCGTCCGACTCGAACCAGCGGTCGAGGATGGCGCGGGCCGGGGCGGTCAGGATCTCGACGGCGCGCGGGCCATCGGCCCCGAGCCGGGCGAAGCGGAGCGCGGTCTTGCCGAGCCGCAGGTAGTCACCGAGCCGGCCGGAGAACGGGTCGGGCGGCGTCTCCAGCAGCGTCGGTTCGATGGCCCCGGCGATGCGCAGCAGCATCGCCTCGTACTCCGGGAGCCGCTCGACGTCGCGCCTCGAGAACTTCGCCACCTCGCGCTGGTTGAGCGCGGCGTCGGGGCCGAGCAGCAGCGAGCGGCCGTCGTCGAAGGGGGTGAACGACGACGGGTTTCGTGGCAGCACCTCGTAGCCGTGCCGGGCCAGGTCGAGGTCGCGCACGATCTCGGGGCGGAAGAGGCTCACCACGTAGGCGGCGCTCGAGACCCGGTAGCCCGGCCAGGTCTCCTCGGTGGTGCAGGCGCCGCCGACGCGATCGCGCGCCTCGAGCACCAGCACCCGCTGCCCGGCCCTCGCCAGGTAGGCGGCGGTGACCAGGCCGTTGTGCCCGGCGCCGACGACGATGACGTCCCAGGAGGCGGGCACCTCATCCCTTCCCGAGCGGCTTGCCGCTCCGGCACCACTCGCTGAAGGAGCCGACGTAGTGTGACGCACCGTCGAGTCCCGCCAGCTCCAGCGCCAGCAGGGTGTGGCAGGCGGTGACGCCGGAGCCGCAGTGGACCACCAGCCGCTCCGGGGGCGTGCCCCCCAGCAGCTCGAGGTAGCGCTGGCGCAGCAGCGCCGGCGCCTTGAAGCGCCCTGCGGCGTCGAGGTTCTCGGCGAAGGGCAGGTTGACGGTGCCGGGGATGCGCCCCGCCACCGGGTCGAGCGTCTCGCTCTCGCCGCGCCAGCGCTCGGCGCTGCGCACGTCGAGCACCTTCCAGGCCGGGTCGCGCACCAGCCGCTCCACCGCCGCGAGGTCGACGGTGGGGCGCCGCCAGGCGGCGCAGGGATAGGGAGGGAGCGGTGCCACCGCTGGCGATGGCGTGGCGGTCAGGGCGGCGCCGGCCGCCAGCGCCACCTTGAGCCCGCCGTCGAGCACAGCCACCCGCTCATGGCCGACCGCCCGCAGCATCCACCAGAGCCGGCAGGCGGCGTTGCCGCCGGCGGCGGCGTCGTAGGCGACCACCAGGGTCTCGGGGCCGATCCCCCAGGCGCCGAGCTGCGCGGTCCAGGTCTCGAGCGAGGGGAGCGGGTGGCGGCCGCCGTGCGCCGCGTCGAAGCCGGGCGCGGCGGCGGCGCTGAGCCGGGTGTCGAGGTCGGCGTGGAGGGCGCCGGCCAGGTGGCCGGCCGTGTAGCCCTCCGCGCCGGGGCGGGCGTCGAGGAGGCGCAGGGGCCCCGCGGCGTCGCGGAGCGCCTCCGCCGAGATGAGGGGTCCGCTCACTTCACCTGCAGCTGCTTGGCGAGCTCGGCCGCCTTGCGCTGCAGCTCGCCGGCGTCGGCCAGCGCGCCGTTGACGTCGGTCTCGGCGCGCGCCTTGAGCTTGGCCAGCCCGTCCTCGAGCTCGGCGTAGGCCGTCTTGGCCTTGGTCACGGTGGCCTTGGTGATCCCCTTGGGGAGCTTCTTGGCCTTGGCGAGCGCGGTGAGCTTGGCCTTGATGGCGGTGAGCTTGCCCGGGAGCGCCGCGGTGGCGTCGACGAAGGCCTTCTTGGCGGCGGCGAGGGCGCGGGCCGCCTCGTCCTTCTTGGCCTGGGCGGCGGCGGCCGCCTCCTTGACCTTGCCCGGGATCTCGCCGGCGGCGGCCAGCGCGGCCTTGTAGTCCTGCTTGGCGGCCAGCGCCTTGGCGCTCGAGAGCGCCTCCTTGGCGGCCTGCACCTGGACCGGCGCCAGCTTCGACACCTCCTCGGTGACCGAGGCCACGGCCGCCTCCCCGGCCTTGAGGGCGGCCTCGGCCGGCGCCTTGGCGGCGTCGGTGCAGCCGATGACGAGGAGCAGCGGGGCGAGGGCGAGGGCCAGCGAGGTCTTGCGGTTCATGTGGATCTCCATGTTCGGGCCGGGCACGTCGGCTGCTCGGCGGTCCCACGGTTCTCGCAGCCCGGGGGGTGGTCGTCAACTTGGCGGACGGCCCGCGGGTCAATGGGTGATTGGGAGGAGAGGTCGCGTGGCCTTCGAGCGGTGCTGTTGGTGATGCGAGATGCGCCGCGAGGGGCGCGCGTGGACGGGCGGCGGCGTGTGCGAGGTCGGCGGGCTGGCTGTCGCGGGCGGCGCTGCTCTCGGGGACCGGGAGGCGGTGACGGGCCGTCCCTGTTGGGTCTCATGCATGTCGGCGCGCCCAGAAATGTCAGACCGGCGTGAGACGATCGGTGAATGATGGCCACCGCCCACCCGACCACTTCTTCGGCCGCGGCGCACCTTCACGCCCCGGCCAGCGGTCCTCTCGAGCTCCTGGAAGCACGCCGGCTCCGCGACGCACTCAAGCAGCTCCTCCGCACCGAGCAGGCGGCGATGGCCGACTTCCTGGTCGCCCTGGCCGACTTCGATCGGCGGCGCGGCTGGGTGGCGCTGGGGCACGCCAACCTCTTTGCGTTCCTCCTCTCCGAGCTCGGTCTCTCCCCGGCCCCCACCTACTTTCGGCAGGAGGCGGCCCGCCTGCTGCAGCGCTTCCCGGAGCTGGAGCAGCCGCTGCGCCAGGGGCGGCTCTGCCTGACCACGCTGGGCGAGCCCTCCAGGGTCCTTACCGAGGAGAACCGGGCGGAGGTGCTGCCCCGCTTCCTCGGCATCTCCACCCGCGAGGCCGGGGAGATCGTCGCCGAGCTGCAGCCACGCGAGTCGCCCCCAATGCGGACGGTGGTCAGGCCGCTGGCGACGGTTCGCAGTGCCGAGCCGCCGGTGCCGGTTGGCCAGGCCGAAGCGGACCTCTCCCTGCTCGCCACGCCCATCTCGGCGGCCATCGCGTCGGCGGCCCAGGCCGCCCAGACCGGCCTGCCGCAGGCGGC
>JANMRY010000074.1:0-4706 GCA_031388695.1 Anaeromyxobacter sp. | reverse complement strand
GGGCGTCCGAAGTTGCGAAAAGGGCTTCAACTGTACCGGCTGGCAGGGCGCAGATCCGACAGGGGCGGTGCGTCCCGCGCGGGGTGGGTCAAAGCCAGTTCGGGCGCCCGAACCGGACCCAGAGTACGCCTAAGGATAGAGGCTCCGGAGACGTTGGAATGTCTCCACCAGCGGCGCCATCTCCTGCGTGGCGGTCTTCCAGACCACATCCTCGTCAACGCTCATGTAATCGTGAACCACCCTGTTCCTCATGCCGATGATGGCCGCCCACGGCAGTTCAGGGTGCGCTGCCCGGTATTCCTTGGACACGCGGCTCGCCGCCTCACCGATGGTCTGGAGCAGATGGGTGAGCGCCAGGCGCAGGTTCTCGTCGGCATCGAACGTCGCCCGGGTCAAGCCATCGGTGCGCGCCATGACCTTTCGCGCCAGGTCGTCCATATGCCCGAGGTAGACGCCGTCGTCACGCTGCAAACTGGACCTCGGCTGACGCCAGGACACGTTCACGGATGCGGTGGTTGAGCGCCCCGGCGGTGACCAGATCGACCGGGTGGCCCGCCATGAACTGCGCGAGCTCCTCTTCCAGGCCGTGAAGCGCGATGAAACCCGGCACATGGTTGGGCTCGAACTCCACCAGCACGTCGACGTCGCTGTCCGGGCCGAAGTCGTCGCGCAGCACCGAGCCGAACAGCGCCAACCGGCGCACGTGGTGGCGCCTGCAGAACGCCGCGAGGTGGTCACGATCCAGTTCGAGACGCGCAGGCATTAAGCAATCCTATCCGCAGGTCGCGGCTTAGCCAATCTGGTAGCAAGCCCACCTCCAAAGCCCACGGACCCAGAGTCACTTTGGGCGCCCAAAGTTGCGAAAGAGGGGCCTTCAATGGGTGCGAGAGGACGCCAGCGGCGCCACTAAGTTAGGCGCGGGCCGAGCGCCCCTGCGGGGCTCGACTGGCCCAGGGCGACCCCGCCCAGCTCACAGCGGCTCGACGACCCAGCGCAGGCGCAGGCCGTCCTTCACGCCGTAGGCGACCGACTTGCCGTCGGCCGTGAACTGCGGCTGGAAGACCTGCTCGTAGCCCGGGTGCTGGCGGACGGTCTTCCCGGTGGTGTCGGCCACCACCACGAAGCGCTTGCCGTCCTGGCGCGCCCGGTAGACCAGGAACCGGCCGTCGGGGGTGAAGCGCGGCGCCACCGCACGATCGAAGGACGGCCCCTCCTTGCCGTCCACCACCAGGAACCAGCGGTCCTTCCGCTGCGCCACGTAGGCGAGGTGGCTCCCGTCGCTCGAGGAGGTGAGCGTCTCGGCCGACTCGACCGGCGCGCCGTCCGGCTCACCCGGGGCGAAGGCCTGGTGGAGGCGGACCGAGCCCCCGGCGAGCATGATGAGCCCCAGCGCCTTCTTGCCGGGACGGATCACCGGCGGGCCGAAGACCTCTCCGGGTTGGAGCGGCTCTTCCTGCTCGTCGACCACCGTGTAGCGCTGGCCGCCACGCTCGGCCAGGTAGGCGAGCGGGGCGCCACCACGGCCCAGCACCGGGGTCCAGATGGCGTCGTAGATCGGTCCGCGCCGCGCCTGGCCTGGGCTATTGAAGGGCACCGCCACCGCCCGCACCTTCTGCCCGCTCGCGGCGATGGCGACGACGCCCACGCGGTCCTCGCTGGCGCGCAGGTCGGCGGCCCTCGCCTCGACCTGCTGCGGCGAGGCGAATGCGAGGTCGCTCACCACCAGCCGGCCGAAGCCGAGCTCGTCGACGTCGGCGAGAAAGGCGATCCGCTTCGAGTCGGCGCTGAACTCCGGCCCCTGGCAGGGAGTCCGTGACGGTCCGCTCACCGCGCCGTCGACTACAACGTGCCACGCCTTCCCGTCCTTGGCCTGGTAGGCCAGGCGGGCGCCATCGGGGCTGAATACCGGCCCCTGCACCTCGACATGGCCCTTCCCTTCCGCGCCATCGACGACCATCCGCCAGGCCCCCTCGATCTGGGCGGCGTAGGCGAGGCGCCGGCCGTCGGGGCTGAGGGCGATGGTCCCGACCGCGGCGTAGGCCTTGCCAGCGCGGCCGTTGAGGACCACCCGGTAGGCGCCGCCCTCCTCGTCGACCCAGGCCACCGCGCCCCCGCGCTCGGCGAAGAAGAACTGACGCTCGGCGGCCGGGGCTCCGTCCGGGAGCGTGGCGAGGATGGCTGGCCTGTCGGCTACGGCTACCGCCGCGGTCGCCGCCCCGGCAGCGGGCTCGGTCTTGCCGCAGCGGCACCCGGAGAGCGAGAGCCAGAACGCGCAGGCTGCGGCCAGCAGGGAGACCGTGCCACCCGGCACGCGAAGGTACCTGGGAATCTCCAGTGGTTTCAGGGGCTCACCCGGCGGGCCCTCAAGAAACCGCCGTCCACGCTGCCGACCGGGACACCGGCACGCCGGTTCACGACCTTGTACTGATCGGTCACCATCAGGTCCGGGTCTACCCAGCAGGTCCCGAAGTTGAACTCGGAGAGGTCGACTGCGACGGGCCGCCCGGCCCGGTCTTTCTTCACACGTTCCACGTATGCGTAATGCGCTCGGATGGCGAAATGCGCCACGTCCCCTGGCTGGATCTCCTCTACAGGGATGCTCGCAAGCTGGAACTTGATTGCGTGCCCTGGCGCCGCGATCCTGGCCTCGACATGGTCCCCGCAGAATCCGCCTTTCCGGCTCCAACACTTGATGTCGCCAGGGCTACAGCCCACCCTCTTCACGACTTGAGCGACCACCTGGTTGCGACAGACCGGCAGTTGCCCCGACGTCGACTCGTGGCCCGTCACCGCGTTCGACAGGAGCGCCACCAGGGGAAGCCATTGGGTCACAGGGCCTCCACCTTCCACATCAGCCGCGGACCATCCTTGACCCCGTACGCAATCGACCGCCCGTCAGGAGTGAACCCCACGGGGAACACCTGCTCGTAGGCTGGGTGCTGTCGAACCGTCCTGGCGACATTGTCGGCGACGACCACGAAGCGTTTGCCGTTCTGGCGGGCTCTGTAGACCACGAACCTGCCATCTGGACTGTATTTTGGTGAAACAACCCGGTCGAACTTTGGCCCCGGTTTCCCGCCCGCCACAAGGAACCAACTCTCTCCCCGGTGCGCCGCGTAGGCACAACTGCTGCCGTCGGGTGCATAGGCGAGTCCCTCGGCTTCCGACCCGAGCACTGCTGCCGAGAAGGCGTCTCTGAAGAACTGGCGCAGCACCACAGAGTCGCCGGACCACATGAACACTCCAACGGCCTTGCGATCGGGGCGCACGACCGGGAAGCCAATCAGCTCTCCAGGCGGCAACGGCGCCTCCGCGCCATCCAGCACCATGAAGTGTTTGCCCGCCCGCACAGCTGTATGCGCCACAGAGACCCCGTCGGGCCCGTGCGCCAGCAGAAAGACGGCGTCGTATTTTGGTCCCCTCCGTACCAGATCTGGTCGGTCGAAGGCGAAGGCCAGGACTCGCTGCTGCTGCTCGTTCAAGCCGATGGCGGCGATTCCGGAACGGTCCTCGTTCACCAGGAGGTTGGAGGCTCGCGCCTCGATCACCTTCGGTGACTTGAAGGCCAGATCGCTGACCACCAGCTTTCCCCATTGTTCGTCGTCGACGTCAACGATGTAGGCGATTCTCGAGGAGTCGGAGGCGAACTCGTGCCCGAGGAATCGCGTGCTGGTTCCGGCGCTGCGAGCCGAGTCCACGACCAGGTACCACTTCTCACCGGCAAGGGCCTGGTAGGCGACATGGGCGCCATCCGGGCTGAACACGGGGGCCTGCACGGCCGCGAAGGACTCCCCTTCAAGACCATCAACCACCATGCGCCAGGCTTCGCCGACCAGGGCTCCGTGGGCCCAACGCCGCCCGTCAGGGCTGAGGACGACGGGCCCCACGGCTGCATAGGCCTTCCCGGGTTGGCCATTGTGGACGACATGGAAGGCTGCGTCCTTCTGCTCGGAATAGGCCACGCCCCCGCCGCGCTCGCTGAAGACGAACTCGACCTCCGGCGCCGGTGACGTCAGCTGGAGCCCGGACCCAGGAGGCGTCGACCCCTTCTGAGCAGGGTTCTCCCCCGGAAGCATGGCCAGGATAGCTGGCGTGTCGTTGGTGGCGCTGGCGGTGGCCTTGACGGTGGCCGGCGTGGGCGAGCCGCGGGCCGGCTCCGGGTCCCGGGCCTTGCAACTGGCGAGACCCAGGCCGGCCCAGCAGGCCGCGAGGAGCATGGCGTGGAGGCGTCTCATGTGAGGCAGGGCCTAGTGCTCGACGCGGAAGCCCTTGTGGAAGGTCTCGACCGAGAAGGGGATCCCCCAGTAGCTGACGATCATCACCACCATCGCCCCCAGCGCGTACCAGGCCAGGCGCCGCCCGCGCCAGCCCATGGTGATGCGCAGGTGGAGGTAGATGCCGTAGACCAGCCAGGAGACCAGCGACCAGACCTCGACCGGGTCCCAGTTCCAGTAGCTCCCCTTGGCCTGGTCGGCCCAGAGCGCCCCGGTCACGATCATCAGGCCGTACATGATGAAGCCGGCGGCGATGAAGCGGTAGGCGAGCCGGTCGAGGTCGGTGGTGGAGGGCAGCCGCTCGTAGAAGCCGCCCGAGCGGTTCTCCCTGAGCAGGAAGAGGAGGGCCAACCCAGCGGCGATCATCACCGCCGCGAAGCCGATGGAGGCGCCGACGATGTGGGCCCAGAGCCAGCCGCTCTGCAGCGCCGG
>JANMRY010000057.1:0-4817 GCA_031388695.1 Anaeromyxobacter sp. | reverse complement strand
CCGGCGCTGGCCGCCATCGTCTTCCTCGAGACCGGCGCCATGGTCTTCTTCCTCCCCGGCGACTCGCTGCTGGTGATGGCCGGGCTCTACGCCGCCAAGGGCGACCTGAACATCTGGGTGCTCAACGGGCTGCTCATCCCGCTGGCCATCGCCGGCGACGCCACCTCCTACTGGATCGGCACCCGCACCGGCCCCCACCTCTTCAACCGGCCTCGCTCCCGCTTCTTCCGCCCCGAGCACATCCAGGCGGCCCACGCCTTCTACGACCGGCACGGCGGCAAGGCGATCATCCTGGCCCGCTTCATGCCACTGGTGCGCACCTTCGTGCCGGTGGTGGCCGGCATCGGCGGCATGAGCTACCGCCGCTTCGCCGCCTTCAACGTCATCGGCGCCACCGCCTGGGTCGCCTCGATGACGCTGATCGGCTACGTGCTCGGCAGCCAGTTCCCGCTGCTGGTGCAGCACATCGAGAAGGTGATCATCGTGGTGGTGCTGCTCTCGATCCTGCCCGGGGTCTTCGAGTGGTGGAAGGCTCGGGGCCGGGCGGCCAAGGAGAAGGCTCCGGGCTAACGCGGCGGCGCCGCGGCGGGGCCCAGCCGGAGCGGGACGCGGAGGCCAACCGGCTCGCCAGCGAAGGGCGGGAAGCGCAGCCTCCCTGCGGCCCGGCGCAGGCAGGCCCCCAGCGTGGAGCCCTCCACGTCGGGCTCCTCCACCTGCACCGCCTCGACCCGCCCCCCGCCCACCACGGCCAGGAGCAGGCCAATTCTCCGTCCGGCCAGCCTGGAGCCACCTGGCGCCAACAGCGCCGCGTCGGCGCATTGGTCGAAGCCGACCTGCTGCGTCGCCAGGGCCTGCTGGAACAGGGCCGGCGCCGGTGCCGGCGCGGTGGACGCGGTGGACGCGGGGGGGCGAGGCGCGGGCGGATCGGCAGCAGGCACGGGCTTCGGCCCGGTGACGGCAGCGGGTGGAGCCGGCGGCACCGGGGACTGCGCGGCGCGGGCCAATGGCGGCGCGCCCCGTGGCGCCCTGGCGCCGGCCGGTGCGGTCGCGACCGGCGGCGGGCGTTCTGCTTTCGTCGGCTTGCGGGGCGCAGGCGGGACGGCGGGCGCTGCGACCGCTGGAGCGGGCTCGGCCGCGATCTCCGGGGCGGGCTGGGGCGGCGCGGGCTGGGGCTCGGGCTGTGGCTCGGCGCGGGGCGGCTCGGGCGGCGGCTCGGCGCGAGGAGTTTCGGCGCGGGGCGGCTCGGACTGGGGCGACGAAGCGGCGCTCGCAGACGGGTCGGCGGCCCGGTCGAACGGGTCGAGGCGCCCGCCCTGCCAGGCCAACCATCCCGCCCCCAGCGCCGCCAGCGACGCGACGGCGAGCAGGAGGGGGAATACCCGGCCACGCCTGGTGCTGACCACGGCCGGCGCTGCATCCTGGGCGGGCGGTTGACGGAGCGGCAGCAACGTAGGCCCGTCGGCCTCCGATGGTCGAGAGGTCCCCGCGGGCACAGGAGGCGAAGGCCAGATCACCTCGCCGCCGATCACGGGGACCGGGGAGCGATCGGCCGGTGCCGGCTGCGGTGCAGGTCGCGGTGCCGGCTGGGGTGCCGGCTGGGGTGCCGGCTGGGGTGCCGGTTGCGGTGCCGGTCGGGGTGCCGGTTGCGGTGCCGGTTGAGGAACCGGTTGCGGTGCCGGCGCCGGCGGGGCTGCGCTCCTCGGCGCCGTTGATGCTGGCGACGCGGGCGACGCGGGCGATGCGGGCTTGGCGGCTGGACTCGGCTGCGGCACCGCGCGCCCGGGGGGCTCGCCAGCAGGGCCAGGGCGCGCGACCTTGGCCGCCCATGGCTCCGGCGCCAGCGCAGCGGGGACGGCCGGCTGCTGCGTGGCTTCCGGCCAGCTCGAACCGAGGCTGGCCCAGTTCCGCGGCGGCGGCATGCTCAGCGGGGTGTCGGAGCCTGCCGGCACGGCCGGGGGCAGCGGAACCGCCGCCGGCTTCGCCGGGGGCAGCGGAACCGCCGCCGACTTGGGCGGGGGAAGCGGGACCGCCGCCGGCTTGGCCGGTGGCGGCAGCGGAACCGGCGCCGACGCGGCCGGCCCTGCAGTCTGGGGCCCGACGAACCGGATCACGAATCCGCAGTCGCACCGGTAGCGGTAGCCGTGGCCAGGCTGTGGCTCGGTCGCGCTGGTGTAACCCCGTCCGCATTGATCGCAGGTGAAGCGCACGGCCGAAGCCTAGCGCAGGCCATCACCGGTGTGTTCTCAATCAGGAGGGGTATCGCCCCGGGCCGCCCCGGAGTCCTCCCGGCAGGCCAGCGGGCCTTCCGGCGGATCGGGGTAGAATACCGGCCGTCCGGCGTGGCCCAGCAGCCAGGTGCCGCGCACGCCGCCCTCGAGCGCCTGCCCGAGGCGCGCCTCCGCCCCCACCGCGTAGTCGGGGGCCACCGTCACCTTGCCGCTCCCATCCGGCAGGTCGACCGCCAGGTGCGGTAGCGCCAGCCCGCTCACCTGGCCGCGCAGCTCGCGCAGCAACGCCACCCCGGCCGCCAGCGGCGTGCGCCAGTGGGCGGTCCCCTCCACCAGGTCGCCCTGGTGCAGGTAGAGGCTGCGGACCCGTCGGGCCAGCAGCCCGGTCAGGAGCGGGCCGAGCACCCGCGCAGAGGAGTTGAGGCCGCGCAGGAGCACAGCCTGGTTCTCCACCGGCACCCCGCCGTCGACCAGCCGGGCGCAGGCCTCGGACGCCTCGGGCGTCAGCTCGGCCGGGTGGTTGAAGTGGGTGATGACGAAGAGCGGGGCGTGGCGGCGAAGGAGCCGCACCAGGGCGTCGTCGATGCGCATGGGGAGCACCACCGGCGCCCGGGTGGCGAACCTCAGCACCTCGAGGTGGGGGATGGCCCGCAGCCCACCCAGGATCGCCTCGAGCCGCTCGTCGGAGAGGACGCCGGGGTCACCGCCCGAGATGATCACCTCGCGCAGCGCCGGCTGCCCGGCGATCCAGGCGATCCCCTCCTCGACCGCGGCCCGGTCGAAGGCCCCCTCCTCTCCCCCGGTGATGCGGCGGCGGGTGCAGTGGCGGCAGTAGACCGGGCAGGTGTCGGTGACCAGCAGCAGGGCCCGGTCGGGGTACTTGCGGACCACCGCCCGGACCGGCCGATGCGCCTCCTCGCCGGTCGGGTCGCGCAGGTCACCGCCCGCCGCCGCACCCTCGAGGTCGATCGGGATGGCCTGGCGGCGCACCGGGCAGGCCGGGTCCTGCGGGTCGATCAGCGCGGCGTAGTAGGGAGTGACCGCGGTGCGCAGGCCCCCCAACGCCAGCCCGCGCCGCTCCGCCGCTGTGAGCGCCACCAGCCCTTCGAGCTCGGCTGGAGTCCGCAGGGCGTGGCGCAGCTGCCAGCGCCAGTCGCGCCAGTCTGCCTCGGTGACGCCGGGAAATCTCTGCTTCCAGTCCATGGCGGTGGCGCCGGCCCTTCTCGACCGGGCGCGGCGGCGCGGAAGCTATCGGCCGCGCGGCACCGAGTCAAACCGGACGGCCCTCCTCCGGCCATCCTCCGACCCTCACCGGGCCCTCCTCCTGGAGGGAGGTGGCAGACTCGGCGCCGTCGACTTAGGATCGGGGGTGCCGGGCGTTCACCGGCGAGGAGCGTGCCGAATGAAGACCAGGCCTGACTTGGCAGCACCGGTCGGGGCGCCCGCCAGCGCCGCGGTCAGCGCACCGAACACGGCACCGATCGCGGCACCGATCGCGGCACCGACACCGGCGCCGATCGCGCCACCGATCAACCACGTGCGCTCCCGCTTCCCCTACGCCTCCCGCTCCATCTGGAAGGGGGTCGCCGACGACCAGTGGAACGACTGGCACTGGCAGCAGCGCGAGCGGGTCACCTCGCTGGAGCGGCTCGAGCAGGTGATCCGGCTCACCGACGACGAGCGGCGCGCCGTCATCGAGGCCGACGCCCAGTTCCACATGGGGATCACCCCCTACTACGCGGCGCTGATGGACCCGGAGGACCCGACCTGCCCGGTCCGGCTCCAGTCGGTACCGACCATGGGCGAGCTCACCTTCGCCGCCGCCGACCTCGACGATCCGCTCGCCGAGGAGCGAGACATGCCGGTGCCCGGCATCACCCACCGCTACCCCGACCGCGTGCTCTTCTACACGACCCACAACTGCCCGGTCTACTGCCGCCACTGCACCCGCAAGCGCAAGGTGGCAGACCCGACCAGCGCCGCCGCCAAGAGCCAGATCGAGCAGAGCCTGGCCTACATCGAGCACCACACCGAGATCCGCGACGTGGTGGTCTCCGGCGGCGACCCGCTCTCGCTCTCCGACGACCGGCTCGACTACATCCTCGGCCGGCTGCGGGCCATCCCCCACGTCGAGATCTTCCGGCTCGGCACCCGCAACCTGGTGACCCTGCCCCAGCGCATCACCGACGACCTGGTGAAGATGCTCAAGAAGCACCAGCCGGTCTACGTCAACACCCACTTCAACCACTCGCGCGAGTGCACCGGCGAGGCCTTCGACGCCGCCCGCCGGCTGGCCGACGCCGGCTGCGTCATCGGCAACCAGATGGTGCTGCTCAAGGGGATCAACGACGACCCGCGCATCGTCAGGGAGCTGAACCACAAGCTGCTGATGATGCGGATCCGCCCCTACTACATCTACCAGTGCGATCTCGCCAAGGGCATCAGCCACTTCCGCACCCCCATCGAGGCCGGCCGGCGCATCATCCGCTCGCTGCGCGGCCACACCAGCGGCATGGCGGTGCCCTACTTCGTGGTCGACGCCCCCAACGGCGGCGGCAAGATCCCGGTCAACCCCGACTACGTGGTGCG
>JANMRY010000195.1:0-21052 GCA_031388695.1 Anaeromyxobacter sp. | reverse complement strand
GTGAGCCGACACACGGATTTGAACCGTGGACCTGCTGATTACGAATCAGCTGCTCTACCAACTGAGCTATGTCGGCGAAGGCGCGCCTGTTTATCACCAGTCCACCAGCCCCCGCAAGGCGGCGCCGCGCGCCGCTCCGGGCCGATCAGAAGCTCGGGCCGAGCGTCAGGTACCACTGCCAGATGGCGTAGGGATCCTGCGTCGGCGAGAGGTTCCCGAGCGGCCTGCCGAGCCCGCGCGCCACCCCGAGCCTCAGATCGGTGAGCAGCCAGTAGGCGAGCGCCGTCTCCAGCCGCAGCTCGGCGCCGGCCCCCATGCGCAGCCGCTTCCAGTGGAAGTCGGGGCCGGAGTAGCCCCGCTCGGTCCCCTGCACGAAGGCCTCGCCGAAGTCGGCGAAGAGGGCGCCGTGGACCCGGCGCAGGAAGACCGGCCAGGTGGAGCGGCCCAGCTCGGGTGAGAAGAGCGGGAAGCGCAGCTCCAAGGTGGCCGAGAGGGTGCCGTTGCCGGCGAACTGCCCGGCCGCGTAGCCGCGCAGCAGGTCGGAGGGGGTGAAGGACTGCAGCGTGGTGAGGGCCCAGAAGTCGGGCTGGGGGATGCCGCCGAGCGAGAAGGGGGGCGACCCGCCCAGCGAGCCGTGGCCGATGGCGGCCGAGACCCGCGTCGCCAGCACCACGTGGCGCGTGAAGGGGACTCGCGTGAACTCATTCCAGGAGAGCCGGGCGCGCCAGAGGTCGTAGTCGCTGCCGAGCGCGCCGCCGGCGGCGCGCAGCCGGAGCGCCAGGCTGCGCCCCTCCTCGGTCGAGATGGAGCGGGCGTAGCGACGGGCGTCGCTGTAGGCGGCCGAGAGCCCCACCTCGGAGAGCAGCCCGTCGGCGAAGAGCCGCCCCGGCGGGTAACCGGCCGAGGGGGGCACGGCGTACACGGTGTCGAGGGACGAGATCAGCGTCGGCGTCCAGCCGAGCCGGACGGCGAACTGCCGCTCGAGCCGCGTGAAGCTGAAGGTGGCGCCCGGCGCCAGCGGCACCCAGGCCGACACCGTCCGCGCCGGGTAGCCGGGCGAGCCGGTGGCGTAGCGGCTCGAGTAGAGGTCGAGGCTCGGCCAGGACCAGCCTCCCACGTAGGAGGCGGCGTAGCCGAAGGTCATGGCGGCGGTGTCGGCGAAGGCCTCGGCCTGCCAGGCGTGGCGCCCCAGCACGTCGGCGCCGGCCGTGAAGACGCCGAAGGTGCCGCCGTCGGGAGAGAGGCTCCAGGTCGGGAGCCAGAAGGTCGGGCCGACCGTCTGGATGGCGGCGTAGGGGCGAGGCGGCAGCTCCGGGCCGCTGGCCGGCTCCGGTGCCGCCACCGCCGGCGCGGCCGGGGCCGGGTCGAGCCAGGTGGCAGGGTCGAACGGGATGGTGGCGAGATCGAAGCCGCGGCGGGAGTAGGTGACGAAGGCCAGGGTGGCGCCGTCGGGCGAGAGGGCCGGCTCGAGCGCTCCCGACTCGACGTTGGTCAGCTGGCGCAGCGGTCCGCCCGGGAACTCCCAGGCGTAGAGGTTGTAGAGTCCGCCGCGGTCGGAGCAGAAGAGCAGCCAGCGGCCGTCGGGCGACCAGCTCGGCGCCCGGTCGAGGGCGTCATCGCTGGTGACCTCCCAGAGCGTGTCGCCCTCGAGCACCACCAGGTCGCGCCGCCCCTCGCGCTGCACCGAGAGGGCGATGCGCCTGCCGTCTGGGGAGACGGCCGGCTCGTAGAGCAGCAGGCCGGGGCGCTGCAGCAGCGTCTCGGCCGGGCCGCCGGCCAGCGGGCGGCGCCGCAGCGCCTGCTCGCCGGCGCCGGCCTGGGCCACGTAGACCACCGCCTGCCCGTCCGGCGTGAGGGCCGGGTCGGTGGCCCGCTCGCCGTCGGTGAGCCGCCGCTCGCCGCCGCTCGCCAGGTCGGCCAGGTAGAGGTCGGTGTAGAGCCGGAACTCGTTCCAGACCTGTCCCTTGGCCACCACCGCCTCTCTCGCCGAGCGGAGCGCGAAGCTGCCGTCCATGTCGACCACCAGGGCGCGCCCCAGGTCGACGCCGTCGCGCCCGACCCGGCGCAGCCCGGCCCGCTCGTCGAGGCCGCGGTCGACGTAGACCAGCCCCGAGCCGTCGGGGAGCCAGCGTGGCCGCTCGACCGTGCCGCCGCGCGCGGTGAGTGGCGTCGGCGCGGTGACCGGGCGGCTCCGCACCGCGGCGAGCTGGGCGGCGTAGCCGGCCCGCAGCTCGGCGGCGAAGAGCCCCCAGAGCGTCGGCAGGTCGGCACCGAACCAGCGCTGGCTGGCCCAGGAGGGGGCCCAGGGCCAGAGCTGCGACCCCTGGTCGGCCACGAAGCTGCGCATCGCCGCCTCGCCGGAGCGGCGCTCCAGGAAGGCCATGAAGCGGCCGCCCAGCAAGTAGGGGACGTTGCCGCGCGGCCACTCCAGGAAGGGGTTGGAGGCCTGCGCCAGCGAGGGGAGGCCGGGCGGCTCGACCACCAGCGCCCGCTGGAACATGTCGAAGAGGGCGCTGTCGTTGCGGCCGGCGCCGCTGCCGGCCGGGGCCTCGTGGGCGACGGCGAGCCCCTCGATCATCCAGCCCGGGGTCAGGCCGTTGGGCGGCCAGAGCTTGCCGAAGAGCTCGTTGAAGAGCGCCGGCAGGCCGCCGATGTTGTCGAGGTGGAGGATGTGGACGTACTCGTGGGTGATGACCGCCTCGAGCCAGTCGCGCTCGTCGTTGAGCACCGAGCCCGACTCGGGCGGCACCGCGTAGACGCGGATGGTGTTGTAGGGGACCGGCGTGGCCGAGCCGTTGGCCGAGTCGCTGTCGTCGGAGAGGACCAGCTGGGTCCGCTGGGCGGGCGAATGGCCGAGCAGCGGGGCGAGCCTGGCGTGGGCCCGCTCGGCCTCGCGGGCGGCCCGCTGGGCCAGCGCCTCCAGCCCCTGGTGGTAGTGGACCTGGAAGTGGGGCGTGTCGAGGGTCTGCCAGCGGTAGGACGGGTCGTAGGGCTGGGCCGCCCCCCGCGCCGGCGCCGCCAGCAGCAGCGCCAGCAGCAGCGCCAGCAGCAGCGCCAGCAGCAGCGCACGCGCCTGGACCGCCGGGACCGCCGGGACCCTGCTCACGGGGCGGTCCCGGGGTGGGGGAAGTGGTCGCTGAAGTACTTCTCGACGCGCAGGTCGCAGAGCTCGGGGTGCTCCAGCGGCCCCACGTGGGTGCCGTTGCTCAGCACCAGCAGCTCGCTGCCGGGGATGGCGGCGTGCATCTTCACCGAGAGCCACATGGGGGTGAAGGTGTCCTGCTCGCCGGCGATGATCAGGGTGGGGATGGCGATGGAGGGGAGGTGGTCGGAGGCGTCGGTCTGGGCCGCCGAGCCGAGCAGCTTGAGGAAGAGGGCCGGGTCGACGTCGGCCAGGTCCTCGAGGTAGCGGACCAGGTCCTCGCGGGCCACCAGCTTCTCGTTGACCTCGAAGGCGAGCGCCAGCTTGAGCGAGAGGTCGGTCGGGATCACCGAGCGGAAGAGCAGCCGCGACAGCCCCGGGAAGCGCGAGACCGCGGCCTGGGCGTAGGGGAGGGCGGCGGCGGCCAGCGGGACGTCGTGGACGGCGTCGAGGGGGCGTCCCGGGGCGCCGCAGATCAGCACCAGCCCGGCCACCCGCTCCGGGTGGCGCCGGTGGGCCTCGAGCGCCACCTGCACGCCCATGGAGTGGCCCATGAGCACGACCCGCTGCTCCCCGGCGGCGTCGAGCACCACGAAGAGGTCATCGACGCAGTCGGCCACCGAGACCCGGGCCGGATCGGCCGGGGCCTCGCTCTGGCCGTGGCCGCGGTAGTTCCAGTGGATGGTCCGGTGGCGCCGGGCCAGCTCCGGCTTCAGGAACCGCCAGATGTAGCCGGCGCAGCCGATGCCGTCGCAGAGCAGGATCGGGGCCCCCCCCTGGCCGCTCTCGGTCCAGTGGATGCGGGTGCCGTCGCGCGCGGCCGTCAGGTGGGACAGTCGTTCCATCTTCCTCGAGATCCTAAGGCGGCGTCGGCTGCTGGTCGCTACTCCCTTGGAGTAGACTCTCCAGCCCGGAGGTTCAAGCCCGATGTCGAGCGGTACGCACCCGGGCCACGGCCCTGCCGGCCATGGCCACGATGACCACGCTCACGGGCCTGGCCACGCGCCTGGCCACGGGCACGCGCACGAGGGTCACGCGCACGAGGGTCACGCGCACGGGCACGGGGGAGCCGGCTCCAGCTTCCGCCGGCTCGCCCTCTCGCTCGGGCTGACCAGCACCATCATGGTGGCCGAGACCATCGGCGGGCTCTGGTCCGGCTCGCTGGCGCTGCTCTCCGACGCCGGCCACATGGCGACCGACGCCGGCGCCCTGGTCCTGGCGATGGTGGCGGCCTGGGTGGCGACCCGCAAGCCGGACGAGCGGCGCACCTTCGGCTTCCGGCGGGCCGAGGTGCTGGCGGCCCAGCTCAACGTCGGCGGGCTGGTGCTGCTGACCGGCTGGCTCACCTGGGAGGCGATCAGCCGGCTCCGCGAGGGGTCGCCCCCCATCGATCTCGGCCTGATGTCGGTGGTGGCGGCGGTCGGGCTGGCGGCCAACCTGGCCATCCTCGGGGTGCTGCGCCACGACCACGGCCTCAACGCCCGCTCCGCCTTCCTCCACGTGGTGGCCGACACCGTCTCCTCGATCGCCATCCTGGTGGGGGCCGGGGTGATGTGGCTGCGGCCCGGCTGGACCTGGCTCGACCCGGTGCTCTCCCTGGTGATCGCCGGGCTGATCCTCTGGGGCACGGTCGGGCTGATCCGAGAGATCACCGGGGTGCTCATGGAGGGGGTCCCGGGCCACCTCTCGCTGGCCGAGGTGCAGGCCACCATGGCGGCCGCCTCGCCCGACGTGGTGGCGATCCACGACCTGCACCTCTGGACCATCTCCAGCGGCCTCTACGCGCTCTCGGCCCACGTGGTCATCGCGCCCGAGGCGCTGGGGCGCAACGACCAGATCCTGACGGCCGTGAAGCGGACGCTCTGCGACCTCCACCGGATCGACCACACCACGCTGCAGATCGAGTCGGCCGACTACGCCCACGTCCACGCCATCTGCCCGCAGGATCACTGACTGCCTGGCTGACCGGCCGCCCGGACCGGCCCGGGGTCCGTGCTATGTTCGAGGCGTGCTCTCGCCCGCCCTCGCCTTCCGTCCGGCTCGCGTGGTCGAGCGGCTCGAGCCGCGCAGCGCCGCCTGCCCGCTCTCCTCCAAGGACCTGGTCCGGGCCGCCGCCGAGCTGCGCCTGACCCTGCCGCTGGTCCGGGCCCCGACCGCCGGGGTGGCCCGCGCCGCGCTGGTGGCCGCCAAGCAGCTGCAGAGCGTGCTCGGCCTGGCGCTCCCGGCCGGCTCGCCGCCCGCCCCCTGGTTCGAGGCGGTGGCGCAGGCGGCCGACGAGGTGGCGGCCGGCCTCCCGATCTTCCTGGCCGGCGAGGTGCGCGTGGCCGGGCGGCGCGACGTCGAGGTCGAGGAGGCCTTCCGCGAGGCCTGGACGCTGGCCGACGCCGGGCTGACCCACCTGACCGTCGATCTCGGCGCGGTCCCGGCCGAGGCCCGCGCCGAGGTGCTGGCCCGGGTGGCGGTGCCGGCGCTGGAGGGCGGGCTCGGGCTCGACTGCGTGGTGGCCCGCGGCGGTGCGCTGGAGGCCGGGCGGCTCTTCGGCGACCTGGCCCGGGCCGAGTCGCTGCCCGACCTGGCCAGCCTGCCGCTCGAGGCCCCGACCTCTCCCGAGGGGGTGCAGGCCCAGGTGCGCGAGCTGCTGGCGCTCTGCGCCGCGATCTCCGGGACCCCGGTGCTGCGCCGCGGCCCGGTCACCCCCGAGCTGCTGCTGAGCCTGGCCGGCTCGCCGGTGGCCGGGTGCGAGGACGGCGGGGCGGCCGCCGAGGTGGCGCTGCTGGCGCTCGACCTGCTGGCCGGGCCGGCCTCGGAGCGGAGCCGGCAGGCCCCGCTGGCCCAGGCCGAGGCGGCGCTGGGGGGCGGGGCGCTGGCCCGGCTCGAGGCCCGGGCCTACGGCGAGGTGCTCGACTTCCTCGAGCGGCTCGGCACCACCGGCAGCGCCCTGCGCGTGGCCCGTTGGCTCGAGCAGTCGCAGGCCGGGCCGTGACCCGCATCGTGGCCGGCAGCGCCAAGGGGCGGCGGCTCGCGGTGCCGGAGGGGCAGGGGACCCGCCCCACCAGCGAGAAGGTGCGCGCCGCCGTCTTCAACGTGCTCGGGCAGTTCTTCGACGGCGGGGCGGTGCTCGACCTCTACGCCGGCACCGGGGCGCTGGCCCTGGAGGCCATCTCGCGAGGCTGCGCCCGGGCCACCTGCGTCGAGGCCGACCGGGGCGCCGTCGAGCTGCTGCGCCGCAACGCCGAGGGGCTCGGCTTCGCCGACCGGGTCGAGGTCCGCCACGGCCGCGTCGAGGCGCTGGCGGGGCGGCTCCCGGCCGGCTTCGCCCTGGCCTTCGTCGACCCGCCCTACGCCGAGGGGCCGGCGCAGGGGCTGGAGGCGGCCTGTCCGCTGCTCCTGCCGGGCGGCCGGGCGGTGGCCGAGCACGACGCCCGCTGGGCGGCACCGGCGAGGGTCGGGCCGCTGGCGCTGCAGGAGACCCGCCGCTACGGCAGCACCGGGATCTCGATCTACGTCCGGGACTGAGCGATACTCCGCCCCCTCATGGCCCGCGTCGCCATCTACCCCGGCAGCTTCGACCCGCTCACCAACGGCCACGTCGCCATCATCCTGCGCGGCCTCAACCTCTTCGACCGGCTCATCGTCTCGGTCGCCAACAACCCCCAGAAGCAGCCGCTCTTCACGGTGGCCGAGCGCAAGGGGTTCATCCTCGAGGCGGTCAAGAACGACCCGCGCGTCGAGGTCGACAGCTTCGACGGGCTGCTGGTCGAGTACGCCCGGAGCCGCGGCGTCCACACCGTGCTGCGCGGCCTGCGGGCGGTCTCCGACTTCGACTACGAGTTCCAGCTGGCCAACATGAACCGGAAGCTGCTGCCCGAGTTCGAGTCGGTCTTCGTGATGACCGGGGAGGACTACTTCTACGTCTCCTCCCGGCTGGTCCGCGAGGTGGCCACCTTCGGCGGTGACGTGACCGGGCTGGTGCCGGCCCACGTGGCCCGCGCGCTCAAGTCCAAGTCGATCCGCTGAGGCGGTCGTGCTAGCTTTTCACGCATGCCCAGCGCACCGCGCGAAGCCTGGGGAGACCTCGTCGCCACGGCCTTCGTGGAGGCCAACCTCCTCTTCAAGCAGGTCGACGACGAGGCGCGCCAGGACCTGCTGCAGCTGGCCACCGTCGAGGACTTCCAGGCCGGCGAGCTGATCGCCGCCGACGCCGAGGACGAGCGGCTCTACCTGGTGCGCGAGGGGACGGCCGCGGTGCTGCTCTCCCGCGACGGGGTGGCCATCGAGGTGGGGCTGCTGGAGCGGAACGCCATCTTCGGGGAGGGGCGGGTGCTGGGCGAGCCACGCCCCGGGGCGCTGGTGGCCCGCACCGCGGTCTCGGTGGTGACCTTCCCGGCCCCGGTCATGACGGTGCTGGCCGACCGTTTCCCGCGGCTGCGCCACATGCTGGAGGCGGTCCGGGCGGTCCGGCTCAAGGACGCCGCCGACAAGCTCGGGGCCTGACCGGGCCCCTCAGGTTGGTGCGGAAAAAAGCAGCCCTTTCGTGCTAGGTTCCGCGGCCATGCCGCGTCGCACGGACATCAAGAAGATCATGATCTGCGGGTCGGGGCCCATCGTCATCGGCCAGGCCTGCGAGTTCGACTACTCCGGGACCCAGGCCTGCAAGGCCCTCAAGGAAGAGGGCTACCAGATCGTCCTGCTCAACTCGAACCCGGCCACCATCATGACCGACCCGGGGTTCGCCGACCGGACCTACGTCGAGCCCATGACGCCCGAGGTGGCGGAGCAGATCATCGCCCGCGAGAAGCCCGACGTGCTGCTGCCGACGCTGGGCGGGCAGACCGCGCTCAACCTGGCGGTGGCCCTGGCCAAGAGCGGCGCCCTGAAGCGGCACGGGGTCGAGCTGATCGGCGCCAAGCTCGAGGCCATCGAGATGGCCGAGGACCGGCTGCTCTTCAAGCAGGCCATGAAGCGGGTCGGCGTGGAGATGCCCAGGTCGGGCTACGCCACCTCCTGGGAGGAGGCCAGCGCCATCGCCGACGACATCGGCTTCCCGGTCATCATCCGCCCCAGCTTCACGATGGGTGGGGAGGGCGGCGGCGTCGCCTACAACCGCGAGGAGTACGAGCCCATGGCGCGGCGGGCGCTCACCCTCTCGCCCACCCACACCATCCTCTGCGAGGAGTCGATCATCGGGTGGAAGGAGTACGAGCTGGAGGTGATGCGCGACAAGAACGACAACGTCGTCATCATCTGTTCCATCGAGAACTTCGACCCCATGGGCGTGCACACCGGTGACTCGATCACCGTGGCCCCGGCCCAGACGCTCACCGATAAGGAGTACCAGGTGATGCGGGACGCCGCGGTCCGCATCATCCGCGAGATCGGCGTCGACACCGGCGGCTCCAACATCCAGTTCGGCACCGATCCGCGCACCGGGCGGCTGGTGGTCATCGAGATGAACCCGCGGGTCTCGCGCTCCTCGGCGCTGGCCTCCAAGGCCACCGGGTTCCCCATCGCCAAGATCGCCGCCAAGCTGGCGGTCGGCTACACGCTCGACGAGCTGAAGAACGACATCACCCGCTACACCCCGGCCTCGTTCGAGCCGACCATCGACTACGTGGTCACCAAGATCCCGCGCTTCGCCTTCGAGAAGTTCAAGGGGGCGGACGACACCCTGACCACGGCCATGAAGTCGGTGGGCGAGGTCATGGCCATGGGCCGGACTTTCCAGGAGTCGCTGCAGAAGGCGCTGCGCGGGCTGGAGATCGATCGCTGCGGCTTCGAGTCGCCGCTGCAGAAGCGCCCCGGCGACCCCTTCACGGCCGCCGAGCGCGGGCTGGTGGACGCCACCATCCGGGTGCCGCGCGCCCACCGCGTCTTCTGGCTGGGCGACGCCTTCCGGGCCGGCATGAGCGTGGCCGAGGTGGCCGCCGCCACCGGCATCGACCCCTGGTTCCTGCGCGAGATCGAGGAGATCGTCGCCGTCGAGGCCGAGCTGGCCCGCGGCCTGCCGCAGGGACGGGAGGCCTGGTACCGCATCAAGCGTTTCGGCTTCTCCGACAAGCGGATCGCCCAGCTGGCCCGGGTCAAGGAGGGCGAGGCCCGGGAGGCCCGATGGGCCGCCGGGGTGCGGCCGGTCTTCAAGCGGGTCGACACCTGCGCCGCCGAGTTCGAGGCCCACACCCCCTACCTCTACTCGACCTACGAGGAGGAGTGCGAGGCCGCCCCCACCGACAAGCCCAAGGTGATGATCCTCGGCGGCGGCCCCAACCGAATCGGCCAGGGGATCGAGTTCGACTACTGCTGCGTCCACGCCGCCTTCGCCCTCACCCAGGCCGGCTTCGAGACCATCATGGTCAACTGCAACCCGGAGACGGTCTCCACCGACTACGACACCTCCGACCGGCTCTACTTCGAGCCGCTCACCCTCGAGGACGTGCTGGAGATCGTCCACAAGGAGAAGCCCAGGGGGCTGATCGTGCAGTACGGCGGCCAGACGCCGCTCAAGCTGGCGGTGCCGCTCCACGAGCTGGGGGTGCCCATCTTCGGCACCAGCCCCGACGCCATCGACCGGGCCGAGGACCGCGAGCGCTTCGCCGAGATGATCGTCAAGCTCGGGCTGCGGCAGCCGGAGAACGGCATGGCGCGGAGCCCCGAGGAGGCCTTCGCGGTGGCCAAGCGGATCGGCTACCCGGTCATGGTGCGCCCCTCCTACGTGCTGGGCGGCCGCGCCATGGAGGTGGTCTACGACGACGCCGACCTGCGCGGCTACCTGACCGACGCGGTGCAGGCCTCCAACGACCGCCCGGTGCTGGTCGACCGCTTCCTCAAGGACGCCGCCGAGGTCGACGTCGACGTGGTCTCCGACGGCAAGGACGTGGTGGTGGGCGGGGTCATGGAGCACATCGAGGAGGCCGGCATCCACTCCGGCGACTCGGCCTGCTCGCTGCCCCCCTTCAGCCTGGCGCCCGAGCTGGTGGCCGAGATCGAGCGGCAGTCGATCGCCATGGCCAGGGAGCTGGGCGTCATCGGCCTGATGAACGTGCAGTTCGCCGTGCAGGGCAAGGACATCTACGTCCTCGAGGTCAACCCGCGCGCCAGCCGCACCGTCCCCTTCGTGGGCAAGGCCACCGGCCTGCCGCTGGCCAAGGCCGGCGCCCTCTGCATGGTCGGCAAGACCCTGGCCGAGGCCGGGGTGACCGCCTCGGCCCGCCCCAAGCACGTCTCGGTCAAGGAGGCGGTCTTCCCCTTCACCCGCTTCCGCGGCGTCGACAACCTGCTCGGCCCCGAGATGCGCTCTACCGGCGAGGTGATGGGGGTCGACGCCCACTTCCCCATCGCCTTCTTCAAGGCCCAGGCCGCGGCCGGCAACACCCTGCCGACCAGCGGGGTGGGGAAGCGGGCCTTCGTCTCGGTGCGCGACGGCGACAAGGCGGCGATGGTCGACGTGGCCCGGCGCCTGGTCGGGCTCGGCTTCGAGGTGCTCACCACCGCCGGCACCCACGCCTACCTGGGCGAGCGCGGCCTCCAGACCACCCAGGTCAAGAAGGTCAAGGAGGGGCGCCCCTCGATCGTCGACCGGATCAAGGACGGCGACGTCCACTTCGTCGTCAACACCACCGACGGCAAGCGCGAGGTCTCGGACAGCTCCTCGATCCGGCGCGAGACGCTCATGAAGGCGGTGCCCTACTTCACGACCATGACCGGTGCACGCGCCGGGGTCATGGCCATGGAGGCGATGCGCGCCGGCCCAGCCGGGGTCCGCTCGCTGCAGGAGTATCACGGCATCGCGCCGGCCTCCCGTTGACAGGAGCCGGCGGGTTCTCTAGGAATTGATCAGCGCGCGGCCGCCCGGTACCCCCGGTCGGCCGCCAGCCATTTTTTGGTGAGGAGAGGCGATGTCCGACCGCGTTCCGATGACTGCGTCCGGGTTGCTCCGGCTCAAGGCCGAGCTGAAGCGGCTCAAGGGCGTGGAGCGCCAGAAGATCGTGAAGGAGATCTCCGAGGCCCGCGCCCACGGCGACCTCTCCGAGAACGCCGAGTACCACGCCGCCAAGGAGAAGCAGTCGCACGTGGAGGGGCGCATCCTCCAGGTGGAGCACTGGATCGCCTCGGCCGAGGTGATCGACGTCACCAAGCACGCCGGTGACCGGGTCATCTTCGGCACCACGGTGACGCTTGAGGACACCGACTCGGGGGACGAGGTCCGCTACCGGATCGTCGGCGAGCTGGAGGCCAACCTGAAGCAGGGGAAGATCTCGGTCACCTCGCCCATCGCCCGCGCCATGATCGGCCGCTCCGAGGGGGACACGGTGACGGTCCAGACCCCGGGCGGCAACCGCGAGTACGAGATCCAGAAGCTCGAGTTCATCGAGGAGGAGATCTCCGAGTCGGAGTGATGGGTTAGGCTCGCGGCGTGGAACCCCGCGCCCGCCCAGAGCCCCCCACGGCTCCCGCCGCAGCCGCCCTGCAGGCGCTGGTGGCCCCGCTCCGCTTCGCCGTCAAGGACGGCTTCGCCGGCGCGGCGCGGCTGGCCGGCTTCTCCGCCACGCTCACCGAGGCGGTGGCCCGGGCCCGCGCCCTGGGGGCCCCGGAGAGCGCCCCGCTGCGCGGCCTGCTGGCCGAGGCGGCCCGCTTCGACCGGTTGGCGGGGGAGGCGCGGCGCGAGGCGCTGATCAGGCTGGCTGGCCACCTGGCGGCGCTGGTCGAGGTGCCGCCCGAGCTGGCCGAAGCGGCCCGGCTCGGCACGGTGCGGGGACGGGCGGCGGTGAAGTCGACCGTGAAGCCGACGGCGACCCCGACCGCGACCCCGACCGCGACCCCGACCGCGACCCCGACCGCGACCCCGACTCCGGCCACCACGCCGCGCCCGCCGCCGCCCTGGGGTCCCTCCATCACGCTCGACACGCCGCTGGCCGACCTGCCGGGGGTGCACGCCTCGCCGCGCGCCCTGCTCGAGGAGCGCGGGCGGACCACCGCAGGCCAGGCGCTCGAGTTCTGGCCGCGCACCTGGCAGGACCGGACCACGCTCCGCCGCATCGCCGACCTGGCGATCGGGGAGGAGGGGATCGTGCTGGCCACCGTCCAGTCGGTCCGCCAGAAGCGGATGCGCAACGGCCGCGCCATGCTCGAGGTCCAGGTGGCGGACGGCTCGGGCGGGCTGGGGCTGGTCTTCTTCAACGCCCCGCCCTGGAAGGAGAAGCAGGTCAGGCCGGGCGACAGCCTGCTCTGCTGGGGCAAGGTGGGGGAGGGGTTCGGCCGGCGCAAGCAGATGTCCAACCCGGAGCTGGAGCAGCACCAGCCGGGCGACTCGGCCAACTTCTCGCGCATCGTCCCCATCTACCCGGGGCCGGCCGGCTGGCAGCACCCGGCGCTGCGCAAGGTGATGAAGCGGCTCTGCGACGAGCTGGCCCCACGCACCCCGGAGGAGCTGCCCGAGCCGGTGCGGGCCCGGCGCCAGCTGCTGGGGCGCGGCGAGGCGCTGCGCCAGGCCCACTTCCCGGCCCCCGGCACCGACCTGCTGGCGGCCGCGGCCCGGGCCACGCCGGCCTTCCGGCGGCTGGTCTTCGAGGAGTTCTTCTTCCTGCAGCTGGCGCTGGCGCGGCGGCGGCGCGGCGTCAAGGCCGAGGCCGGCATCGCCTTCGAGGTCGGGCCCCGGGCCATGGAGGCGGCGGTGGCCCGGCTGCCCTTCGCATTGACCGGCTCGCAGCAGAAGGTGCTGGCCGAGATCGCCCGGGACATGGCCCGGCCCGAGCCCATGAACCGGCTGCTGCAGGGCGACGTCGGCAGCGGCAAGACCGCCGTCGCCTTCGTGGCGGCGCTGCTGGCGATCCAGTCTGGTTGGCAGGCGGCCATCATGGCCCCCACCGAGATCCTGGCGGCCCAGCACGCCGCCACGCTCACCCGCTGGCTGGCCGGGAGCGGCATCGAGGTGGCGCTGGTGGGGGCGCTGGCGCGCGGCGGCGCCCAGAAGGCGGCGCGCGAGGCGGTGCGCAGCGGCCGGGCCCGGCTGGCGGTCGGCACCCACGCGCTGCTGGAGGCCTCGGTCGGCTTCGAGCGGCTCGGCCTGGTGGTGGTCGACGAGCAGCACCGCTTCGGCGTCCTGCAGCGGGCCTCGCTGATGGCCAAGGGGGCTCGCCCCGACGTGCTGGTGATGACCGCCACGCCCATCCCCCGCACCCTGGCGCTCGCCTTCTACGGCGACCTCGACCAGTCGAAGATCACCGAGCTGCCGCCGGGGCGGACGCCGGTGGAGACCCGCCTCTTCGGCGAGTCGCAGCGCAAGAAGGTGCTCGACGCGGTGCGGGCCGAGCTCGAGGCCGGGCGGCAGGCCTACGTGGTCTTCCCGCTGGTCGAGGAGTCGGAGAAGGTCGACCTCGCCGACGCCACCAGCGGCGCCGAGGCGCTGGCCCGGACCCTGGCCCCCCACGCCGTCGGGCTGCTGCACGGCCGCATGAAGGGGGAGGAGAAGCAGGCGGTGATGGCCGCCTTCCGGCGCGGCGACCTGAAGGTGCTGGTGGCCACCACCGTCATCGAGGTCGGCGTCGACATCCCCAACGCCACGGTGATGGTGGTCGAGCACGCCGAGCGGTTCGGCCTCTCCCAGCTCCACCAGCTGCGCGGGCGGGTGGGGCGGGGGGCGGCGCGCAGCAGCTGCCTGCTGCTGGCCCAGCTCCGCCAGGCCGGCGCCGAGGCCCGGGAGCGGCTGCAGGCGCTCTGCCAGACCCAGGACGGCTTCGAGCTGGCCCGGGTCGACCTGAAGCTGCGGGGGCCGGGGGAGCTGCTCGGCACCCGGCAGTCGGGGCAGGCCCTCCTCGAGGTGGCCGACCTCTACCGGGACGAGGCGATCCTCGACGAGGCGCGCGAGGAGGCCTTCGCCCTCGTCGAGGCCGACCCCGGCCTGGTCGACCCGGCCCACCGGGCCACCGCCCGGGCCCTCTCGGCGCGCTGGGCCGGCCGGCTCTCGCTGGCGCAGGTCGGCTGAGCATGATCTGCTAGAGTGTCGGGCCCGGTGCGCGGCGTGCGCGCGCCGACCCTCGGAGGCGCCGCCGAATGGTGCTCAAGCTGGAAGAGGTCTCGCCGCAGGTCCGCTCCACCCAGTACGCCGTGCGTGGCCCCATCGTGGCCCGCGCCGCCGAGCTGGAGCGAGCAGGGCGCGAGATCATCTACTGCAACATCGGCAACCCCCAGTCGCTGGGGCAGCGGCCGCTCACCTGGGTGCGCCAGGTGCTGGCCCTCTCCGAGTACCCGGAGCTGCTGGCGCGGGTCCCGGCCGGCACCTTCCCCGCCGACGTGGTGGAGACGGCGGGGCTGGTCGCCACCGGGAGCCGGCACGGGCTGGGCGTCTACACCGAGAGCAAGGGGTTCCGCTTCGTGCGCGAGGCGGTGGCCGACTTCATCAGGGACCGCGACGGGCTCACCGCCGATCCCGAGGCCATCTACCTGACCGACGGGGCCAGCAAGGCGGTCCAGTCGGTGCTGCGGATGCTCATCTCCGGGCCCCAGGACGGCATCCTCATCCCCATCCCGCAGTACCCGCTCTACTCGGCCACCATCGCGCTCTACGAGGGGACGCCGGTCCCCTACCAGCTCGACGAGGCGGCCGACTGGGCCTTCTCCACGGCCACCCTGGAGGGCTCGCTGGCCGCGGCCCGGGCCCGCGGCATCCGGCCCCGGGCCATCGTGGTGATCAACCCGGGCAACCCGACCGGCGCCGTGCTCGACGAGGCCAACATCGAGGCGCTGCTCCGCTTCGCCCGCGCCCACGACCTGGCGGTGCTGGCCGACGAGGTCTACCAGGAGAACGTCTACTCGACCGGGGCCCGCTTCACCTCCTTCGCCAAGGTGATGGCCCGGCTCGGCTTCAGCGACCTCTCGCTCTTCAGCTTCCACTCCACCTCCAAGGGCTACCTGGGCGAGTGCGGCCACCGCGGCGGCTACGTCGAGTGCCGCAACGTGCCGGAGGACGTGCAGGCCGAGCTGACCAAGCTCCAGTCGGTGGCCCTCTGCGCCAACACCGCCGGGCAGATCGTGCTCTACCTGCAGGTGCGGCCGCCCCGCCCGGGCGGCCCCTCGCGCGCCCGCTGGGAGCAGGAGAAGGGCGAGGTGCTGGCGCTGCTGGCCCGCAAGGCCGGCATCGTCGAGCGCGGCCTCAACGCCGTCCCCGGCATCAGCTGCCGGCCGGTGGCCGGCGCCATGTACGCCTTCCCCGAGCTCACCCTCCCGCCCGGCGCCTCCGACGTCGACTACTGCATGGCGCTGCTGGAGGAGACCGGCATCTGCGTGGTCGACGGGAGCGGCTTCGGCCAGGCCCCCGGGACCTGGCACCTGCGCACCACCATCCTCCCGCCGCTCCAGCAGATCGAGGAGCTGGTGCGCCGCCTCGGCGAGTTCCACGCCCGCTTCACGGCGCGCCGGGGGAGCCTGTGACCACCTGTCCGGTCTGCGAGCACCCGCAGGCCAGCGGCGCCGAGTGCGAGGTCTGCGGCCGGTCGCTGCTCGCGCTGGGGGCGGTCGAGGTCGCCATCACGGCGCTGGAAGGGCTGGAGCCGACCCTGGCGTCGCCCGGGCCGGCGCCGGCGGCGGAGCCGGCCATGGCCGAGCTGGAGCCGACGCTGCAGGCGAGCGCCGGCGAGGTGGCCCTGGAGGCGGTGCCGGAGCTGGAGCCGACCGCGGCCGCGCCGGTCTGGGCCTCCGGCGAGCTGGTCCCCGACCTGGAGCCGACCTCGGCGCCCGCCTCCCTCGACGCGCCTTCCGAGCTGCCCCCGCTGGCCACCTGCCGCTACTGCCGCACCCTGGCCGGGCCCGGGGAGATGATCTGCGGCCGCTGCGGCATGCGGCTGCCGGTCGCCATCCCCCCTCCGGCCGCCGCCGCCGGCCCAGCCCTCCGCCTCTGCAGCTGCGGCACCCCGGCCACCCGCGCCATCTGCCCGGCCTGCGGGGCTCGCAACAAGAGCGAGTGACCCGCGCTTCGCTCCCCTTGAAATGCGCCCCGGCGCGTCGCAAAGTGCTCGCCCCACCATGACCGGAACGCCAGACCGCCACGCCGCCCCCTTCACCGCCAGCTACCGCTGCGGGGAGGGCTGTGACTTCTCCGCCCCGCTCACCGACGTCATCTACCGCTGCGCGAAGTGCGGCGGCCTGCTGGAGGTCGAGCACGATCTCGCCGCCCTGGGGGCACGCAGCCCCGCCGAGTGGCGGGCCCTCTTCGACGGCCGCTTCAAGCTCGGGGCCTGGCCCTACGGCTCGGGGGTCTGGGGCAAGAAGGAGTGGATCTACCCGCAGCTGGCCGACGCCAACGTGGTCTCGATGTTCGAGGGCGGCAGCCCGCTGCTCAAGGTCGACCGCTACGCCAGGGAGCTCGGCCTCGACGACGTCTGGGTCAAGGAGTGCGGGGTCACCCACACCGGCTCCTTCAAGGACCTCGGCATGACCGTGCTGGTATCGGCGGTGCAGGAGATGCGGGCCCGGGGCACGCCCATCCGCGCCGTGGCCTGCGCCTCGACCGGCGACACCTCGGCGGCCCTCTCGGCCTACTGCGCCGCGGCCGGGATCCCGAGCGTGGTGCTGCTGCCGCGCGGGAAGATCTCCACCGCCCAGCTGGTCCAGCCCATCGCCAACGGGGCGCTGGTGCTGGAGCTCGACACCGACTTCGACGGCTGCATGAAGGTGGTGCAGGCGCTCTCCGAGACGCCCGACATCTACCTGGCCAACTCGATGAACTCGCTGCGAATCGAGGGGCAGAAGACCGCCTCGATCGAGATCGCCCAGCAGCTCGGCTGGACCGTGCCCGACTGGGTGGTGATCCCGGGTGGCAACCTCGGCAACGCCAGCGCCGTCGGCAAGGGCTTCACGATGATGAAGGCGCTCGGCCTCATCGACCGGCTGCCGCGGCTGGTGGTGGCGCAGGCCGAGCACGCCAACCCGCTCTACCTGGCCACCACCGGCGCCGGGCGCAAGGCGGCGCCGGGCGTGAAGGTCGCGCCGGTGGCGGCGCGCAGGACCTTGGCCTCGGCCATCCAGATCGGCGACCCGGTCTCGGCCGGCCGCGCCCTGCGCGCGCTGCAGGCGCTCGACGGGGTGGTGGAGCAGGCCAGCGAGCAGGAGCTGGCCGACGCCGCGGCCCGCGCCGACCGGGCCGGGCTCTTCACCTGCCCGCACACCGGGGTGGCCCTGGCGGCGCTGGAGAAGCTGGCCGCCCGCGGCGAGATCAGGCGGGGGGAGCGGGTGGTGGTCATCTCCACCGCCCACGGCCTCAAGTTCTCCGACTTCAAGGTCGGGTACCACGACGAGACGCTGCCCGGGCTCCGCTCGCCGCTGCGCAACCCGGCGGTGCGGGTGGCGGCCACGCTCGGCGCCGTAGAGGACGCCATCGTCGCCCGGCACGGGCGCGCGGCGAGGGGCTGAGGGATGGAGAGCCAGGGACAGGAGCGCCGGCTGGCGCTGCGCGCCGAGCACGACCGGATCGCCGAGGAGATCGGCACGCGCCTCTCGGTCGACCACGTCCAGACCGGCGGGGTGCTGGCCTTCTTCTCCTTCATCGGGGTCGGCCTTGCCGCCAAGCTGGCCTGGGACCGCTGGGGCTGGCTCCCCGTCAACAAGCCGCCGCCGCCGCCCGGGATCCCCATGTGGTTCCTGCTGGCCCTGCTGCTGGCGCTGGTGCTGGTCGGCTTCACGGTGCGCGAGTTCCTGCGGGCGCGGGTGCTGCGGGCCGTGGAGGCCGAGAAGTTCGAGCGGCTGCTGGTGCTGCGCCGCGAGCTGGAGCTCGACAGGTGAGCCGCGGCGGCCGCTTCATCGTCCTCGAGGGGCTCGACGGCGCCGGGACCACCACCCAGGCGCGGCTGCTCGGCGAGGCGCTGCGGCGCCAGGGGCGGCGGGCCCACGTCACCAACGAGCCCTCGGGCGGGCCGGTGGGGGCGCTGCTGCGCCAGGTGCTGCAGAAGCGGATCAACGGCGGGGCGGCCGACGGGTTCGACCCCGACGCCCTGGCGCTGCTCTTCGCCGCCGACCGGCTCGATCACCTCTCGGCCGAGGTGCTGCCGCGGCTGGCCGCCGGAGAGGACGTGGTCTCCGACCGCTACACGCTCTCCTCGCTCGCCTACCAGGCGCTCACCACCGGCGACGCCAGGTGGGTGGCCACCATCAACGGGCGGGCCCGGGCGCCCGACCTGACCATCTTCCTGCGGGTCGGGGCCGGGCTGGCGCTGGGACGGCGGCGCGGGGCCGGCACCACCCCGGAGCTCTACGAGGTCGACGCCTTCCAGCGGCGCGTGGCCCGCAGCTACGAGCGGGCCCTGGTCGCGCTGCGGGCCGCCGGCCAGCGCATCGAGGTGCTCGACGGCGAGGCGCCGGTCGAGCAGGTGGCCGAGGCGGTGACCGCCCTCGCGGCCCGGCTGAAGCCCCCCCGGGCCTGAGGGAGCTTCGCGTGCGCGCCCCCTCGGCATCCCTGGTGGTGGTCGGCAACGAGGTGCTCTCGGCCAAGGTGGTCGACGAGAACGGCCCCTGGCTTGCCTCCCGGCTGCACGCGCTCGGCGTCGAGCTGCAGGCCATCTGCACGGTCCGCGACCGGGTCGACGAGATCGTCGAGGCGATCCGGCGCGAGCGGCCGCGGGTCGGCTGGCTCATCACCTCGGGCGGCGTCGGGCCGACCCACGACGACGTCACCATCGAGGCGGTGGCGGCGGCGCTGGGGCGCCCGGTGCGGCGCGACGAGCGGCTGGCCGAGGTCTACCGGACCATCCACCGCCGGCTGCGCGGCGTGGAGCTGCCGGAGGCCGGGCTGCGGATGGCCGACGTGCCGGAGGGGACCGAGCTGGCCGGGGATCCTGCCTTCCCGACGCTGGTCTGCGACGGGGTGATCATGCTGCCCGGCGTCCCCAAGTTCCTGCGCTACCAGTTCGACCGCTACGCCGGCGCGCTGGGCGGCGCGCCGTTCCACCTGGCCTGCGTCTACATCTCGGAGGTGGAGGACCAGATCGCCCCGGCGCTGACCGCGGTGGCCAGGGCCCACCCGGGCGCCGAGCTGGGGAGCTACCCGCGCTTCGACGACGCCGACCACGCCGTGCGGCTCACCATCGAGTCGAGGCGGCTCGACGAGGTGCTGGCGGCGCTCGAGGCGCTGCTGGCGGTCCTGCCGGCCGGCGCCATCGTGCGGGTGACGCGCCCGGGCGAGTGAGCGGCGGCCAGCCCGCGGCAGCCTGCTACGCGGTCGGCTTGGCCGCCGGAGGCGCGGCCGGGGCGGCCGGGGCCGGCGCTGCGGGAGCGGCCGGGGCTGGCGCGGGAGGGGGCGGCGGCGCCGGATCGAGCTCGTACCGCTCGATCAGGCCACGGGCGGCGAGGGTGGTGAGCGCCCCCTTGATGACCGAGTAGCGGTCGTTCCCCTGGAGCTTGACCACCTGCTGGGCCAGGGGCGAGCCGGCCGGGGGGACCACGGCCACCGCCCAGCTGTCGCCGAGATCCTTGTCCGCGGTGACCCGGCAGTGGACACCATTCATCGTCGCGCTGGCCATCGAGAGCTCCGTCCAAGAGGGGTGGTGGGGCCGCAAGATAGCGCAGGCTCCGGTGAGGGCAAGGGAATCCTGAAGAGACCCGTCATGACAAGGCCGTGACGAGGGGCGTGCAGATCTGGTGAATGCCCACCACGCGCGACCCCGACCGGATCGACTGGTTCGCCTCCAGCCCGTTCATCGCCATCCACCTGGTGGCGCTGGCCAGCCCCTGGCTGGCCCCCCCGACCCTCGGCCTGGTCGGCCTGGCGGCCGGTGCCTACGTGGTCCGGATGTTCGCCATCACCGCCGGGTACCATCGCTACTTCGCCCACCGCGCCTACCGGACCGGCCGGGTCTTCCAGTTCCTGCTGGCGCTGGTCGGGGGGGCCTCGGCGCAGAAGGGGGCGCTCTGGTGGGCGGCCCACCACCGCGATCACCACCGCGACTCCGACGGGCCGGAGGACATCCACTCCCCGGTCCGGCGGGGCTTCTGGTGGAGCCACGTCGGCTGGTTCCTCTCGACCCGCCACAACGCCACCAAGCTCGACCGGATCAAGGACCTGGCCCGCTACCCCGAGCTGCGCTTCCTCGACCGCTGGCATGCCATCCCGCCGGCGCTGCTGGCGCTCGGGCTCTTCCTGGCCGGCGGCTGGCCGGCGCTGCTCTGGGGCTTCTTCGTCTCCACCACGCTGCTCTGGCACGGCACCTTCTTCATCAACTCGCTGGCCCACGTGGTGGGCCGGCAGCGCTACCAGACCGGCGACGAGTCGAGGAACAGCTTCGCGCTGGCGGTGATCACGCTCGGCGAGGGCTGGCACAACAACCACCACTTCTACCCGACCACCGCCAACCAGGGCTGGTTCTGGTGGGAGCTCGACCTCTCCTACCTGGCGCTGCGCGCGCTGAAGGTGGTGGGGGTGGTCAGCGACCTGCGGCTCCCGCCGGAGCGGATCCGGCAGGCCCACCGCGGCGCCGAGCCCTCCGGGGCGGGTGGGGCCAAGGCCGCCACGCCCTAGCGGCGCCACAGAAGTGATTGGCGGCGATGGCTTGGGTCGCTGAAGGTCTGCTGGAAGTCCAGACGTTTGGACTGGCGCCGGGGGGGGGGCCTTCTCGCCCCGGGAGCCGGTTGGAAGGCGGCCGGGCCCCCGGAGGTGGCGTCAGCGGATCCTTGTCAGGGGTAAGGAATCCAACCCACGGTTCGCGTCTGACAACGTACTCTAGGGTGACACGGACCTACTGGTTCAAGGCCACCCCGGGGGAGCTCGAGGTCCGATCTCACGAAAGGCCTGTCCCTTCCAGAGAAAGCGGTGTCAAGGGCACACCTCTCCATGTCCCTGACGTCTTCGCCTTCGACGCCGGGCGGTTCGTTCGCGCTCAGGACGACGGCCGTGGCCGGTCGCCGGCTCCGCGTGGCCGGCGGTTCGTGAGT
>JANMRY010000101.1:0-10746 GCA_031388695.1 Anaeromyxobacter sp. | reverse complement strand
CCGGTCGCCTTGACGTCGAAGCCGCTCTGCGCCGGGACCTCGAAGCTGGTGCCGGCCGGGAAGGCGCGCCAGCCGGCCTCGCCCGGCAGCCTGGCCAGGAGCTCCCCCGAGACCACCGTCATCCGCTCCGGGGCGACGGTGCCGAAGTGGAACTCGCCGGCGTCGATGACGCCGACGGTCGCCTTGCGGCCGTTCCGCTCGAAGCCGATGCTCTGGACCTGCCCCTCGAAGTAGCTGTTCTGCTTCAGCATGGTTGCGCTCCGTGACGGTGGTGCGATGCGTGAGGCGAGGCGTGGACTACCTGGCGGCCGGGAGGCCGAGCGCCCGCTCCAGCTGGCGCGCCTTGGCCTGGATGAGCCGGGTGTTGCGCGGCCCCATGCGGAGCAGGTGCTTGTCGACGGCCCCGAGCCGCTCCAGGGCCGGGTCGGCGAAGAGGTAGAGGGGATCGGGGCCAGGCCCGGCCGCCTCCAGCTTCACCTCGCCGTCGCGCACCGGGGCGGCCGCCAGCCGCCTCAGCGCCGCCGCCGTGACCTTGTCGAGCGAGCCGTCGGGGTAGCCGAGGGCGCGCCAGGCCGCCTCGAGCGGACCGTGCAGCTCCCGGTAGGCGCGCACCGCCGCCGCCACGTCGACCGAGCCGACCACGTCGGCGAAGAGGTCGTAGCGGGCGTAGGAGGCGGGCGAGATCACCAGCGCCTCGCCACGCCGGGCGGCGGTGAAGCGTCCCGGTGGGGCCAGAAAGGGGAGCTGCTTGCGCGGCGAGACCCCCTCGGCGAGGTTGTCGGTCACCACCGCCCAGCGCTCGACGGTGCTCCCCTCCGCCAGCCACTTGCGGAAGGAGGCGCTGACCGAGACGGCCTCGAGCAGGTCGCGCTGCCGGTCGGCCGGGACCACCTTGACCGGCCCGGGGGCCGGGGGCTGGGGCGTGGCGGGCGAGGGCGCGGCCACCGGAGGCGGCAGCGCCGGCGTCGCCTCGCGGTGAAACCACCACCAGGCGCCACCCACGCCGATGACCGCCAGGGCCAGCGCCACCATCAGCCAGTCGCCGCCGCCGAAGGGCGGCCGCCCGGCCGGCTTCGCGGGGGGGTACTGCTCCAACTCATGGTCATCCATACGTTGTCTCCTCCCGGGCGACCGGGCCGCGGGCGGCCGAGCCGGCGATTCTCTCTCGCGCCGCCGCCGCTGTCAGCATCCGTGGCACCACGGCCCGGCCTTCCTGTCTTACTCGCGGCGCCCGCTGCGCTCCCTGCATCCCCACCGGGCCAAAGGGGGCTCGCCAAGGCGGCCGCGGGCTGGCGGCCCGCCCGCGCGCCCCTATACTGGTGTCCGGTGCAGAACCACTTCCCAGAGATCCAGGCACGCCACACCCGCACCATGCTGGAGGTGCTGGTCGAGCTCTTCCCGGCCGCCGAGCAGCGGGTGAAGGCGCGGCTCTCGCCGCTGGTCAGCCAGGCCATCGAGGCGGCCTTCCGGCTCGACTACCTGCCGGTGATGGCCGACCTCGAGGTGGCCGCGGCCATCCGCGACGAGATCGGGGCGCAGGGGACTCGGCAGGTGGCGCGCGAGGCGCTGCGCCGCACCCTCAACGGCAACATGCTGGTCGGCCTGGTGCAGGCCGCCATCTCGCTCTTCGGCAAGACGCCGCCGGGCCTGCTCAAGTGGGCGGGGCGGGGCTACGGCCAGATCTGCCGGGACTGCGGAGAGCTGCGGCTGGTGTCGGCCAGCGAGTGCGAGGCCGAGCTGCGGCTCGAGGGGATCCCCCCGGAGCTCAACCTCCCCTCCTACCTCGACACCATGGCCGGCTCGTTCGAGGCCTTCTTCGACCTCTGCGGGGTCGAGGGGGAGTCCCGCTATGACCCCTGGCCGGGCGGGGCCCGCTTCATGCTGCACTGGACCCCGGCCACCACCCGGCGAGACTGAACGCGAGGCAAGGGACGATGCGGCTGCTCAACCGGCTGGTGCTCAAGGCGCGCCGCACCATCGCCGAGGTGACCGACGCGGCCCGGCTCAACCGGGTGGAGCGCCGCACCACGCTGGACGGCCACCCCCGCCCGCTGCTGCTGCTCCACGGCTTCTTCTCGACGCGGCGGACCTTCGACATCCTCGAGGCCCGGCTGCGGCGCGACGGCTACGGCGTCTTCTCGCTCAACCTCGGCGGGCTGAAGCGGGCCTACAACACCCGCGGCATCGACGACCTGGCCGACTACGTCCGGGCCAAGGTGGAGCGCATCTACGCGCGCCATCCGAACATGGGGCCGCTCACCATCGTCGGCCACTCGAAGGGCGGCCTGGTGGCCGCCTACTACGTGAAGAAGCTGGGCGGCTGGCGCCACGCCAGCGCGGTGGTGATGCTCGGGGCCCCCTACCACGGCACGCCCATGGCCTGGCTGGGGCTGCCGATCGCGCTGCTGGCCCCCTCCCTGCCCCAGCTGCTGCCCGGCTCGCGCTTCCTGCGCCGGCTCCACGAGGGGCGCTGGCCGCCGCAGGTGCGGCTCATCTCGATCTGGTCGAAGACCGACCGGCTGGCGGTCTGGCCCTCGGCGGTGCTCGACACCACCGACCAGCCGCAGTGGCGCAACGTCGAGGTCGACTGCTTCCACTTCGAGTTCCTGACCCGCCAGCGCGTCTACGCGGCGCTGCGCCGGGAGCTGGGCGCGGGCGGGCCGGCGCGCCGCCCGGCGCTCAGCGTCGTGGCCGGCGGTCAGGCCGGGTAGGAGGCCACCGGGTGCGGGACAGGCGCTACGACTGGCTCTACGAGCGGCAGAAGCAGCCCATCAAGGAGTACCTGCTGGAGCGCTTCGCCGAGGAGCTGGCCGGCGAGCTGCGGGCCTGGCCGCCGCCCGACCTCGAGTGGGAGACCGAGGCGCTGCGGCTGCGCTGGCAGGCCGGTGCCGCCCGGCCACCCGGCGAGCTGGTGGTCCGCTACGCGCTGCAGCTGGCCCGGCTCGACCTCGAGCGGGAGTGGGACGAGATCGACCGGCGCCTGCGCGGCGAGGCCGACGGCTGGTGGGTGACGCCCGAGGAGCGGAGCGCCGGCCAGTTGCTGGTGCGGCTCATCACCGAGCGCTGCCTCTGGCTCAAGGAGCGGGCCGAGGGGGCAAGGCTGACCCGCGCCGACCTCTGCCAGGCTGTGGAACTGGTCGAGAAGGCGCTGTTCAAGGTGACGCCTCCCTAGCTGGAGGCCGAGGTGTAGCGCCCGATGCTGCGGGTCCAGACCAGCCGGGCCGCCACCGCGAAGAGCAGCGAGCCGCCCAGCGCCTGCGCCGCCACCGGGAGCGAGAGCTTGCCGAGCAGCGCCAGCGCCGGGTAGCTGGTGAGCAGCGCCAGCGGGATGACGAAGGTGAAGAGCAGCCGCAGGAAGCCGCGGAAGACGTCGACCGGCCAGCGGGCGGCGTCGTAGATCGAGGCGAAGAGGTAGGAGAGGTTGTCGATCTTGACGAGGTAGAAGGCGGCCGAGATCACCAGGATCCAGAGCGAGTAGAGCACCAGCGTGGCGCAGGCCAGCAGGGCCACCGCCGCCGCCACCGCCGCCGCCGAGGGCCAGCGCCCCAGCCGGTGGAAGGCCACGCCGAAGATGACAAGCCCGGCCAGCACGTCGATGATCCGCCAGGGCATGAAGCGGGCGGTGCTGACCAGGAACTGGGCGTCGGCCGGCTTGAGCAGCACGAAGTCGAGCGTCCCCTTGCGGATGTGCTCGACCACGCTGGCCAGCGAGGGGTTGACCGCCCCCTCGAGGATCCCCTTCATGAGCGTGAACCAGCCCATCACCACCAGCGCCTCCTCGAAGCTCCAGCCGGCCACCCCCTCGCGGCCGGTGTAGACCACCAGCAGCGGCACCAGCGAGGCGGCGGTCCAGAAGAGCGCCAGCACCCCCTGCCCGATGAACTCGAGCCGGTACTGGAGCGCCAGCGCCGTCGAGGCGCGGAGCTGCACGGCCAGCAGGCGCAGGTAGCGGGCCACGGTCAGCCTCCGAAGGCGGCGAAGCGGCGCAGCCCGGCGCGCCAGGCGAAGCGGACCGCCAGCAGCAGGCCGGCGATCCAGCCCCACTGGATGCCGAGCTCGACCAGGGCCTGGCCCCGGGTGAGGTGGCCGGTCACCAGCTCGACCGGGAAGCCGAGCATGGAGCGGAAGGGGAGCCAGCGCGCCAGCGCCCCCACCCAGGCCGGGAAGAGCTCGAGCGGGACCAGGTAGCCGGAGAGCAGCGCGTAGAGCCCCATCCAGATCTCGAAGAGGCTGGTGGCCGAGTCGGCCCGGAAGGCGAGCGTGCCGACCAGCGCCATGGCCAGGAAGGTGATGAGCCAGGCGCCCGCCACCGCCACCGGGAAGAGCAGCAGCAGCGCCGGGTCGGTGGTGATCGAGTCGCCCGAGGTGAGCCAGAGCCCGGTGAGGGCCACCGGCAGCGAGATGGCCAGCCGCAGCGGCATGGCGGCCACGTTCTCGGCGGCGTAGGCGAGCAGCGGGTGGAGCGGCCGCAGCAGCCGGTAGGCGAGCGTCCCCTGGCGGATCTCGAAGGTCAGCTCCCAGACCACCCAGGCGCCGGTCAGCAGCCGCACCACCAGCGCCGCCAGGTAGTAGGCGACGAAGTCCTTCTGGCCGAAGCGCCCCACCGGCGCGTCGCGCGCCACCGCGCTCCAGAGCGCCAGCATCACCAGCGGCATGTTGGTGGCCAGCAGCCAGACCAGCAGCTCGGCCCGGTAGGCGACCGCCTCGGCCAGCCCGATGCGCAGGAGCGTCGGCAGCGCGCGCAGCGTCCGGCTCACGGCGGCGCCCCGCCCCCACCCGGCCCGGCGCCAACCCGGTCGGCCAGCCGCGCCGCCAGCGCCTCGAGCCGGCGCGCCCCCTGCTCGATGGCGAAGGTCCCCTCCAGGGCGTTGGCGCTGGCCCCCTCGATGGCCCCGAGCGCGACCACCATCTGCTGCACGCCGTCCACCTGCTGGCGCGTCTGCAGGGCGATGGCGCGGCCAGACTCGCCCGACTCGAGCACCACCTGCCCCAGCCCGTCGATCACCCGCCCGGCCCGCTGCGCCAGCGCCGTGGCCTGGCGGGCGCGGCGGCTCCCCTCGGCGGTGGCAGTGACCGCCTGCCGGGTGGCCCGGGCGATCTCGGCCAGCACGCCGCGAACCTGGGCCGCGGCGCTGCGCGACTGCTCGGCCAGCCGCCGCATCTCGGCGGCCACCACCGAGAAGCCCTGCGCCGCCTCGCCGGCCTTGGCCGCCTCGATCGAGGCGTTGAGCGCCAGCACGTTCGACTGCTCGGCCACGTCGATGGCGGTCTGGGTGATCTCGCCGATGCGCACGCTGCCGCCGGTGAGCGCCGCCACCGCCACGGCGATGGCGTCGACCTGCTCGCGCAGCCGGTCCATGCCCTCGATCGCCTCGGCCACCGCCCGCCTCCCCTCGTCGGAGAGGGCGTCGGTGCGCTGGCTGCTGGCCGCCACCTGCTCGGCGCGGGTGGTGACCGTCTCCGAGGCGAGGGCCACCTCGGCCACCGCCAGCGAGGTCTCCTGCACCGCCGCGGCCTGGTCGAGCCCCATGGCGGCCTGGCGCTCCACCGCCACGCGGATGGCGTGGGCCTCGCGCGCCACCTCCTCGGCGGCGGCCCGCACCTCGGCCTGCGAGGCGGCCAGCGCCTCGCGCATCCGCAGGAAGGCCAGCCCCACCTCGCCCACCTCGTCGCTGCCATCCACGAGCAGCGGCCGGCCCAGGTCGCCGCTGGCAACCCCGGCGGCGACGTCGGCCAGCCTGGTCAGCGGGGTCACCAGGCGGCGCGCTGCGAACCAGGCCACCAGCAGGCACGCCAGCGCGGTGAGCGCCGCCACCACGGTGAGCTGGACGAGCAGCCGCTGGGGGTCGCCGTTGCCCCGCGACGAGAGCCAGAGGTAGGCGGCCAGCATGGCCAACGCCAGCACCGCCAGCGCCCCGCCGACGAGGCCTACGATCTTCCCGCGCAGGCCGATCCGGAAGTGCACGCCCGACTCTACCCCTGCTCCAGCCAGGCCCGGTAGGCGTCGAAGCGGGTGGGCCGGCCGAGGAAGGAGGAGACCAGCGCCGCCGCGGGACGCGAGCCACCCGGCTCCAGCACCTCGGCCCGGTAGCGGCGCGCCGTGGCCGGGTCCATCAGCCCGGCCGCCCGGAACGGCTCGAGCAGGTCCTTGGCGATCACCAGTGACCACATGTACGTGTAGTAGACGGCCGAGTAGCCGTCGAGGTGGCCGAAGGCGAGGTGGAACCAGGTGTCGGCCACCGGCCGGAAGGGCGTGTAGCGGGCCAGGAGCTGGTCGCAGAGCGCGCCGGCGTCGAGGCCGGCCGGCTCGCGCCGGTGCAGCTCGAGGCTGACCGCGGCGTAGAACATCTGCTGGCGGACCATCAGCCCCTTGCCGTACTCGTCGGCGGCCCGCATCTTCGCCACCAGCGCCGCCGGGATCGGCTCACCGGTCTCGACATGGCGGGCGAAGCGCCCCAGCACCGCGGCGTCCCAGGTCCACTCCTCCAGCAGCTGGCTGGGGGCCTCGACGAAGTCCCACTCGGTGGCCACCCCGGAGTGGGCGGCGTAGCGGGTGCGGCCGCCCAGCAGGTGGTGGAGCAGGTGACCGAACTCGTGGAAGAGGGTCTTGACCTCGCCGTGCTCGAGCAGCGCCGGCGCGCCGGCCTTGGGCTCGGGGAAGTTGCAGACCAGCACCCCCTCGGGGAGCCGCACCCCGCGCTGGCCGCTCGCGAGCGTGAACTGGGCGAAGTGCTGGTACTTGCCGGGGCGCGGGTGCATGTCGAGGTGGATGCGGCCGAGCAGGGTCTCGCCGTCGAGCGCGTCCCAGATCTCCACCGAGGGGTGCCAGCTGGGCGCCCCCTCGACGCGCCGCCAGGAGAGGCCGAAGAGCGCGCCGGTCACCTCGAGCACGCCGTCGACGACGCGCCGGTACTCGAACCAGGGGCGGACCGACTGGGCCTCGAAGCCGTGGCGCTCCGCCTTGATCCGCTCCTGCAGGAAGGCCGAGTCCCAGGGCTCGACCCGGGCCGCGGCCGGGACCTCCTCGCGCTTTCGCTCCAGCAGCTGGGCGTACTCGGCCTCCATGCGGCCAGCCGACAGCCCGGCGATCTTCTCGATGAACTCGGCGGCCGCGGCGTCGCTGCCGATCATCTTGTCGGCGGTTGCGAAGGCTGCCCAGCTCGACCAGCCGAGCAGGCGGGCCAGCGCGGCGCGCTTGCCGAGCAGGGCGGCCAGCACCTCGACGTTGGCCGGGTGGGCGCGCCGCCGGGAGAGCCGCCAGAGGTCGGCGCGGGCCTCCTCGCTGCGCGCGTAGGTCATGAAGGGGACGTAGTCGTTCGGGTCGGTGCTCACCTCGCAGCGGCCGTCGGGGCCGGGCGGGTGGGCCCGGCGCCAGTCCTCGGGCAGCCCGTCGAGCGCCTCGGGCGGGAGCCGCAGGGTGCGCCGGTCGTCCTTGATGTTGCGGCCGAAGGCCTGGCCGATCCGGACCAGCTCCTCCTGGAGCGCCTGGATGCTGGCGCGGGTGGCGTCGTCGCGGTCGACGCCGGCGCGGCGGAAGTCGCGCAGGCTCTTCTCCAGGAAGTGGCGGCTCACCTCGTCGGCGCCGGCCGGGTCGAGCGCCGCCAGCACCTCGTAGAGGCCGCGGTCGAGCGAGAGCTCGGTGCCGAGCGCCGCCACCTCCTGCTCGGCCTGCTCGGCCGCCTGCCGCACCGGCTCGTCGGGGTGGACCGAGCGGGCCAGGGTGGCGCGCGAGCCGGCCTCGGCGAGCGGGGAGAAGACGGCGTCGAAGGCGGCCAGCGTCGGCTCGAGCGGGCGGGGGCCGCTGCCGGCCTTCAGCGCCGCGGCGGCGGCGCGGGCCCGCTCCACGTCGGCGCGGCAGCCGGCCAGCAGGGCGTCGGGGCCGAGGGTGAGGGCGCGGGCGGCGTCGGGCGGCGGGGGCAGGGACCGCGAGGGCGAGGTCATCCCGGTGTTCTGGCCTCGGACTGTCCGATGGTCAAGGGACAGGGCGGGCCCCTTCCTGCCCCGGGTGGGGGGGCAGCGGCGCCGTGACCCAGTGGGTGAAGGTGGGCATGTTCACTCCACGTAAATGCGGCGCGAAGGATTGCTTGTGTCGGTCATTTCAGTCGGGCAAGCTCGATGGTCGCGACGACCACCACGCTCTGAGCGGCGACCGGCCAGTCCGGAGCGCCAGCCACCGACGAGGGAGAGACGCATGAGGACCATCCCGCTGGCCGCCATCCTGCTCCTGGCCCTGACCGCCTGCGCCCCGAAGCAGGGTGATCCGGGGGCGACCGGCAGGAGCAGCCTGCTCCGGACCACGGTCGAGGCTCCCGGCGCCCACTGCGCCAGCGGGGGCACCAGGGTGGAGCTCGGGACCGACGACGACGGCGACCAGTCCCTGGAGGCGGCCGAGGTCGACTCGACCGTCTACGTCTGCGATGGGGCGGACGGTCTGCCGGTGGCGGTCACGCCCGAGGCCGCAGGGCCGAACTGCCCGGTAGGCGGCGTGAGGGTGACGCCCGCGGGGGGAACCCCGACCTACATCTGCACCGGCGACACCGGCGTCACCGGCCAGGACGGCGCCAGCGTCACCATGACCCCCGAGGCCCCGGGTGCCAACTGCCAGCTCGGCGGGGTGAAGCTCCAGGTGGGGTCGGGCGCCTCGACCTATGTCTGCAATGGCGCCACCGGCGCAACGGGAGCACCCGGCCAGGACGGCACCAGCGTCTCGGTGACCCCCGAGCCCCCGGGGACCAGCTGCGCGTTCGGCGGGGCGAAGCTGCAGGTGGGGACTGGCGCCCCGACTTTCGTTTGCAACGGCGCGCCCGGCTCGAACGGCCAGGACGGCGCCAGCGTCACCGTGACGTCCGAGCCCCCGGGCGCCAGCTGCCCGCTCGGCGGGGTGAAGCTCCAGGTCGGGTCGGGCGCTTCCACCTATGTCTGCAATGGCGCCACCGGCGCAACGGGAGCACCCGGCCAGGACGGCGCCAGCGTCTCGGTGACCCCCGAGCCCCCGGGGACCAGCTGCGCGTTCGGCGGGGCGAAGCTGCAGGTGGGGACTGGCGCCCCGACTTTCGTCTGCAACGGCGCGCCCGGCTCGAACGGCCAGGACGGCGCCAGCGTCACCATGACCCCCGAGGCCCCGGGTGCCAACTGCCAGCTCGGCGGGGTGAAGCTCCAGGTGGGTTCGGGCGCCTCGACCTATCTCTGCAACGGCGCCACCGGCCCGGCCGGCCAGGATGGCTCCAGCGTCACCATGACCCCCGAGCCTCCGGGCGCCAACTGCGGGCTCGGCGGGGTGAAGCTCCAGGTCGGCACCGGTCCGGTCTCGTACCTCTGCAGCGGGGCGCCCGCCGGGACCGCCCTGCCGACCGTGGTCACCGTGGGCGTGAGCGACGTCCGCTACACCGCCGCCACGGTCGACGCCGACGTCAGCGACGACGGCGGCGAGCTGATCTTCGCGCGAGGCGTGGTGCTGGCCACCCACCCCTCCCCCACCCTCCACGACACCGTCTTCTACTCGAGCCCGGGCGCCGGCCCGTTCGCGACCCGCTGCGACCTGCTGGCGCCGGACACCGTCTACTGGGTCCGCCCCTTCGCCACCAACGCGCTCGGGACCAGCTACGGGGCTCTGCTGACCTTCACCACCCGGGCGCTCACCGCCCCGGTCCTCTCGACGCTGGTGGTCTCCAACATCACCGACTCGACCGCCACCTCCGGCGGGGAGATCACCGACGACGGCGGCACCCCGATCCTGTCTCGCGGCGCCTGCTGGTCCGCGGCGCCGGACCCGACCACCGGCTCGGCCTGCGTGAGCGAAGGCGTGGGGGCGGGCAGCTACCTGGTGCTCCTGACCGGGCTCCCCTCCGGCACGCCTCTCCACGTGCGCGCCTTCGCCAGCAACGCCCAGGGGACCTCCTACGGCGAGGACCGGCCCTTCACCACAGTGCTCTTGCCGCTGGCCACCGTCACCACCAGCGCGCCGACGGCCGTCTCCCACACCTCCGCCAGCGGCGGTGGGACGGTGGTGAGCGATCACGGCGCGCCGGTGACCGCCCGGGGGATCTGCTGGGCCACCACCCCGGCGCCGATCCGGGGCGGGACCTGCTTCACCGAGGCCGGCGGGATGGGGGCCTTCACCGCCAGCATGACCGGGCTCGCCGCCGGCACCACCTTCTACGTCCGCGCCTGGGCCCTGAACGGCGGCGGCACCTCCTACGGCAACGAGGTGAGCTTCACCACCCTGGCCACCTCGGCGCCGGCGCTGACCACCCGGGCGGTGATCGGCATCTCCTCCGACGTGGCCGGCTCCGGCGGGGTGATCTCCAGCGACGGCGGCTCGCCCATCACCGCCAAAGGAGTCTGCTGGAGCATCAACCCCAACCCGACCATCGCCAACACCCGGACCACCGACGGCACCGGCGCCGCCGCCTTCAGCAGCACCCTGACCGGCCTCACGCCGCTGACCACCTACTACGTGCGGGCCTACGCCACCAACGCGCTCGGCACCGCCTACGGCAGCGAGCTCTCCTTCACCACCACCGATCTCGTCACCCCCGGCCCCACCCTCCCGGTGGTCGGGACCTCCACCTCGGTGATCACCGGCAGCACCACCGCCTCGAGCGGCGGCTACGTGAGCAACGACGGCGGGTCGGCGATCAGCGACCGGGGCGTCTGCTGGAGCAGCGCCCAGAACCCGACGCTTGCCGACAGCTGCACCTCGGGCGGCGCCGGGATCGGCTACTTCTCGGCCACGGTCACCGGGCT
>JANMRY010000162.1:0-11485 GCA_031388695.1 Anaeromyxobacter sp. | reverse complement strand
TACTGCGAGCTGAAGCGGGCCGGCAGCGAGGCCATGAAGATCGCGGCCTGCTTCACGCAAGGTGATAGCGACTTCCTCGCGGTCGGGCGCCACGGCGTCTTCTACGACCGGCAGGGGCGCGACTGGGACGCCACCGTGGTGAAGCTGGTCGACCACCCCATCGCCCTGCGCCAGGCCTTCGCCGCCCCCTACAAGAAGTTCATCAAGCTGATCGAGCAGCAGACCGCAAGGTTCGCGGCCGCCAAGGAGAAGGAGGCCGACGCCCGGCTGGCCGGCGCAGCCGCCCTGCACCTGCCCGGACCGCCGCCACCCGCGCCGCCCGCGGTCGACGTCGGCAAGATGGTCGGCATCATCGCCGCCCTCGGCGTCGGCGTCGGCGCCATGGCCACCATCCTCGGCGCCTTCGTCTCCGGCTTCATCGGGCTCCAGCCCTGGTGGGCCAAGCTGGTGGCGGTGGGTGGCGTGGTGCTGATCGTCTCCGGCCCCTCCATGCTGATCGCCTGGCTCAAGCTGCGGCAGCGCACCCTCGGCCCGCTGCTCGACGCCACCGGCTGGGCCATCAACGGCCGCATCCGCGTCAACCTCCCGCTCGGCACCGCGCTCACCGACGTGGCGAACCTGCCGCACGGGGCCCGCCGCTCGCTCGACGATCCCTTCGAGGACGGCAGGGCCCGGCAGCGGCGGCGCCTCCTGGTCTTGCTGGTGGTGCTGGCGCTGGCGGCCATCTGGGCCGCCTGGCACCTGCACCTCGGGCCGTTCCACCGGGCCAGCGGGTAGCCGCTCAGGGGGGCGGAGGCCTTGGGCTGCGTGCCAGGTCGGCCAGCGCCAGCGCCTCGGCGACGTCGTCGCAGATGACGGCGTCGTTGCGCTTCACGAACTGTGCCCTCTCCAGCAGGGCCCGCGGCTGGGCCTTGAGCCCGGTGACGATGGCCACCACCTGTTTCCGGGCCAGCTGGGAGATGGCGCTCTCCAGCGCCACCAGGCCGGTGGCGTCCATGGCCGGCACCTGGTCCATGCGGAAGACCACGGCGTGGGCCTGGTCGCCGATGGTGAGCAGCGTTCCCATGGCCTTCTGGGCCGCCCCGAAGAAGAGCGCCCCGGAGATGTCGTAGACCACCACGCCGGCCGGGATGGGGCCGGGCAGGTCGGGGTGGCTCCCCTCCGAGATGGTGGCCTGGGTGACATCGGCCATGCGCCGCATGAAGAGCAGCGCGGCCAGCACCATGCCGACCGAGACTCCAACCACCATGTCGATGAAGACGGTGAGCAGGAAGCAGGCCAGCAGCACCGCCACGTCGCTGCGCGGGGCCATCCGCAGGGTGTGGAGGAAGTGCTTGGCCTCCGACATGTTCCAGGCGACCAGCACCAGCAGCGCCGCCAGCGAGGCCATGGGGAGCCAGCCGAGCAGCGGGGCCAGCACCAGCACCGCCGCAAGCACGGTGAAGGCGTGGACCACCGCGGAGATGGGTGAGCGGGCCCCGGAGCGGACGTTGGTGGCGGTGCGGGCCAGCGCCCCGGTGGCCGGGATGCCGCCGAAGAACGGGCCGACGATGTTCCCCACCCCCTGCGCCAGCAGCTCCGAGTCGGGGTCGTGGCGGGTGCGCGCCATGCCGTCGGCCACCACCGCCGAGAGCAGCGACTCGATGGCGCCGAGCATGGCCACCGCGAAGGCGCCCGGGAGGATGGCGCGGAAGGTGGCGAAGTCGAGGACGAAGGGGGCGCCGCCCGGGCCGGGCTGCAGCCAGGGGAGCATGGGCAGCGGCGGCAGCGGCGGGATGCCGGCAACCACCTGCCCGCCGATGACCGACGAGAAGCGGCTGGCGATGGTGGCCACCTCGAAGCCGGGCACCAGCCGGGAGAGCAGCACCGCCAGCAGCGCCGCCGACGGCAGGGCGATGAGCGGGGGCGGGATCTTCTTGCTGAGGCGGGGCCAGAGCCGCAGCAGCGCGAAGGTGAAGGCGCCGACAAGCAGCTCCCAGGGGGAGAAGGTGGGGAGCGCCTGCGCCATCAGCACCAGCCGATCGACGTAGTGCTCCGGGCTGCCGGCCAGCTTCAGGCCGAGCAGCTCCTTGACCTGCAGCGTGGCAATCACCGTGGCGATGCCGGCGGTGAAGCCGGTGGTGACCGGGTAGGGGATGAACTCGATCAGCTTGCCGAGCCGGAAGAGCGCCATCGCCACCAGCATCAGGCCGGCCAGCAGCCCGGAGAGGAGCAGGCCGGCCATGCCGAAGCGGTTGAAGATGGGGACGAGGATGACGATGAAGGCGGCGGTCGGGCCGGAGACCTGGGTGCGCGAGCCGCCCAGCACGGCGATGACCGCGCCGGCCACGATGGTGGTGTAGAGGCCGTACTGGGGGGCGACGCCGACGGCGATGGCCAGGGCCATGGCGAGCGGGAGCGCCACCACCCCGACCACCACCCCGGCCATCAGGTCGGCGCGCAGGTCGGCGGCGCCGTAGCCCTCGCGGAGCGCGGCCCGCAGCGCCGAGCCGGGGAGCTGGCGCCAGGGGATGTCGCCCTGCGGGGCCTGGTAGCGGGTGCGCGCCATGATCTCCTCAGCGAGGGTAGAGCGGGGCCGCCGACCGGGCGAACTCCCGGCTCATGTCGGCCGAGCCGGGGCCGTCAGGGTGGAGGCCATCGTGGAGCCGGCCGGGGCGGGCCTTGAACCAGCCGTAGAGGTCGGGGCCGGGGAGGAGGCGGCGCTCGAAGATGATCCGGTCGATGACCCGGTTCTTCACCGCCACGTAGTCCTGGTCGTACTTGGTCTGGAAGGGGATGCGCGAGAGCAGCGGGATCTTGCCGGCGGCCAGCACCTTGCCGACGATGGCGTCGAGCGCGGCCTGGAGCTTGTCGAGATCGCCGTCGTTGGAGCCGAGCGTGATGGCCACCACCGTCGCCTCGGGGTTGAGCGCCAGCACCTCGTCGACCCGGTCGATCGCCTCCCAGCTGCGCAGCCTCGGCAGCCCGGCGTTGATCATGGCCGGGGTGTAGCCGGGGTGGAGGACGGCCACGCTGTCGGCGAAGGAGGGTCGCCGCTCGTCGGCCCGGTCGAAGACGCCGGCCACGATCGAGTCGCCGAGGAAGACCCAGATGTCGTCGCCGCCGGTCGAGAGGTCGTGGAGCTCGATCTCGTCGAGGAAGAGCCCCCACTCGTTGAGCCGCTCGGGCAGCGCCGTCACCACCATGCGGACCCAGCGCTGCCCCTCGAAGGGGAGGGCGTGGGCGCGGCTGCGGGTCGGGTTGCCCCGGACCTCGGCCACCACGGTCCAGGTGCCGTCGGCGCCGTCGGTCGAGTCGGCGCTGGTCTCGATCCGGTAGTCGCGCGGCGCGCCGTAGAACTGCTCGAAGTAGTCGTGGTTGTGCGAGGAGGTCCAGGTGAGCAGCAGCCGGCGGTAGTCGCGCTGCAGGCGGATGGCCGCCCAGGCCGGCTTCGCCGGGGTCGGCTTGCCGCCGCCCCAGGAGGTGCCGCGGAAGCGGCCGTCGACCAGCCGCCCGGTCTCGGGCAGCGAGCCGGCCGTCCAGGCCCCGGTCGAGACCAGCGGGGTGGGGCGCAGCACGAACGGCGGGGGCGCGGGCGCGAGCGGTGGAGTGGGAGGCGATCCGGCGGAGGCCGAGCGGGCGCAGGCGGCGCCGAGGAGGGCGAGGACCAGCAGCGGCGCGCGGCGAGACCGGAGAGTGACCGGGGGTGGCATGGCATGCGATTGTAGCCCGCGCGCGCCGGGAACGCCCGGCCCGTGGAGGCGTCGCACCAGTGCCCAGACCCAGGCAAGATGACTACTGCGAGCGCCGATCCTCTCGCTGCGGCAGGCGGCCTGGTCGGTCCGCTGCTCAGCGTAGGTCGACTACGCTTCCGCTCCTCCCTCCTCGGGCGCCAGCCTCGCTTCGGTCTCGGCGCTCTCGTCACGTCATCATGCCTGGGTCGGGGCACTAGATGGATCTCGCGCTTCAGCGCTGGCTGCAGCAGAACCCCTTCCTCGCCCCGCTGGCCGTCTTCGAGGCCCAGGTCCGGGGCGCGGCCGAGGCGGTGACGCCCGCGCCGCTGCCCCTGGCGCCGTGGGCCGAGCACCGGGGCGAGCACGAGATGGGGGTGGCGCTGCTGCTGGGGCAGAGCCACGGGACGGCGCTCCAGGCGGCGGCGGCCGACCTGCTGGGCCCGGCCAGCGAGCGGGCCATCCTCGGCAAGCTGCCGGCGCCGCTGGCGGAGGGGATGCGCGAGGTCCACGCCGCCCTGGCGAAGCCGGAGGCCCGGGCGGAGGCCATCCGCTGGCTGCTGACCGGGGCCTCGCCGGCCACGGCGCCGGTGCAGCCGGCGCTGCTGCAGCTGCTGGCCTGGCGCACCCTCTCGCGGCTGCTCGCCCCCTGGCTCGAGCCCTTCTCGGCCTGGCGCAACGGGGTGCGCTGGGGGCGGTCGAGCTGCCCGCTCTGCGGGGCGCTCCCCATGATGGCCCACGTCCGCGGCGGGGAGCGGACGCTGGTCTGCGGCTGCTGCAGCTCGCGCTGGAAGGACGCCCCTCCAGGCTGCCCGCACTGCGGCAACCGCGACACCGGCCGGCTGGCCCGGCTGGAGATGAAGGGCTCGGCCGGGCTGAGGCTCGACGTCTGCGAGGCCTGCAAGGGATACCTGAAGGTCTACGCCGGCACCGGCGAGGAGTCGGTCTACCTGGCCGACTGGCCCACCCTGGCCCTCGACGGGCTGGCGGTGGAGCGCGGCTACCGGCGGCGCGGCGCCTCGCTCTGGGAGCTCTGAGGTGCCCGGGGGAACCAGGGCAGGAAGGCGCTGGTCCGCTCCACGTAGTCGCGGTAGGCAGGCCGGCGCTCGGCCATGCCCTTCTCGAGCAGCGACACGCCGGAGACCTTGAGCAGCAGGAAGGTCATGAGGACCGGGGCGAAGAGCGTCCAGGGGGCGCCGGCCGCCACCCCGAGCAGGCCGAAGCCCCACCAGAGCAGGGCGTCGCCGAAGTAGTTGGGGTGGCGGGTGTAGCGCCAGAGGCCGGTGTCGAGGGCCCGGCCCCGGTTGGCCGGGTCGGCGCGGAAGCGGGTCAGCTGCAGGTCGCCGATGGTCTCGAAGGCCAGGCCGACCAGCCAGGTGAGCGCGGCCAGGCCGTCGAGCCAGCCGAGCGGGCCGCCGGAGAGGACCGCCAGCTGCACCGGCAGCGAGATGGCCCAGGCGAGCGCCGCCTGCAGCAGGAAGACGGTGAAGAGGCTGACCCACCAGAAGCGCTCGCCCTGGCCGCGCCGCATCGCCGCGTAGCGCGGGTCCTCGCCGTGGCCGGCGTTGCGGAGCAGCAGGTGGAGGAAGAGGCGGGCCGCCCAGAGGGTGACCAGCGCCAGCGTGAGCGCGGTCCGCGGCGAGCCGAGCGGCACCCCGGACCAGAGCGCGGCCCCCCAGCCGGCCACGGCGAAGGCGGGTCCCCAGGAGGCGTCGATGATCGAGGCGTTGCGCAGGGGCAGGGAGACGAGCCAGAGGGCAACCAGCGCCCCGGCCAGGAGCAGCGCGCTGAAGGCGAGCGGGGGGAGGGGGAGCGGCATGTGACCGGATCTAAGCCCGGGTCACGGTTCGCGCTTTCGATAAAGCAAGGGCCGCGGTCCCGCCCCGAGGGGGACCGCGGCCTCGCCTTCTACGCTCCGTGACCCCCCGGTCACGGAGAGCGTACTCAGGCTTCGCCGTTGAGCGCCGCCGAGAACGCATCCTTTGCAGCCGCCGAGGCCTCGGTGATGGCCTGCGGCACCCGCGCCGCCAGCTCACGCGACACGTCGAGCTTGCCGGCCAGCAGCTCGCGGGTCGCGGCGCCGGAGCGGGGCGCCAGCAGGACCGCCGCCACTCCGCCCACCAGGGCCCCCCCTGCGAAGGCGAAGAAGAGCCCGATGCCACCAGATCCCAGGTTGTCACTCATGCTCGTGCCCACTTTCTTGGTTGCGGTTGGATGTGCTTGAAGTCGACCTGCCGAGGCTGGCGCCGCGGTGGCGTGACCGGCTGCGCCCTGCAGAGCGCGGCGAGGCCAGCGGTCAGCCCCGGCCCGACGGCGGCGACCAGGGCCGAGGCCAGGCGTCCCAGCATCCCGCCTTGCGCCGCCAGGGTGTCCATGGATCGGGCCGCGGTCGTGGTGGCGCGGAGCACCTCGTCGAGGGCGGGGCCGCTCCTGAGCAGGATCCCCTCGACCGCGCGCAGCGTGGCGCGGAGCTGGAGCAGCACGGGGATCAGGGCGCCGACCAGCACGGCGACCAGCACGGCGATGATGGCCCCCCAGGTCTCCATCAGGGCGTCTCCACGGGATTCATGCCAGACAGCTTCTGCAAAGGGCGCGCCGGTCGAGCGGCGCCGTCGAGGGCTGTTGAGCCTTGGGCACGACCGGTGCAAACGAAGGGATTCGAAAGGAAGATCGCGTCGCAGCGGTGGCACTTCGACGGCAGGGGAAGGACCTCCGACGGGGTTCGAGAACGTTCACGAACGGGCCAGCCGACCGATACCCGCGCCGAGACCACGACCATGCTGACAGCCGACGAGCCGGGAGCAGGACCCGGGGCCCATGCCCAGGACCAGCGTGAGAGCCCGGGGGGCGACTTCCCCTTGGTCGGGGTCGGCGCCTCGGAGGGTGGGCTCAAGGACTTCGAGGCCCTGCTCAGCCAGTTGCCGCCCGATACCGGGCTCGCCTTCGTGCTGGTCCAGCACCTCGGCGCGGCTCGCGCCAGCCGGCTGGATGCGGTGCTCTCCCGCTCGACCACCATGAAGGTGGTGCAGGCGTCGGACGGGCTGCGCGTCGAGCCGAACCACGTCTACATCAGCTCGACCGGCAACCTGCGCGTCGAGCAAGGTCTCCTCAGGCTGCGGCCCGTGGAGCCCGGCGCCCCGCGGCCACACCAGCCTATCGACTCGCTCTTCAGGTCGCTGGCGGCCGACCGCGGGCGGCAGGCCGTGGGCCTGCTGCTCTCCGGGAAGGGCGCCGATGGAGTCGAGGGGTTGCTCGCCATCCGGGAGGGGGGCGGGATCACCCTGGCCCAGGGCCCGCGCTCGGCGCGCTTCGGAGAGCTGGCGCGGTCGGCCGTCGAGGCCGGGGTGGTGGACGCATGCCTGGGCCTCCCGGCGCTCGGCGCCGAGCTGGCCCGCCTCGCGGGCCACCCCTGGCTGGCAGAGGGCGAGCCGATCCCGACCTCGCCGAGCTCCGCCGCCTTCCTGGCCGAAGTGGCACGCAGGCTGCGATCCGAGACGGACGTCGACTTCACCGAGTACCAGCAGGGGCCGCTGCTGCGGCGAATCGGCCGCAGGATGGCGCTGCGGAAGGCGTGGAGCATGCCCGGCTACCTGGAGGCGCTGGCGGCCGAACCGGCCGAGGTGAAGGCCCTCTTCGAGGAGCTGGTCAGCAGGAACACCTCCAGGTCGATGGTCGGCGCCGCCCTCGAGGAGGTGAGGTCGCTCGCCATCCCGGAGATCCTCGCGAGGAAGGCCACCGACCTGACCCTGCGCGCCTGGGTGATCGGATGCGCCACCGGGGAGGAGGTCTACGCCCTGGCCATCGCGCTGATCGAGCAGGTGGAGGCGCGTCACATCTCCCACCCGGTGCTGGTGTTCGGGTCCGACCTCGACGCCCGGGCCCTGCAGCAGGCGGGCCGGGGCGCCTGCTCCGACGCCGACGCGCGGGCGCTCGGCCCGGAGCGGCTGAGGCGGTTCTTCGTCCGGAGCGGGCGGGGGTGGGCCGTCAGCCCGGCGCTGCGGGAGCGCTGCGTCTTCGTCCGCCACGACGTGGCGCATGACCCGCCCTTCTCCCGGCTCGACCTGGTCTGCGCCGGGAACCTGTTCGGCGCCTTCGGCAAGCCCTTGCAGCGGCGGGTGCTGGCCACCATCCACCAGAGCCTCAACCAGCCTGGCTACCTGCTCCTCGATCGGGCCGAGGCGACCGGCGGCGCCGGCCACTGGTTCAAGGCGACTCGCGCCGGGGGAGGGCTCTTCCTGCGCCGGCCCGGGCCGAGCACCTACCGGTTCGATGCGGCCACCGCGAGCCGGCTCCCCGCCAGCAGGCGCTTGATGGTCTCGCCTCGCGAGGACCAGGCCCGGAAGCTCGGGGCGCTCTCCGCCCTCAACGACGACCTGTTGTCGGGCAACGACGCGCTGCTGGGGCTCAACGAGGAGCTGGAGACCACCAAGGACGAGCTGCAGACCAGCAATGACGAACTCGGCGGCCTGAACGACAAGCTCCAGGACCGGAACCGGGAGCTGAAGCGGGCCAGCGCCGACGTCCTCGACCTCCTCGACGCGGTGGAGATCCCCATCCTCATGCTCGACGCCAACCGGCGGCTGCGCCGCTTCACCAGCCGCGCCGCCAGCTTCCTGGGGCTCGTCGCGGCCGACGTCGGCCGGCCCATCGCCGAGCTCGCCTTGCCGTTGCTGCTCCCCGACCTCGAGGGCTGGATCACCCGCGCCATGGAGAGCGGCGAGCTGGTCGAGGCGGAGGTCCAGGACGACACCGACCGCTGGCACCGGATCCAGGTCCGGGCCCGCCGCCGGCCCGACGGGACGGTCGATGGGGCCATCCTCTCCCTCGTCGACATCGACAAGCTGCGGACCGACGTGGAGGCGGCGGGGTGGGCCAGGGACTACGCGAGGAGCATGGTGGAGGCGGTGCCGGTCCCGCTGGTCGTGCTCGACCAGCGCCACCAGGTGCTCACCTCCAACGCCGCCTATCGCGCGCTCTTCGGCGAGGGGTCGGCCGGGACCGAGGGCAGCGGCTTCTTCGAGCTCGACGCCGGGGCCTGGGAGATCCCTGCGCTGCGCCAGGCGGTGTCGGAGCTGGGGCCGCGGGGGCGCTTCCAGGCGCTGGAGCTGGAGCGGCAGGTGGCTTTGGGCAACCGCCGGACCTTCGCCATCTCCGGTTGTGCGGTGGCCTCGCCGAACGGGGAGCCGATGGTCCTGCTGGCCATCGGGGACGTCACCGAACGTCGCCGGGCCGATCGACAGCTCGACGCCCAGCTGGTCATGTCCGAGGCGGCGCGGGAGGCGACCGAGCGAGCCGCCCAGGCCAGGGATCTCTTCCTCGGCAACCTCTCGCACGAGCTCCGCGCCCAGCTCACCACCGTCCTCACGAACGCCCAGGCCCTGCAGCAGGGCCACCTCCGGGAGGGCGAGGCGGCGGCGCTCGGCGCCCGCATCGAGGTCGAGGCACGGCGGCAGGCGCGCCTGGTCCAGGCCCTGGCCGACCTCACCGGGATCGCCGCCGCCGCCGCCGAGGCAAGGCCGGCCTAGCGCCCCGCAGGGGCGGGCAGGTTCAGGGCCTCGGTGAGCGCTTCCATGAACTCGCTCACCCGGATCGGCTTCGACATGTAGCGCAGGAAGCCGGCCTTGAGCCCCCGCTCGACGTCTCGAGTCATGGCGCTGGCGCTCAGCGCGATCACCGGGATGTGCGCGGTGGCGGGGTCGGCGCGCAGCAGCTCCAGGGCCTGGAACCCGCTGAAGCCGGGCAGGTTGATGTCCATGAGGATGACGTCCGGCTTTCGCTCGCGGGCCATCTCGACGCCGGCCGGGCCGGTCATCGCCGTCAGGAGGGTGATGCTCGGGTCGCGGGCGATGATCTGCTCGACCAGCTTCAGGTTGGCCGGGTTGTCCTCGACGTAGAGCAGGGTGTGCCGCCCGGCCGGGACCGGGACCGGTGGCTTGACCAGGGCGTCGCCGCGCTCAGCTTCGTGCGCGAGGGAGGGCTCGGCCACGGAGTCGAGATCGAACCAGAAGGAGCTGCCGGTCCCCACCGCGCTCTCGACGCCGATGGAGCCCCCCATCAGCTCGACCAGCTGCCTGGCGACCACCAGCCCGATCCCGGTGCCCTGCTCCGGGCCGATTTCCTGGCCGAGCCGGTTGAAGGCCTGGAAGAGCTGGGAGAGCTGGCTCGGCGTCAACCCCACGCCCGAGTCGCGGACGGTGGTCCGGATCCGCCCCGGCTGCGCCTCGACGCAGGTCACCTTGATGGTCCCGCCCGTGACGTTGTACTTGATGGCGTTGGAGAGCAGGTTGAGGAGCACCTGCTTCACCCGGGTCTGGTCGGCGTGGACGAAGCAGGGCTCGCCGAAGGTGGGGAACCTCATCTCGAGCTCACGGGGCCTGGCGAGCGGCTCGAGCATGCTCTGGCACTCGGCCATGACCTCGGCCATCGAGACCGGCTCCCTGGAGATCGGCACCTGCCCGGACTCGACCCTGGCGAGGTCGAGGATCTCGTCGATGAGCTTGAGCAGGTGCCAGCCGGCCTGGAGGATCTGGCTGACGCTCTCGGTCTGGCTCTCGGTGGGCGGCGGGGTCTCGGACTCCATCAGCTGGGCGAACCCGAGGATGGCGTTGAGCGGGCTGCGCAGCTCGTGGCTCATGCTGGAGAGGAACTCCGACTTGGCCTGGTTGGCCTTCTCGGCGATCGACTTGGCGCTCTCCAGCTCGACGTTCTTGTCGAGCAGGAGCTGGTCGAGCCGCTTGCGCTCGGCCTCGACCAGCATCCGCGCCGTGTTGTCGGTGCCGATGAGCAGGTAGCCGATGATGGCCCCCGAGGCGTCGCGCAGGGCGGTGACCGAGACCATGGCCGGGAAGCGGCTGCCGTCCTTGCGGACGTAGGTGAGCTCGTAGATGTCCTCGATGCCGCGCGAGGCCTTGAAGACCAGGGCCTCGAAGCCGGGGGCGATCGGCGTGCTGAGCTCGTCGCTGAGCGCCTTGGCCCGGGCGATCAGCTCCTGGGGGTCGAAGATGTCGGCGGGGGTGATCTTGTTCGTGACGTCGGCGGCGGCGTAGCCGAGCATCCGCTCGGCGCCGACGTTGAAGATCTGGATGACGCCGCTGGCGTCGGTGGCGATGGAGGAGAAGTTGGCGCTGTTGAAGATGGCGCTCTGCAGGGCCCCGGCCTTGAGCAGCGCCGCCTCGGCCCGCTTGCGGGCGCTGTTGTCGGTGCCGATCAGCAGGTAGCCGAGGATGGCCCCCTCGTCGTTGCGCAGGGCGGTCACCGAGACCACGGCCGGGAAGCGACTGCCGTCCTTGCGAATGTAGGTCAGCTCGTAGATGTCCTCGATGCCGCGCGAGGCCTTGAAGACCAGCGCGTCGAAGCCGGGACTGATGGGCGTCGCCAGCTCCTGGCTCAAGGCCGTGGCCCGGGCGATGAGCTCCTGGGGGTCGGAGATGTCGGCCGGCGTGATCTTGTTCACGACGTCGGCCGCGACGTAGCCGAGCATGCGCTCGGCGCCGACGTTGAAGATCTGGATGACCCCCTTCTCGTCGGTGGCGATGGAGGAGAAGTTGGCGCTGTTGAAGATGGCGTCCTGGAGGGCCCCGGTCTTGAGCAGCGAGGCCTGGCGCTTGACCTCGATGACCTCCTCGGTGGTCAGGGGGTGGAGCGGGGACTTCGGTGCGGGACCGACGGTTGACAAGGTGATCCTCCGGGTGGCTTTGCGGTACTCGTGCACCGCTTGAGCCCCGCGCGCCTGCCCCAGAAGAGGGCGCCTGGAGCGAGCCAGGCGGCGCGCACGG
>JANMRY010000132.1:0-1117 GCA_031388695.1 Anaeromyxobacter sp. | reverse complement strand
CCCGGCTCAAGCGCACGGTGGAACGGGGGTGTTAGAAAGAGTTCGCCAGTTTGTCAAGGACTTCCGGGCCGCCGGGGGGCCCCGTGGCGGGCCACCAGCGCCGCGTAGACTTCGGCCGGGGTGACCCCCGCCGAGGCCATCACCACGAAGAGGTGGTAGACGAGGTCGGCCGCCTCCAGGGCCAGGTGCTCCTTGCTGTCCTGGCCGGCCAGCAGCCCCTGATGGGCCTCTACGACCTCGTAGGCCTCCTCGATGACCTTTCGGCGGGCCTTTGAGGGCGAGGCGAGGAGCTTTCGGGTGTAGCTCTCCGCCTCGGAGGGGTCATCCCGGCGGGCTTCGATGGTCTTCCAGAGGGTCGCGAGGAACCGCTCGTCGGCCATGGCATCTCCTGGGTGGTGTGGAAGCAGCTCCGCTCCCCGGTGTGGCAGGCCGGCCCGGTCTGCCGCACCACGTAGAGCACGGCGTCCCCGTCGCAGTCCACCGAGACCGAGCGGACCTCCTGGACGTGGCCGGAGGTGTCGCCCTTGCGCCAGAGGGCCTTGCGGCTGCGCGACCAGTAGGTGCCGCGCCCGGTGGCCAGCGTCGCCTCGAGCGCCTCGCGGTTGGCCCAGGCGAGCATCAGCACCGTGCCGTCGGCCTCCTGGGCCACCACCGGGACCAGGCCGCGGTCGTCGAACTGGACGAGGCCGAGCAGCGCCGCCGAGCCCTCGCCCTGCTTCGCCCCCTGCTTCGCCCCCTGCTTCGCGCCCTGCTTCGGCTTTGCGCCCTGCTTCGCGCCGCCCGCCTTCGTCGTCCTCTTTGCCCTCATGGCCGGACCTCCACGCCCCGCTCCAGCAGGAACCGCTTGGCCTCGCCGACCGTCCAGGTGCCGTCGTGGAAGATCGAGGCGGCCAGCGCCGCGTCGGCGAACTTGAGCCCCTCGGCCAGGTGGGCGAGCGTGCCGACGCCGCCCGAGGCGATGACCGGGATGCGGACGGCCGCCTGGACCCGCTCCAGCAGCTCGAGGTCGTAGCCGGCCTGGGTGCCGTCGCGGTCCATCGAGGTGAGCAGCAGCTCACCGGCGCCGCGCTCGGCCACCTCGCGGATCCAGGCCAGCCCCTCGCGCCCGGTCGGCCTG
>JANMRY010000093.1:0-64198 GCA_031388695.1 Anaeromyxobacter sp. | reverse complement strand
CGCCGCGTCGCCTCGCCCTTCAGGAAGGCCACCAGCTCCCGCGGCATCCGGAAGGTCTGCATGAGCTTCTCGGTGTTCGAGAACGGGTCTGGCAGCGCGGGCTTTCGGTCTGTCATATGTACTTGTGATGTCTATCCGGCGCCTCACCGACTTTCAAGCCCGTACCCAACTGGACCGTCCTCTCGGTCCCGATCCCCTGTCCGCCGTCGCTGCTCGCCTCCGACTTCTTCGCTGCCACTTCTCGGTTGCCGCCTCTCCTTCGCCTCGCCTTCGCCATCGCCACCTGTCTCTTCCTGGTTTCTGAAAATGGATGATTGCCCCCCTGACTGCCTGACTGGATCTCCTCTGGTCCTGAACTTCAACTGATGCCCTGCCCCGCCGCCATCTGCCTCTCTCTTCTCCCTCGAACGCCAACTACCCGACCCCATTCCCCAGGTCTCAGGGGGAGTGGGGTCGGGCAGTTGGCGCACCTCACCTCGCGCCGATGCCAGCTCGGAGGCGGCGGGGCCGGGGCTCTCTTTACGCAGGGTTACGAGTCGAAGGTCGTGCTCAACCCTGTCACCCGGGTGGTGCTCAATCCTGCCCTCGTGACAGGACACCCAGAGTGACAGGGGTCGGCATCACGCTCCGTCATCAGGCTTCCTCTCGGCCCGCATGAAAATGCCGTCCTGGTCCACGTGGGCCAGCAGGCACTTTTCTGGCAAGACCCGCTCCCGGTCCCCGAGCACCAGGCCATCCCACGTGAGTTGGCCCACCGGGCAGGCCTAACTTCCACCCGCGCCTTCCACGGCCTACAATCCGAACGTGCGCCGCGCTGAAGCCATCGAGTTCTTCGCCTCCCACCGGGATGACCTCCGGCGGCTCGGCATCAGCTCGCTCCTCGTCTTCGGCTCGGTCGCCCGCGACGAGGCCCGGCCCGGAAGCGATCTCGACCTCATCGCCGAGTTCGATCGGCCCGTCGGCTATCTCGGCCTCGCCCGCGTTCAGCACGAGCTCGAACGACTCCTCGGCTGCAGCATCGACCTGGCCACGCCGGGGATGATCCGCCCAGAGTTCCGTGACCGCATCTACGGGGAGGCCGTGCGTGCCACCTAGGGAGTTGCGGGTACGCCTCGGTGACATGGTCGCGGCCGCCGAGCGCGCTCTCGGTTACGTCCAGGGACTCACTTTCGAGCAGTTCGCCGCTGACCCACGAACCGTCGACGCCGTCAGCTACGCCATCGTCGTCATCGGCGAGGCGGCCACCGCGCTGAAGGACGCGGGTCCGAAGGTGGCACCTGAGATTCCCTGGTCCGATATCCGCGGGATGCGGAACCAGGTCGCCCACGAGTACTTCGGCGTGGACGTGAAGGTGCTCTGGGAGACCGTGCGCGAAGACCTGCCGGCGCTGCTGGCGTCGCTTCGCGCGGTGCTCGCGCGGTCCGAAGACCAGTAGAACGCTCTAGCAGCAGCCGCCCACCTTGCTTTCGCCTCAACGCTTCGCATCGAGCCTGAGCCCAAAGGCCTCGCGCGCCATCCTCCTGCAGTCGGCTATGCTGTCCGTATGCCTGCACGATCCGTCCTGACTTCGGCATGGGGGCTTGCTGCCTGTGCCTCCCCAGAAGCCCGGCGGACCGCTCCGTGGCTGATCCTCGGTGGCATCGTTGTTCTCTACGCCGTCCTGATCGCCGCCTGGCGATGGCTCGTCCGCCGATGGGGCCTCGCGGGTCCCGACGCGCCGCACCCGTCCTCCATTGAGCGAAGCGAGTACCTTTCGCGACGTTCTCTCCGCGCGCTTCTGGCCTTTGACTTCTTGGTCATCATCCCGATCGGGATACCTGCGGTTGTGGCCTTCCTCTACATGGCGGTCACGCACCCTCAAGACTTCGATCCGGGGATGATCATGGGCGCCTTGGGTCTCCTGGTATTCATCTTGCCGGTGCCGGTTCTCCAACGGTCGATTCGGCGAATGGAGCAGCAGCGACTCGCTGGCCAGGTCGTACAACCGCCGCCACTTCCGAATACCTCCGGCCTCGTCGAGCTCGACAAACACCTACGCGCCAAGGCTTGGGGAGCTCGCGTCGCGGCTGGCCTCATCGTCTGCGTGAGCATCGCGGCTTGGGTGGTTCCAGATCAGCGTTTGGCGGCGGTCCTTCTCAAGGACAACGAAGCCATCCTGTCCGGGCAGCTGTGGCGCCTGCTGACGGTGGCGTTGGTCCACGCGAACCTGATGCACCTGCTGTTCAACGTCAGCATACTTCTGTCGGCTGGCGCCTTGCTCGAGCGACTTGCTGGCACACGGAGGATGCTTCTCGTGCTGGTAGCGGGCACGCTGGCCGGTTCAGTCTGCAGCGTGGCTTTCTTGCCCAGTCCCTCTGTGGGTGCCTCTGGCGGTGTGCTTGCCGTCGCTGCGGCCGTCGCCGCATTTGGCCTTCGTCACAAGGCTCTTTTCCCGTCAACCGCGCGCTCCCGGCTCTTCCGGACATCGATGGAACTCGTGGCACTCAACGCCCTGCTCACGCTCGTCTTGCCGAACGTCGACTGGCCAGCCCATGTCGGTGGTCTCCTGGCCGGTGCCGTCCTCGGCTGGTCCGCGAAGCCAGCTCAGGGCACCCTCGCATCCCTGGCGGCATCGCAGTACCGGCCCCAGGGGCTCACACCTGGAGCCTGCCCACCGCCCCCTGCGGTATCCGGATGATGTTCAATGCCCTCACGTGGGCGAGCTCCCCCCGCGCGCAGAGCTTGTAGACCGTCGCCGTCGAGACCCGGAGCACCCTGGCCGCCTCGCGCACGGTGAGCAGCGGGCCCGCCGGCACGCCTGACCCGAACCGAGAGTCACGTAGCAAGGACGTAGCAAAACCCCTGAGAAGCATCTGTTCTGGCTGGGACGGCTGGACACCGGCGTCATACCCACCTCCAGTCGTTACCAGCCCTTGCGAACCGGTGACACCAGGTGGACTCCGCGTGAAGTCCGTTCCCAAGCTGAGGGTCGCCGGTTCGAATCCGGTTTCCCGCTCCAAGTTCCGAAGTGACGACGTGTCGTGGCCCAGCCATAGACCTCGACGACGTAGGTGCCGGCCGCGAGGTTGGTGAGGTCCACCTGCTCGGCCGACGTCGAGCCGCCGCTGCCGCCGATCATCGTCTTCCCGTCCGCCTTGTAGACGTACAGGTCGAAGTCGCTCTTCGGCGTGGTGGTCTCGTCGAACAGGGCGAAGCGGGCCAGCGCCGTGCCGGCGGGAATGGAACCCCACGCAGGGTATATTTCCGAGCCCATTTGGGGTGCTCCGACGTGGCCACTTCACCGGATTCGTCCAAGCGTGGCGCAACCGCACAAGGATACAGCCGGAATCTCCTCCCCGGACCATCTCCCGAGGAGGTGCGACGAGCCATCCGTCGATGAGAGCTGGTGTCATTTCGGGCCGGAACCAGCCGCCAGGCTCTTCCGGGCGACGGCGACCTGCCGCCTTCCCCCGGCCCGGTTGGATAGAGCAAAGCAGAGCTTCCGGGAACTCGAGACGACTGGCCCAGCACGAAGGGGGAACCGATGCGATCACTGCTCCTGGCCGCCGCGCTCGTGGTGTCACTGCTCTCCGGCTGCGCGACCCACCCGCTTCCGCCGGTCGCCGTGAAGCTGCCCACGCGGACCATCCACTACCTCTCGGAGGTGAAGCCCCTCCTGGATCGACGCTGCACGGTCTGCCACTCCTGCTACAACTCCCCGTGCCAGCTCAAGCTCGACTCCTTCGAGGGCCTCGATCGGGGAGCCACCAAGAAGGCCGTCTACGACTCCAGCCGCTTGAAGACGATGGAGCCCACCCGCCTCTTCACCGACGCGAAGACGACCGCGGAGTGGCGCCGGAAGGGCTTCTCCAGCGTGACCGACAGCTCGGCTGGCGATGGCTTCAACGACTCGATGATGCTCCAGCTCCTCGATCACAAGATGAAGAACCCGAAGAGCTCGGGCAGCTACCGTCCGGAGGCGGACGACCTGACCTGCGCGGAGAACCAGGGCGAGCTGGCCGGGTTCCTCGAGAAGCATCCGAACAAGGGCATGCCCTTCGGCTTCCCGCCGCTGAAGCAGGACGAGTTCGAGCTGGTGGCGGGGTGGCTCTACCAGGGCGCCAAGGGGCCGTCTCCCGCCGAGCAGCGCGCGCTGGAGGCGTCCACGCCGCAGGGGGCGGCGGAGGTCACGAAGTGGGAGGAGTTCTTCAACCGCGAGGGTCCCAAGCACGCCATGACGGCGCGCTACATCTACGAGCACCTCTTCCTCGCCCATGTCAGGTTCGGCCAGTCCACCAGCGAGTTCTACGAGCTGGTCCGCTCCAGGACCGCCCCTGGAACCCCGCTCGACCTGGTCGCGACCGTCCGTCCCTACGATGATCCCGGCGCGCCCCGGGTCTACTACCGCTTCCGGAAGATCCACTCGACCATCGTGCAGAAGACGCACATGGTCTACGAGCTCGACGACGCCAGGATGCGTCGCTACCAGGAGCTCTTCCTCGAGCCGGAATGGCTCCAGCAACCCCACCTGGAGGGCTACGACCCGAAGGTCAGCGCCAACCCCTTCAAGGCCTTCGAGCAGATCCCCCCGCGCTCGCGGTACGCCTTCCTCCTGGACAGCGCCCACTACATCATCATGACGTTCATCCAGGGCCCGGTCTGCAAGGGGCAGATCGCGCTCAACGTCATCGATGACCACTTCTGGATCATGTTCATCGACCCTGAGCACGACCTCTCGGTGCGCCATCCGGGGTTCCTGCGGCTTCACGCCGACCAGCTCGCCATGCCGATCGACCAGGGAAGCGACCCTGGGCTGTTCTCGGCCTTGAACGACCGGCACAGGAAGCTCGCCGTGGAGTACTACCAGGCCCGGCAGGACGCCTATGCGGCTCTGAACTACGGCGGGCTCGGCTACGACGCGATCTGGAAGGGGAGCAAGGCCTCCGACGCGCCGTTCCTCACGGTGTATCGTCACTTCGACAGCGCCACCGTGCTTGTGGGGGCGCTGGGGAACCTGCCGAAGACGCTCTGGGCGATCGACTACCCGCTCCTCGAGCGCGTCTACTACGGCCTGGTGGCCGGCTTCGACGTGTATGGCACCCTCGGCCACCAGCTGGCCGTGCGCCTCTACATGGATCGCCTCCGGATCGAAGGCGAGAGCTACTTCCTGGATCTCCTCCCACCCGAGACGCGATCGCCGACCATGAAGTCCTGGTACGCGGACACCAAGCTGGAGAAGCTCCACTACCGCCCGGCCCCCATGCCTTCGGGGATCCGCTTCGCGACGCAGGATCCGAAGCGGGAGTTCGTCGAGCACCTCGTCGGAACCGAGCTCAGCCGGGAGGCGGGGATCAGGTTCGACACGATCAACTACCTGAAGGCCGGAGAGGAGTACCCGTCGATCCCCGGGAAGTTCGAGACGGTCGCCGACTACCTGCGGGGATTCCGGTCGGTCTCGCGCCCCGGCTCGCCGTTCGTGGCCATCCTCGGCGACCAGACCGCCAACCTCGCCTACGTGAGGGTCCGCATGAAGAGCGGGAGGGACCTGGTCATCACCGGGGTCGTCAACCGCTGGCACAACGACATCGCCTTCCTGCTCGGCGAGGAGAAGCGGCTCGACCCGAAGAAGGACTCGGTCGACTTCGTCCCCGGGCTGGTCGGCTCGTATCCGAACATGTTCTTCGACATCCCGCAGGACGAGTTCCAGGCGTTCCTGGAGCTGCTCGCCAACTTCGACGGTAAAGAGGAGAGCAAGAAGCGCCTGGCCAGGTACGCCATCAACCGGGCGGACGACCGCTTCTGGGAGACGTACGACTGGTTCCAGAAGCGGTTCGACCAGGACGAGCCGGTGGTGGGCGGGCTGCTCGACCTGAACCGCTACTTCCACGAGGCCCACTGAGACATCGAGCGATGCGCCCATGACCACCGCATGACCAGAAGGGGCTCTACAAGGCGCTCTCTCCCGACGGCAACCCGGAGTTCGCAACCGTCATGAAGGTCATCCGAGCGCTCGGGCTTCACCTGCACGGGTCTGCGGCGCAGGGCTGAACGCCATTTGACTGGAGCGCCGGTTCGAATTCGGTTTCGCGCTCCACACCTCTAAGGACCCAAGGCCCGGCATCCCCGGGCCTTTTCCTTTGGCCGCCGGGTCGCGATGGACATCGGAGGAGCTCACTGACACCCTCGTCTGTTCATGCTGACGAGTGCCATCACCACCGCCATCATCGCCGTCCTGACCTGGCTCGGGGTGGAGCCGGGCCTCTACATCGCCGGCGTCTGGCTCGGGGTGAAGATCGTCGTCGTCGGTACCCTGGCCATCATCGGGATCCGCGCTGCCCGGCGCCGTCGCCTCGGCGGCTGACGCTCCAGCGACTGGGGCGGGTGACCCTCGGCCACTCCGGTCGACTCTACTGGGCCACGGTATACTCGACCGTGCAGCCCCAGAGCTTCATGGTGGGCCAGGCCACACCGATGAACTCGAGTTCAACCAGGTAGCGATAGTAGTCGCTCCCGACCACGTTCTGGAACGTCCCGCTGATGGTCGTCGTGGAGGTGGAGAAGGGCGTCGTGGGGGCGAAGAGGAACTCTGGCATGTCGAGGCTCGCCATCGCCTGGGAGGAGCCCGTGGTGATGTTGATCCTCCAGAGCGTGGCGACCACCTTGTTGGTGGAAAGGGTGGTGCCGGGCGCGTTGAACGAGCAGGAGAACCTGGTGGGGGTCGCTCCGTCGGCGGGGTGAACGGAGGCGCCGATCTTGGAACTGATCGTGTCGGCGCCGAACGTGTCATAGACCCGTACCACGCTGGTGGTGCCGCTGACCGTGGGCTGGAAGTCCAGGGCCCCCACCGTGTAGGCGCCGACCTTTACCGGCTTAGGGGCTTCCAGGGCGGTCACCCGACCAGACAGGCCGACCACGTCCGCGTAGGTGCTGTTCCCCGCGTTCTTCAGGGCCTGGAAGTTGGCGTTGACGTCGGCCGCCCGGATGGAGGTACCGGGCGTGAAGGTGTTCGGCACAACGGCGTCGGCGGCCATCGCAGCGCCGGCGGGAAGGCCCAGGACGGTCAGCAGGACGGCGAGACGGCGAAGGTTCTCGGAGATCATGGGGTGCTCCCTGGTTCGGTTGGTTGGATCGTGGATGGCTCGGCCGGAGGTGGTCTACTGCCAGATGCCCTGGTCCCAGACGGCGACGTCCCAGGCGAAGGCGGCGCAGACGCTGGGCATACCGGCGCAGGTGTAGCCGACATCCACCGCGCAGGCCGAGCAGCCATCGCCGGACGTGGCGTTCCCGTCGTCGCAGGCCTCGCCGGCCGCCAGCCGGCCGTCGCCGCACCTCGCTACAGGAGATGTGGTCCCGCCGCCTCCACAGGCAGCGAGAAGCCCAACCGCCAGGATCCACCCCGTTAGACCTGCACGCATCCAGACCTCCATCGTGGAACAGCACCTGCTGAGGGCCGGCCCACCGCTCGGCAGGCCGAGGAGCGGGTAAATGCGGGACCTCCAGAGGAGTGCGGCACTCCGCCGCACGATACTCCTTTCGCGCACCCCCGATGGTCCCGTGCATCGCCCTGATGGGTCACCCTTGTTCAGGGGACAGAGCGCCCGCCATGGCACCCTCCGGACTGCGGCGCCTCCATCACCAAGACGGGTCTCCCGCCTCGGTGCGCCGGCGCGCCCCGCCCTGGTCCGCGCCGCGACCCCCCGGTCCGCGGTTCGGCCCGCCCGCCTGTACCCGCCGCTCCCAACCCCGCGCCATCTCTCGGTCTGCCCGTGGCACGCCGCTCGCTCCTGTGGCCGTGCATGGAGACCACCACCTCCGCGGACCCGAAGCGCTTCACCCATCCCGCCACCTGGGGCGGGGGAGCCTCTCACGGCCTCGCCCTTCGATACCCCGATCTGAGCCCGGCACGGCTCCAGGCGGCGCGTGACGCCCTCTGGGCCTATCCCGGCCTCGAGGGCTGCTGGCGTCGCAAGGACCGGGAGCCGGCCGCCGCGGCGCGCCTCCGCTCCACCTACGGGCTCCACGCGACAAAGCAGCTCTACGGGTTCGCCCACCTCCCGGGGACCGGCGGCGTCGCCTGCTGGGCGGGCGCCTGGGTGGAGCATCACGACTTCGATGAGGACGACGAGGGCATCCTCTACGCCCCGGCGCCGGCCGGTCCCGCTCGGCCGCCCACCGGCTGGCTCAGCTTCAGCCTCCCTTACGGTGGGCTCTGGCTCGCCTACCAGGCCGGCCATCCGGAAGTCGAGGGCGAAGACGGCCCACCGTGGCGCGACGAGGTCGACGTCTGGCTGCGCGGGCTGGCCGAACACATCCACCGGGAGGTCCCCTTCGAGCTGGCCCTGGTCGGCTGGCCGGACGCCGATCTCACCCCGCAGACTGCCGAGGAGGTGCCCTCCCTGGAGCTTCGCTTCAACGGCTACCTGGTTCCCACCGCTGGCGCGCTCGCCTGGTACCCGCCGAACCAGGAGCCGCCCATCCTCGACCTGATCGCGTTCGACTGAAGCGACCGGCGCCGACTACGGAGCCACCGCCAACGCCAGCAGCACCTGCGCCCCGTAGTAGAGCGGCAGCCCGACCACCCGGTTCGCGAGGCCGGGTCGCACGAACTGGTCGCGCGCCACGGCCAGGTCGGAGGCGGCGAAGAGGACGGCCCCGAGGCGGACCTCCACCCGGTCCACCCCCTGGGAGAGCCAGAGCATGGTGCCGATGGCGACGCAGTAGGCGACGACCGGCCAGCGCATGGCGCCGGCGTGCGGCCAGAGCCAGCGGAGCGTGCCGAGGAGGAGCGCGGCCACCGGCAGGAGCAGCCAGGGGTCCGGGCGCCCGACCGCGGCGAAGGCCGACGCGTAGGCCAGGTGCGCGAGGAGGAAGGCGCCCAGGCCGGCCAGGAACCAGCCGCGGCGCGCCGAGAGGAGCGCAGCGTCGCCGAGGACCGAGAGGGCCAGGCCGGCGAGCAGGCCGGCGGCGAGCGGTCCTCGTGGGCTGGCAAGGAGCCCGATGGCGACGAAGCCGAGCGAGGCGGCCACCTTGGTGAGGCCCCGCCAGGCCGGGTGGCCCCGCGCCTCGGCGGCGAGGTGCGCGGCCACCAGCAGGGCCACGGCGACGATGAGTGGCCATGCGGCGAGCGACATCGAGCCAGTGCACCACGCCGGGGCGCCTGGCGCCAGCGCTCCGCAGGCCAAGTACCCGCTGCGCCAGGGTCGGCCTCCCGCCTAACGGCAGGCCGAATCAGTTGCAGCGCAGCAGCTCGCTGACCCGCTCGCCGGTGAAGCCCGGCTCGAGGTAGCTGGCGAAGGCCCAGAGCAGCAGCAGCGCCACCGCCAGCCAGCCCGCCGCCCTGAGCACCGTCGCGGTCACGACGCTCGTTCTGCGGCGAGCCGCAGCCGCGCCACCGGGACCTCGCGGATGGGCAGGTTGAGCAGCGCCGCCAGCACCGCCAGCGCCACCGAGAGCCACCAGACCAGGTCGTAGCTGCCGGTCAGCACGTAGAGCCGCCCGCCCAGCCAGCCGCCGAGGAAGGCGCCGACCTGGTGGAAGAAGAAGGCGATGCCGCCCAGCATGGCCAGGTTCTCGACGCCGAAGAGGGTGACGATGATGCCGTTGGTCGGCGGCACGGTGGAGAGCCAGAGCAGCCCCATGGCCGCCCCGAAGAGCCAGGCCGAGCCCTCCGAGACCGGCGCCAGCACGAAGGCGGTGATCACCAGGGCCCGCGCCCCGTAGATCCCGACCAGCACCTTCGACTTCTCGACCCGGCCGCCGAGCCACCCGGCCGCGAAAGAGCCGGCGATGTTGAAGAGCCCGACCAGCGCCAGCACCACCGCGCCGGTCTTCACCGGCAGCCCGCGGTCGGTGAGGAAGGCCGGCAGGTGGGTGGCGATGAAGACCACGTGGAAGCCGCAGACGAAGAAGCCGAAGCAGAGCAACCAGAAGCCGCGGTGGCGGAGCGCCTCGCCCAGCACCTCGCCGAGCGGGCGGGGCGGGGCGCGCCCGGGGGTGGCGGCCGGCGACTCGAGCAGGGCCAGCGACAGCGGCCCCATCAGCAGGGCGATGGCGGCGAAGGCGAGCAGCGTGGTGGCGCTGCCGAAGGCGTCGATGGCGTTGAGCGCCCCGGGCAGCATGGCGAACTGGCCGAGCGAGCCGACCGCCATCGCCACCCCCATGGCCATGCTGCGCCGCTCCGGCGGCGTGGAGCGGACCACGGCGCCGAAGACCACCGGCATGGTGGTGCCGGAGAGGCCGAGGCCGATCACCAGGCCGGCCGAGATCGCCAGCGCCGTCCCGGTCTGCGCCCAGGCCATCAGCACCAGCCCGGCGATGTAGAGGAGGCTGCCGCCGAGGATCACCTTGCCGGCGCCGAGCCTGTCCGCGAGCCGGCCGGCGAAGGGCTGGGCCGCCCCCCAGACCAGGTTCTGCAGGGCGATGGCGAAGGCGAAGACCTCGCGGGTCCAGCCGTGCTCCTTCGACATGGGGGCGAGGAAGAGGCCGAAGGTGTGGCGGATGCCGAGCGAGAGGGCGAGCAGCACCGCCCCCGAGGCGAGGATCACCGCCGGGGTCCGCCAGCCACTTCCGCCGCGCTCGCTCATGCCGCCTCCGACCGCTCCCGCACCCCTGCCATCTACCCGCAGGGGGCGGGGCGCGCAACCGGTCAGGCCTGCTCGGTCTCCAGGTTGGGCCCGGCCAAGGCCCTGGCGCCGCGCTCGCGCAGCAGCGCCGCCACCTCGCCGCGGCCGAACATCGCCGCGAAGAGGAGCGGCGTCCGGCCGATCAGCCCGGCGCCGTCGACCGAGGCGCCGCCGTCGAGCAGGAGCTTGACGATGCCGACGTCGCCCTTGAAGGCGGCCCCGGCCAGCGGGACCTGGCCGCGGTCGTTGGCCAGCTCCGGGTCGGCGCCGCGCTCGAGCAGCAGCGCGGTGGCCGCGGCGTGGCCGTGGTAGGCGGCCAGCATCAGCAGGCTGTCCCCCTTCTCGTTGCGGACGTCGGGCGGCAGGCCGAGGTCGAGCAGGCGCGCCAGCGTGGCGGCGTCGCCGGCGCGGGCCGCCTGGAAGGCCGACTGCACGATGGCGAGCGCCTCGGGGTCGTGCGCGGCCGGGTCGTGCACGGCCGGGTCGTGAGTGGTCGGATCGTAAGCCGCAGCAACTGCCCGGTCGGTCTTCACGCCGTCCTCCGCTCTCCCCCGCGGAGCGCCGCCACCGCCTCCTCGAGGCGGCTCCCGAACCCGGCATCGGCCTTGCGGAAGTGGCCGACGGAGCGCTCGATGACGCCGGGCCGCGTCACCTGGGCCAGGCTGCCGGCCAGGTTGGCGATCAGCCGGGCCTGCTCGTCCGGCTTCATCACCCGGTAGAGCGCGCCGGCCTGGACGAAGTCGTCGTCCTCGGCGTGGCGCACCGGCGCGGCCGGGCCGGTGAACCCGGAGAGGGCGAGGCCGTGCTGGTACCGCTCGCCGGTCTCGACCGGGCCGCCGGTGCTGTTCGGCTCGTAGTTGCTCCCGCGCCCGCCGTTGTCGCCGAGGGCCATGAGGCCGTCGCGGCCGTAGTTGCGGGCCCCGCCGGGCACGCCCTTGGGCGAGTTGACCGGCAGCTGGCTGGCGTTGATGCCGAGCCGGTAGCGGTGGGCGTCGCCGTAGGCGAAGAGGCGGGCCTGCAGCATCTTGTCGGGCGACGGCCCGATGCCGGGCACGAAGGCGGCCGGGTCGAAGGCCGACTGCTCCACCTCGGCGAAGTAGTTCTCCGGCAACCGGTCGAGCACCAGCCTGCCGATGGTGATGAGCGGGTAGTCCTGGTAGGGCCAGACCTTGGTGACGTCGAAGGGGTCGAAGCGGTAGCCGGCCGCGTCCTGCTCTGGCATCACCTGCACCTTGAGCGTCCAGGAGGGGAACTCGCCCCGGCCGATGGCGGCGTAGAGGTCGGCCTGGTGGTGGGCCGGGTCCTGTCCGCCGATCCGCGCCGCCTCCTCGCTGGTGAGGCAGCGGATCCCCTGGTCGGTCTTGAAGTGGAACTTGACCCAGGAGCGCTTGCCGGCGGCGTTGACCCACTGGAAGGTGTGCGAGCCGAAGCCGTCCATGTGGCGGAGGCTGGCCGGGATGCCGCGGTCGCCGAAGAGCCAGGTGAACTGGTGGGTCGCCTCCGGGGACCAGGAGAAGAAGTCCCAGATGTTGTCCGGCTCCTGGCGGTTGGTGAAGGGGTCGTACTTCTGTGAGTGGATGAAGTCTGGGAACTTGATGCCGTCGCGCAGGAAGAAGACCGGGGTGTTGTTCCCCACCAGGTCCCAGTTGCCGTCCTCCGTGTAGAGCTTGACCGCGAACCCGCGCGGATCGCGGGCGGTGTCCGGGGCGCCCTTGGAGCCGGCCACCGTGGAGAAGCGCGCGAAGGCCGGGGTGCGCTTCCCGACCGTGGAGAAGAGCTTCATGCTGGTCCAGCGGGGCAGGTCGGGGCTGGTGACCTCGAGGTAGCCGTAGGCGCCGCTGGCCACGGCGTGGACGATCCGCTCCGGGATCCGCTCGCGGTTGAAGCGGGCCAGCTTCTCGAGGAGGTGGTGGTCCTGCAGCAGCACCGGCCCGGTGGGGCCGGCGGTCTGCGAGTGCTGGTTGTCGGCGACCGGGGCGCCGGCTTCGGTGGTCAGGGTGGGACGCTCGCTCACGGTCTTGCTCATGGTCTGCTCCTTGCCGGGCCCGGGGGAGGTGAGTCCGTTCCCGACCCGGAGAAGATGGCGCCGGCGGGCTGATAGTTCTAAGACATGCTCTGTATACCTCTGATAGTCTGAGGCTATGAACGCCCACCCCTTCTCCCTGCGCCAGCTCCAGTACGCCGTCGCCGTGGCCGAGACCGGCGGCTTCCGCCGCGCCGCCGAGCGCTGCCACGTCTCGCAGCCGTCGCTGAGCGCCCAGCTCGCCCAGCTCGAGTCGGTGCTCGGCGTCCGGCTCTTCGAGCGCGACCGCCGGCGCGTCCTCCCCACCGCCGCCGGCGAGGCGCTGGTGGCCCGGGCCAGGCGGGTGCTGGTCGACGCCGACGACCTGGCCACCGCCGCCGCCGGGCTCGGCGACCCGTTGGCCGGGCCGCTCCACCTCGGCGTCATCCCGACCGTCTCCCCCTACCTGCTCCCCGGCGCCACCGCGGCGCTCCACGCCGCCTGCCCGCGCCTGCAGGTCCGCTGGACTGAGGGCAAGACCGCCGACCTGCTCTCGTCGCTGCGGGAGGGGCGGCTCGACGGGGTGCTGCTGGCCCGGGTGGCCGGGCTGGAGGACCTCGAGCAGACCATCGTCGCCGACGATCCCTTCGTGATTGCGGTGGCGCACGGCCACCCCCTGGCCCGTGTCCGGCGGCTGGCGCGGCTGGTCGACCTGGAGGGGGAGACGACCCTGCTGCTCGACGAGGGTCACTGCCTGCGTGACCAGGCGCTGGCCCTCTGCGCGCGCTTCGTGGTGGAGGAGGCCGACTTCCGCGCCACCAGCCTGACCACCCTGGTGCAGATGGTGCTGGGTGGCGCCGGCGTCACCCTGCTGCCGGCCATGTCACTCCCGGTCGAGAACCGGGGCGAGGCGCTGGCGGTGCGCAGGTTCGAGGCCCCGTCGCCGCGGCGGACCATCGTCCTGGCCTGGCGCCGCCAGTCCTCTCGCGCCCCGGCCATGCTGCAGGTGGCCGAGGCACTCAGGGGGTCCGGCCCGGTCTCGTAGCCGGCGCCGACCAGGCGGCTGTCGACGCTGCGGCCGGGATACCTCGTTGGCGGGATGGCTTTGCTTCGAGTGAACTCGGTAGCGTTGACCATCCGTAGGAGGTGCCGTTGGGACGCGAGCTCGAGGCCTGTCCTTCGACCGAGGCGCGGAGCCGCCCTTCGCCAGGGACGCTCACCGCCCTGCTGGAGCGGCTGGCCGCGGCGCCGGCCGCCGAGAGCCTCGCGCCCGGCCCGATGCCAGGAGACCAGCTCGGCCGCTTCAGGCTGGAGCGGGAGATCGGCCGCGGTGGCTTCGGCCGGGTCTTCTGCGCCACCGACCTGGAGCTGGGGCGCGAGGTGGCGCTCAAGGTGATCCGCACCAGGGGTCGCGGCGCCACGCCACCGGACGAGTGGATGCGGCGCGAGGCCGAGGCGGCCGCCCACCTGCGCCACCGCAACATCGTCACGCTCCACGACGCCGGGCGGTGCGAGGGCGGCGCCTACCTGGTCTACGAGCTGCTGCAGGGCGAGACGCTGGCGGAGCGGCTGCACCGCGGGGCGCTGCCTCGCCCGGAGGCTGAGCGCATCCTGGCCGAGCTGGCGGCGGCGCTGGCCTACGCCCACGCCGCAGGCGTGGTCCACCGCGACGTCAAGCCGGGCAACATCTTCCTCGAGTCGGACGGCGGCCTGAAGCTGCTCGACCTCGGCCTGGCCCAGCTGGCCGGTGCCATCGGCCTCGACGCCGGCTCGCCCGACTTCATGGCGCCTGAGCAGGGGCAGGGGCTGGTCGACGCCCGCGCCGACGTCTACGCCTGGGGACGGCTCGGCGGCCTGCTGCTCGACGGCGTGCTGCCGACCGAGCCGCAGCCGCAGCCAGCCAGGGCACCTGCGACGCTGCGCGGCCTGGCGCTGGTGGCGCGCGCCCACGACCCGGCGCTCCGTCCGCGGGACGCAGGGGCCCTGGTCGCGTCGCTGCGCAGCTTCGAGCTGCGGCGCCGCAGGCTGCGGCTGGCCGGCGCGGCGCTGCTCGGGGTGGTGCTGGCCCTCCTCCTCGCCCTCCCCGGCCTGCTCCGCCGCACCACCGCACCAGCCCCGCTCCTCGTCGCCGTCGCAGACGTCGAGGTGACCGACGGTGAGGTGGCCGACCCGAAGCTCGGGGCGGATCTGGTCCGGGAGCTGTCGGCGCAACCGGGGCTGCTGCTGGTCGACCGGGCGCGGATCGCCGGCGTCCTGCGCGCCTCGGGGCGGGCGCCCCCGGACCGGCTCGACGGGGCGGCCACCGCCTTCGCCGCGCGGCAGGTCGGCGCCGCGGCGGTGCTGGTTCCTTCCTGGCGGCGCGATGGCGAGGGCGCGGCGCTGCTGCTCGAGGCCCGCGACCCGGCCACCGGGGCCCTGCTGGCGAGGGCCGAGGAGCAGGGTCCTTCCACCGGCGAGGCCGCGCTCGCCCCGGCCCTCACCCGGCTGGTCGATCGGGTCGCCGAGGCGCTGGCGGCGCACCAGCACCAGCCGCAGGCCGCCGAGGTGGCGCTCGACCGGGCGGTGTCGGCCAACCTCGAGGCCCACCGGCGCTACACCGCCGGGCTGCGCTGCGAGGAGGCGCCATCGCACGGCGAGAGCTGGAGCCGGCCCGACTGCACCGCCCACTACCAGGAGGCGCTCGCCTTCGACCCCGACTTCCCGCTGGCCCACTTCGCGCTGGCGCGCAACGCGTTCCTGGCCGCGCTCTCCACCGAGGAGATCATGGCCGTGCTCCGCCCCGCGCTGGCCCGCCAGGAGCGGGTGCCGCCGCGCGAACGGGCCCAGCTGCTCGCCTGGCAGGCCAACCTCGAGGGGCGGACCGAGGAGGCTGTCGCCCTCCTGCGCCGGGCCCAGGCCGACTGGAGCGGCGACGCCCGGATCGCCTACGCGCTCGGCGAGCTGCTGGAGCGGCAGGGGCGACTGGCCGAGGCGGTGGCGCCGCTGGAGCAGGCCGTCGGGCTCGACCCCGGGCTGGAGGCGGCCTCGGAGAAGCTGATCGGGATCCTCGGACGGCTCGACCGCGTCGAGGCGCTCTCGCGGCTGGCCGACCGACTGGCCGCGCTGCCACCCTACCCGGGGACGCTCCACGCCGAGATCCAGGCGCGCGGCTGGGCCGGCGACGTGGCGGGAGCGCTGCGGGTGGCGCGCAAGGCGGCGGCGGGCGGCGCCGCGGCGCGGGAGGACCTGCTCGAGGCGCTGGTGGGCGCCGGGCAGCTCGAGGAGGCCGAGGTGCTGCTCGGCACCTCGGCGAGCCAGGCCGGGAGCCGCGCCGAGAGGCGGCGGGCGCTGCTCCACCTGCTGGGCGGGCGGCGGCGCGAGGCGCTGGCGGTCTTCGACCGTCCGCTGCCACCGACCGCCACACCACAGGAGCGCTTCATCGCCGGCGGGCACCGTTCCTGGCGGCTGGCGGCGACGCGCGACGGCGAGTCGATCGCCCGCATCGCCGCAGAGGTACGCCCCTACTCGGCCGAGCTGGCCGCCTCGCTCGCCCCGGTGATGGCCTACGCCGGCGCCGTCGAGCCGGCGCTGGCCCTGGCGCCGCACCTGGCCGGCCAGCCGGGGACCCGCCGCGTGCTCGACGCGCTGGTCACCTGGCGTCGACAGGGGGCGGCGGCGGCGCTGCCAGGGCTGCGCTGGGCAGCGGGGGGCGAGGGCTACGACGTGGGGGAGATCCTTCCGGGCGAGGCGCCGGCCTGGTTCGCGGCCGAGTGCGCCCTCGAGGTGGCGCCCGACGAGCGAGCGCTGGCCGCCCTGCGCCGCTTCCAGCGACTCTACCTCCCGCTCGGCGTGTGGCGAGCCTGGGCCTTCCCGCGCAGCCTGCTGCTCGAGGCCCGGCTGCTCGACGGGCTGGGTCGCCGGACCGAGGCCCGCGCCGCCCTCTCCCGGCTCGAGGCGCTCTGGTCCCGCGCCGACCCCGACCAGCCGCTGCTCTCCGAGGCGAAGGCACTGCGGCGCCGGCTCGGCCCCGATGGTTCAACCGCTGTACCGGTCTCCGCCCGGCGACCGGAACTCGAAGGAGGTGCGAGATGAGCAAGCCCAAGGACGTGATGGACAGTCTCGAGAAGCTGGGTGTCATCTTCGACGTGGGCCATGTGGACGGCCGTGTGGACGCGAGGGTGGCGCAAATTCTCCAGAGGTTCCCGAACGTCCAGGGCATTTCATGGGGATGGATACCGTCTTCAGCCCAGCCCGGGGCCAGTTCGGGACCCGTGACCATGGGTGTCTCATCGGGCGGCGGCAGCGACGCACTGATGATCCTCGTCCAGCCCTCCGGTCCCGAGTTCGACCTGTAGCCAACCGTGCCGTCCCCTCCCCGCCGCGTCCTGCTGGTGAGCCACGACGGCGACGAGCACGCGCTCGCCGTGGCGCTCCACCTCGTCAACCTCGGCGTCGAGCCGGTGCTGCTCGACCTCTCGCGCCTCCCGGCGGCGGGGCTGAGCCTCCGGCTCGGCAGCCGAGGTGCATCCCGCTACCTGCTCGGTTCGTCCAGCGGGCCATTCGACCCGGCCGCGGCGGTCGCCTGCTGGTGGCGCCGCCCGCGCCGGCCCGAGGCGCCGGCGAAGCTCGACCGGGGAGCGGCGCGGCTCTTCGAGGGGGAGTGGCGCCACGCCCTCGACGGCCTGACCCAGGTGGTGCCGGGGCGCTGGGTCAACGACCCGGCCCGCGACGAGGTGGCGCGCAGGAAGCTCTTGCAGCTCGAGGCGGCCCGGCGGGTCGGCCTGCCGGTGCCGGCCACGCTGGTCACCAATGATCTCTCCGAGGCGCGCCGCTTCATCGCCGGCTGCCGCCCCGGCGCCATCATCAAGTCGCTCTCCTCACTCAAGGAGGGCGGCCTGACCCGCCGGCTCGGCCGGGGCGACCGGGCGCTGCCCGGCCGGCTGGCGCGGGGGCCGGCCATCCTGCAGGAGCGGGTCGACGGGCTCGACGTGCGGGTCACCGCGGTGGGGCGGCGGCTCTTTGCCGTGGCCACCGACGCCGTCGCCGGCGGCGACCCGGACGACGTGCGGGCCGACTGGTGGCGCGCCGTCGCCACCTGCCGGCCCATCGCCCTGCCGGCCGAGCTCTCGCGCCGGCTGCTGGCGCTGCAGCGCCGCCTCGGCCTCGACTACGGCGCCGTCGACCTGCGCCGGCGGCGCGACGGCCGCTGGGCCTTCCTGGAGGTCAACCCCTCCGGGCAGTGGCTCCAGTACGAGGCGGCCACCGGCCTCCCCATCACCGCAGCGCTGGCCACGCTGCTGGCGCGCGGCAGCGAGCCCCCCCCCCAAGGGACCGCCCTGAAGCGGCTCCATGCGCCGCCGCGCGGCTATATGGTTGGAGAGAGCCAGCCCACCCCATCGTCGAGATGACGCGCTGACTTCCCCGGGGGAGGCTGCGTGGCCGTACCGGCTGGAAAGCCCGAGTCGCCCGGCGCCGTGCCTCGCGCCGTCGACCGCAACGGCGAGCAGCCCTTTCGCGACGAGCTGCTGAGCGTCGAGCGGCTGGACGAGCGCGCCCGCGCGCTGGCGGCCCGGTTCACGGTCGACCCATCCGCCAAGTCGGCCCGCAGCGTCTTCCCTCGCTTCGAGGAGAACGCCCGGGTGCTGCGTGAGACCTACCGCGCCCTCGCCGCTGACGTCCGGCGCGACCTGTTCGTCACCGACGCCGCCGAGTGGATCCTCGACAACTACCACCTGGTGGCCTCGGAGATCCGCGACGTCCGCCAGAACCTCCCGCGCGGCTACTTCCGCGAGCTGCCCAGGCTGGCGGCCAGGGAGCAGGCCGGCACCGCCCGCGTCTACGCCCTCGCCATCGAGCTGATCCGCCACAGCGACAGCCGCCTCGACCAGCCCCAGCTGGTGCGCTGGCTCGACGCCTTCCAGTCGGTGGCCCCGCTCACCATCGGGGAGCTCTGGGCCTGGCCGAGCATGCTCAAGCTGGCGCTGGTGGAGAACCTGCGCCGGCTCGCCGCCGAGACCATGCAGGCCCACGCCGCCCGTCGCCAGGCCGACGCCTTCGTGGCCAGCATCGACGCCGAGGGCAAGGGGCTGCCGCCCCCGTTGCCGCGCCACCTCCACCCCGCCCTGGTGGTGCAGCTGCTGCAGCGGGTGCGGGAGTACGGCCCCCGGCTCTCGGCGGTCCGGACCGCGCTCGACGCCCACCTCGCCGCCCGCCACGCCACCGCCGAAGAGACGGTCAGGGCCGAGCACCAGCGCGAGGCCGCCTCGCAGGTCTCGGTCGCCAACGTCATCACCAGCCTGAGGCTCTGCGCCTCGCTCGACTGGTCCCGGTACGTCGAGGCGGTCAGCCTGGTGGAGCGGGTGCTGAAACGGGACCCTGCAGGCGTCCACGGCCGCATGGAGTTCCTCTCCCGTGACCGGAGCCGGCAGGCGGTGGAGGAGCTGGCCGACCCGAGCGGTGAGGCCCAGGTGCGGGTCGCCCTGCGGGCGGTGGAGAGCGCCCGCCTGGCCGCCGAGACCGGGGGGAGCGGTGCCCGCGCCGCGCACGTCGGCTACCACCTGATCGGCAAGGGGCGTCGCGAGCTCGAGGCCGACCTGGCCTGGCAGCCGAAGCCGAAGGCCCGCCTGCGCCGCTTCGCCTTCGCGCACGCCACCGGCCTCTACCTCGGCGCGCTCACCCTCTTCACCGCGGCGCTGGTCTTCGCCGGCGCCGCCTACGCCCACCACCGCGGGGCCGCGCCCTGGATTCTCGGCCTGGTGTCGGTGCTGCTGCTCCTGCCGGCCAGCGACGTGGCGGTGGCGCTGGTGCAGCGGCTGGCGGCCCGCATCGCCCCGCCGCGGTTGCTGCCGCGCATCGACCTCTCGGCCGGGGTCCCGGAGGAGGCGCGGACGCTGGTGGTGGTCCCCACCCTGCTCACCAGCGTGGAGGGCGTCGAGCACCAGCTCGAGCACCTCGAGGTGCTGGCCTTCGGCAACCTCGACCCGCACGTCCACTTCGCCCTGCTCGGCGACTTCGCCGACGCCGTGGCCCGCGACATGCCGGGCGACGCCGGGCTCCTCACCGCGGCCAGGGAGGGGATCACCGCGCTCAACCTGAGGCTCGGCGAGGGGCGCGGGGATCGCTTCTTCCTGCTGCACCGGGCCAGGCAGTGGAACGAGGGAGAAGGCGCCTGGATGGGCTGGGAGCGCAAGCGCGGCAAGCTGGAGGAGCTCAACCGGCTGCTGCGCGGCGCCACCGACACCAGCTACGACGTGCAGGTCGGCGCGGTGGGGGTGCTGCCCCGCGTCCGCTACGTCATCACCCTCGACTCGGACACCCGCCTCCCGCGCGACGGCGCCAGGAAGCTGGTCGGCGTCATCACCCACCCGCTCAACCGCCCCGTCTTCGATCCGGCCTCTGGCCGGGTCACCGAGGGCTACGGCATCTTGCAGCCGCGGGTCAGCGTCACCACCTCCAGCGCCGCGGGCTCGCGCTTCGCGCGCATCTTCGCCGGACACACCGGCGTCGACCCCTACACCACCTCCGTCTCCGACACCTACCAGGACCTCTTCGGCGAGGGCAGCTTCACCGGCAAGGGGCTCTACGACGTCGACGCCTTCATGGCGGCGCTCGACGGGCGCGTCCCGGACAACACGCTGCTCTCCCACGACCTCTTCGAGGGGCTCCACGCCCGCACCGGGCTGGTGACCGACGTCGAGGTGGTCGACGACTACCCCTCCAGCGTGCTGGCCCACGCCCGCCGCCAGCATCGCTGGACCCGGGGCGACTGGCAGGTGCTCGGCTGGCTCTTCCCCTGGGTGCCGACCCGCAGCGGCCTGGCGCGCAATCGCCTCCCCCTCCTCTCGCGCTGGAAGATCCTCGACAACCTGCGGCGGGCGCAGATCGCCCCCGCCACCGTGATCCTCCTGCTGCTGGCCTGGACCGTGCTGCCGGGCAGCCCGGCCGCCTGGACCGCCGCGGTGGTGGCGGCGCTCGCCTTCCCGCTCCTCGTGCACGGGGCGCAGATCCTGGCCGGCCCGGGAGCCCACCAGACGCTGGGGACCTGGCTGCGTGGCTGGTTCGCGGACGCCGGCGACGCCGCGGAGCGGCTCCTGCTCCAGCTCGCCTTCCTCGCCAACCAGGCCTACGGCATGGCCAACGCCATCCTGGTCACGGTGGTGCGGCTCGCCTTCACGCGGCGGCGGCTGCTGGAGTGGGAGACTGCGGCCGCCAGTGCCGCCCGCGGTCTGCAGCTCGAGCTCGGCTCGGGGGCGCGCACCTTCTTCCGGGCCATGGCCGCCGGCCCGGCCATCGCCCTGGGCGGTGCGCTGCTGGTCGCCGCCTGGCGCCCCACCGCCCTCCCGGTGGCGGCCCCGCTGCTGCTGCTCTGGGCCATCGCGCCCTGGCTCGCCTACCGGCTCTCCCAGCCCATGCCGGTCCGTGACCAGGCCCTGGGAGAGCAGGACCGGCAGTACCTGCTGGGGGTGGCCCGCACCACCTGGAAGTACTTCCAGGCCTTCATGGGTCCGGATGATCACTTCCTGCCGGTCGACAACGTGCAGGAGAGCCCGCCGCAGACGGCCCACCGGACCTCCCCCACCAACATCGGCATGGGGCTGCTCGCCACGCTGGCGGCCCACGACCTCGGCTTCATCGAGACCCGCGAGCTCCTGGAGCGGCTCGACGCCACGCTGACCACCGTCGAGGGGCTGGAGCGGATCGAGGGGCACCTGCTCAACTGGTACGACACGGTGAGCCTGGCCCCGCTCCTGCCCCGCTACGTCTCCACCGTCGACAGCGGCAACCTCGGCGGCGCGCTGGTGGCCCTCGCGGCGGGGCTCGGCCAGCTCGGGCGGGAGCAGCCGCCCACCGAGGCCGGCCACGCAGGCCTGGCCGGCCGGCTCGAGGGGCTCTCGCGGCGGGCCGCCGCGCTGGCCGAGGCCATGGACTTCCGCTTCCTCTACGACCCGCGCCGCAGCCTGCTGGCCATCGGCTACCGCGCCGCCGACGCCGACGGGCCGGGGCGTCTCGACCCCTCCCACTACGACCTGCTCGCCTCGGAGGCCCGCCTCGCCAGCTTCCTGGGCATCGCCAAGGGCGACCTCCCCGAGAAGCACTGGTTCCACCTCGGCCGCGGCGTCACCAGCGTCCACGGCCGCCCCACCCTGCTCTCCTGGAGCGCCACGCTCTTCGAGTACCTGATGCCGCTCCTGCTGATGCGCACCTACCCCGACACGCTGCTCGACGAGAGCTGCCGGATGGCGGTGCGCCGCCAGCGCGACTACGGCAGCGAGCGGGGCGTGCCATGGGGCATCTCCGAGTCGGCCTACGCCGTCATGGACTACCTCGGCACCCACCAGTACAAGGCCTTCGGCGTCCCCGGCCTCGGCATGAAGCGGGGCCTGGCCGACGAGCTGGTGGTGGCCCCCTACGCCACCGCGCTGGCCGCGCTGGTCCACCCGACCGCCGCCGCCGCCAACCTGCGCCGCCTCTCCGGCGAGGGGCTGCTGGGCGAGTACGGCTTCTACGAGGCCCTCGACTTCACGCGGCGCCGCGCCGACGAGGCCGACGCGGTCCCGTCCAGCCGGGCCACGGGCCACGGCGTCATCGTGCGCGCCTGGTTTGCCCACCACCAGGGGATGACGCTCACCGCCATCGCCGAGGCGCTGACCGGCCACCGCATGGTCGAGCGGTTCCACTCCGACCCGCGCGTCCAGGCCACCGAGCTGCTCCTGCAGGAGCGCGTCCCGCGCCACGCCGCCTACGTCAAGCCGCGGCCCGACGAGGTGGGGCTGGTCACGGCGCCGGTGCCGCCGGCCGCGGTGCGCCGCTTCCGCTCGCCGCACACCGCCTACCCGCACGCGCAGTTCCTCTCCAACGGCCGCTACACCGCGGTGGTGACCAACGCCGGCGGCGGGACCAGCTTCTGCCGCGGGCGCACCGTCACCCGCTGGCGGCAGGACGCCACCCGCGACCCGGGCGGCCAGCACCTCTACCTCCGCGACGTCCGGAGCGGCCGGGTCTGGTCGCCGACGCACCACCCGACCGACCAGGAGAGCGGCGACGACCTGGTGCTCTTCACCATGGAGAAGGCGACCTTCCAGCGGCGGGACGACGAGATCGGGACCCGGCTCGACGTGGCGGTCTCCCCCGAGCACGACGTCGAGGTGCGCCGGCTCGAGGTGACCAACCACGGCGACCGGACCCGCGAGCTGGAGGTGACCAGCTACGCCGAGGTGGTCCTCGCCTCCCACGCCGACGACCTGGCCCACCCGGCCTTCGGCAAGCTCTTCATGGAGACCGAGTACCTCCGCGAGAGCGGCGCGCTGCTCTGCCGGCGGCGCCCGCGCGCCCCCGAGGACGAGGAGTTCTTCGCCGTCCACGTCATCGCGCAGGAGGGGCGAACCCAGGGGCCGCTGGAGTGGGAGACCGACCGGGGCCGCTTCCTCGGCCGCGGACGTGGCCCCGAGGACCCGCAGGCCCTCGACGGGCGGCCGCTCACCGGCACCACCGGCGTGCTCCTCGACCCCATCGTGAGCCTGCGGCAGCGGGTGCGGCTGGCGCCGGGGGGCGTGGTCCGGCTCTCCTTTGCGACCGGCATGGCCACCAGCCGTGAGACGGCGCTGGCGCTGGCGCAGCGCTACCACGACCCCGCCTCCACCCCGCGCACCTTCGCGCTGGCCTTCGCCCACGCCCGCAGCCGGCTCCACCACCTCGGCATCTCCAGCGAGGAGGCGCTGCTCTTCGAGCGGCTGGCGTCGCGGGTGCTCTACACCGACGCCTCGCTCCGCTCCGGCGCCGAGCTGCTGGCCCAGAACCACCTGGGGCAGGAGGGGCTCTGGGTCCACGGCGTCTCCGGCGACCTGCCGGTCCTGCTGGTGCGGGTGGTCTCCGACACCGACCTCGGGCTGGTCCGGCAGACGCTCAAGGCCCAGGAGTACTGGCGGCTCAAGGGGCTGAGCGCCGACCTGGTGATCCTGAACGAGCACCCGGTCGGTTACTTCGACGAGGTGCAGGCCCAGCTCACCGCCCTGCTCGACGAGGGGCCCTGGCTCGACTGGAAGCACCGCCCGGGCGGCGCCTACCTGCTGCGCGGAGATCGGCTGACCGCGGCCGAGCGGCTCCTGCTGGCCGGCGTGGCGCGCGCGGTGCTGGTCGGCGGCGGCGGATCGCTGGCCCACCAGCTCGATCGCCCGGACCTGCCGTCCACCGAGGCGCCGTCGCGGACGCTGGTCCCGCTCTCGCCGCCCCGGCCCCCCTTCCCGCCCGGCGCCCCGCCCGAGGTCCCGGCGCTGCTGCTCGCCAACGGGCTCGGTGGCTTCACCGAGGATGGGCGGGAGTACGCCGTGGTCCTCGAGGGCGACGCCGAGACGCCGCGCCCCTGGGTCAACGTCATCGCCAACCCCGACTTCGGCACGGTGGTGACCGCCTCGGGGGCCGCCTTCACCTGGTCGGGGAACAGCCGCGAGAACCGGCTCTCCCCCTTCGCCAACGACCCGATCACCGACCCGACCGCCGAGGCGATCCTGCTCCGCGACGACGATGGCGGTGAGGCCTGGTCGCCCACCCCGGGCCCGCTGCCCCGCGATCGGGACAGCGGCCGCTTCCTGGTCCGCCACGGCACCGGCGTCACCCGGTTCGAGCGCGCCGCCCACGGCATCCGCAGCGCGCTCGACCTCTTCGTCGATCCGGTCGATCCGGTGAAGTTCTCCTCGCTGCGGCTCACCAACGAGACCGCGCTGCGGCGTCGCCTCTCGGTCTTCACCTACACCGAGTGGGTGCTGGGAGCGCCGGGCCCGGGGCAGGCGCAGCACGTGGTGACCGAGCGTGACGACCAGACCGGGGCGGTGCTGGCCCGCAACGCCTGGAACCACGAGTTCTCCGGGCGCGTCGCCTTCGCCTGGGCCAGCGGAACGGTCCGCTCCGCCACCGGTGACCGCACCGCCTTCCTCGGGCGGAACGGGAACCTGGCGCGGCCAGCGGCGCTCGGGCTCGAGGCCCTGCCCGAACGCTTCGGGGCCGGGCTCGACCCGTGCGCGGCGCAGCAAGTCACCATCACCCTCGATCCCGGGGAGACGCGCCACCTCGTCTTCCTGCTCGGCGAGGGGCTCGACCTTGGGCAGGTGCACGCCCTCATCGAGCGCCATGGCCAGCCCGGTGCGGCCGACGCGGCGCTGGCGGCGGTGCGGCAGGGCTGGAACCAGACCCTCGAGGCGGTGCAGGTGCGGACGCCCGATGACTCCTTCGACCTGCTCATGAACCGCTGGCTGCTCTACCAGGATCTCGGCTGCCGGGTCTGGGCCCGCACCGGCTACTACCAGCCTGGCGGGGCCTTCGGCTTCCGCGACCAGCTCCAGGACGTCACCGCCCTCACCCTGGCCAGGCCGGAGCTGGTGCGCGAGCACCTGCTGAGGGCGGCGGCGCGCCAGTTCCGCGAGGGGGACGTGCAGCACTGGTGGCACCCGCCGAGCGGGCGGGGGACGCGGACCCGCTGCTCCGACGACCTGGCCTGGCTGCCCTGGGCCATGGCCCAGTACGTCCGGACCACCGGCGACGCCGGCGTGCTCGACGAGCGCATCCCCTTCCTGGAGGCGCCGCCGCTGGCGCCCGGGGTCCAGGACGCCTACCTGCAGCCGCAGGTCCTGTTGGAGGATGGGACCCTCTTCGAGCACGGCGTGCGGGCGCTCGACCGGGCCCTCACCGCCGGCACCAACGGCCTGCCGCTGATGGGAGGCGGCGACTGGAACGACGGGATGAACCGGGTGGGGAGCGAGGGGCGGGGCGAGAGCGCCTGGCTCGGCTTCTTCCTCCACGTCGTCCTCGGCGACTTCGCCGCGCTCTGCCGGGAGCGAGGGGACCAGGCGCGGGCCGGCCACTACCGGGCCGAGGCGGTGCAGCTGGCCGGGGCGCTGGAGCGGACCTGGGACGGCGAGTGGTACCGGCGCGGCTACTACGACGACGGCACGCCGCTCGGCTCGGCCCAGCGCGACGAGTGCCGCATCGACTCGATCGCCCAGTCCTGGGCGGTGCTCTCCGGCGTGGCCCCGCCGCGGCTGGCCGACCAGGCCATGGACTCGGTCCGCACCCACCTGGTGCGGCGCGGCGCCCAGGTGGTGCTCCTGCTCGATCCGCCCTTCGATCGCTCGACGCAGGCCCCCGGCTACATCAAGGGCTACCCGCCCGGCATCCGCGAGAACGGCGGCCAGTACACCCACGCCGCCGCCTGGGTCGTCATGGCGTTGGCCCGGCTCGGCAGCGGCGACGATGCGACCGAGCTCTTCCACCTGCTCAACCCGGTCAACCACGCCCGCACGCCGGCCGACGTGGCGCGCTACCGGGGCGAGCCCTACGTGGTGGCCGGCGACGTCTGCGCCCACCCCGACCACGCCGGGCAGGCCGGCTGGACCTGGTACACCGGGGCGGCCGGCTGGCTCTACCGCGCCGGGCTGGAGAGCATCCTCGGGCTGCGCCGCCACGGCGGCACCTTCGAGCTGGCCCCCTGCATCCCCAGCGGGTGGCCCGGCTTCTCGGTCAGCTGGCGCGTCGGCGAGACCCGCTACGAGATCGAGGTGACCAACCCGGAGCGGCGCTGCCGCGGCGTGACCATCGCCGAGCTCGACGGCGTCGCCGTCGACCCCTCGGCCGTCCCGCTGGTCGAGGACGGCGCCCTCCACCGGCTCCGGGTGGTGCTGGGCGAGAAGCGCTAGCCGAGCGCCACGGCGCAGCGCAGCAAGAGGTCGAGCAGCTGGCGCCGCTCCTCCTCGCCCAGCTCGGCCAGCATCCGGCCCTCCACCTCGGCCACCCCGGCCTGGCCGGCCGCCACCGCCCGCCCCCCCTTGCGGGTCAGGGAGGCCGGCAACAGCCGCCCGTGCGAGGGGTGGGCGGTGCGCTCCAGCAGCCCGCGCGCCTCCAGCGTGGCCACGATCCGGACCATGGTCTGCGGCGTCACGAAGGCGCGCCGCGCCAGCTCGGCGTTGGCCAACCCCGGCTGCCGGGCCAGCGCGGCGAGCACGGCGTACTGGGGCGCGGTGACGCCGAGCGGCTGCAGCACCTGCTCCAACTGCCCTCGCAGCGCGGCCTGCACGCGCTTCAGCATGTAGCCGATCCGGTCGTCCATGCGCCACCTCCGCACGCTTTATCAGTACGCTGACTACATACTCAGCAGGCTGATACTAACATGGCCGGTCGCGTCGGGTGGCGGCGCCGCCCCACCGTGCTCGCCTCGGCCGGGGAGCCGTGGACCGGACCAGGGCCCCTGCTGGTCCCCGGCCGGCCCCCGGTCGCCCCCTGGCCTGGAGCGATATCGCCCGGGCCTGGCGCCCGGGGCCCTCCTCGCCCCGCGCCGATCCCTCGACCGGGGGGTGATCGGGGATGATCGGGGTCGAACGGCCCGATCCTCGGGCGCGCACTCGACATCCTTGTTGAGATCGACTAGATCCTTCACCTCTCCCCGTCAGGGAGTCATGCAACACCGCTCGGCACACTGCCGCGCGTTCACAGACAGAAAAGAGCACGACAGCAATGGCTACCGGCACCGTGAAGTGGTTCAACGACGCGAAGGGCTTCGGTTTCATCACGCAGGACAGCGGTGGCGAGGATGTCTTCTGCCACCACACCGCGATCCAGGCCGAGGGCTTCCGCTCTCTCGCCGAGGGTCAGAAGGTGGAGTTCGACGTGACCAAGGGCCCGAAGGGCCTGCAGGCGGCGAACGTTCGTCCCGTCGCCTAGTTTCGCCCGTCGCGAACATTTCGCGGCTAGAGAAGCCCGGCCTCTCGAGGTCGGGTTTTCTCGTTTCTTGAGGCCTCGATGACCTTCTTCAACGAAGCGGCCGCCCGCTGGGACGACGACCCGGCCAAGGTCTTGCGCGCCCACGAGGTGGCCGAGGCGATCCGCGCCGCGGCGCCGGTGACCAGCACCACCCGCATCCTCGAGTACGGCTGCGGCACCGGCCTGCTCGGCCTGGCGCTGGCCCCCCACGCCGCGCAGGTGACGCTGGCCGACGCCTCCGACGGCATGCTGGCGGTGCTGGGGCAGAAGCTGGCCGGCGGCGCCGCCGCCAACGCCCGGGCCCTGAAGCTCGACCTCGAGCACCAGCCGCTCCCGCCCGAGCGCTACGAGCTGGTCTGCTCGCTGATGACGCTCCACCACGTCCGCGACCTCGACCGGGTCCTGCCGCTGCTGCGGGCGGCGCTGGTCCCGGGCGGCACCCTCTGCGTCGCCGACCTCGACGCCGAGGATGGCTCCTTCCATGGCCCGGGGCACGCCCACCAGCACGACGTCCACCACGGCTTCGACCGGGCCGCGCTCGGCGCCCGGCTGCAGGCCGCCGGCTTCGCCGCGCCGGCCTTCCGGACCGTCCACCAGATCGAGAAGCAGGTCGGCGGCGCCGCCCGGCGCTTCGACGTCTTCCTGGCCGTCGCCCGGGCCGCCTGATGGACGCGCCTGACTCCACGCTCATCGCCGCCGCCAAGGCCGGCGACCGCAAGGCCCTCGAGGCCCTGCTGGGGCGCCACCAGGCCCGCGTCTACCGCTTCGGCAAGAAGATGTGCCGCGACGACGAGGACGCCGCCGACGTGCTGCAGGAGACGCTGCTGGCCGCGGCCCGCACCCTGCCCGAGTTCCGCGAGGCCTCCTCGGTCTCGACCTGGCTCTACACCATCGCCCGGAGCTTCTGCATCAAGCGGCGGCGCACCAGCAAGTTCGCCCCTCGCTCGGTCGAGTCGCTCGACCAGGCCGGCGACCACGCCGTGAGCGTCGCCGACCCGGCCCGCTCCCCCGAGGAGGCGGCCGCCGGCAAGCAGCTGCAGGTGGCGCTCGACGGGGCCATCGACGCGCTCGAGCCGATGTACCGCGAGGTGCTGGTGCTGCGCGACGTCGAGGGGCTGCCGGCCGCCGAGGTGGCCGAGGCGCTCGGCCTGACGGTGGAGGCGGTCAAGAGCCGGCTCCACCGGGCCCGCATGGCGGTGCGCGAGCGTGTGGCGCCGGCGCTGGGGCTCGGCGCCGACGGGGCGCCGGCCTCGAGCTGCCGCGACGTGGTCGAGCTCTTCTCCCGCCGCATGGAGGGGGAGATCGACGGCGCCTCCTGCGCCGACCTGGAGCAGCACCTGCAGACCTGTCCGACCTGCCGCGGCCGCTGCGACTCGCTCCGCTCCACGCTGGCGCTCTGCCGCCGCGCCGGCGAGGCGCCGGTGCCGCCGGCGGTGGAGCGCTCGGTGCGCGCCGCGCTGGCGCAGTTCCTCAGCCTCGAGACCTGAGCGCGGGGCCGGTCCGGCTCGGCCGGCCGGACCGCTACTTCGGGATCGCCAGCCGGGCCGAGAGCCAGTCGGTGATCACCTTCAGCACCGCGGCCTTGTCCGGCTCGTTGTGCAGTTCGTGGAAGCCGCCCGGCCAGCTGCGGAATGTGGCGAGCGGACCGGCCGCGGCGGCGAAGCGCTGGCTGGCGCCGTGCGAGGTGATCTGGTCCGAGTCGCCGTGGAGCAACAGCAGCGGCACCTTGAGCTCGGCGGCGTGGGCCAGCGCCCACTGGCCGGCGTCGACGATGCTGACCAGGAGCCGGGGCGTGATCTTCCCCTTCACGCAGGGGTCGGCCAGGTAGGCCCTCACCACCTCCGGGTCGTGCGAGATGCCGGCCGGGTCCATGCCGGTGGGGAGCGCCACCTTGAACGGGAGCTTCGCGGCCAGGCGGGCCGCCGCCAGCTGCGCGGCGGGCGGCTGGACCGAGAGCTCCAGCCAGGGACCGGTGGCCACCGCGCCGGCCAGCCGGGGCTGGTGGCGCAGCAGGAAGTTGAGCACCTGGTTGCCGCCCATCGAGTGGCCATAGAGGAAGCGCTGCAGCCCCGGGTGCCTGAAGCTCACCAGCTCCAGGAAGGCGCCGATGTCCTCCATGAGCTTCTCGTAGCCCTCGATCCAGGCCCAGGGGCCGGCCGACCGCCCCTGCCCGCGGGTGTCGGCGCAGCAGAGCACGAAGCCGGCGGCGGCCAGCGCCTCGCCGACGTGCTGGTAGCGGCCACCGTGGTCGTCGAAGCCGTGGACCAGCACCACCAGCCCCCGCGGCGCGCCCTCGGGCACCCACTCGCGCGCCTGCAGCTCCAGCCCGTCGCCGCTCCGCCAGGTCCACTCGGTCGCCTTCATGCCATGCCTCCAGGGCAGCAGCAGACCCCAGCCGCCAGCCGGCGGCAAGGCCCGGTCACGAGGCCCGGTCACGAGGCCCGGTCGCGAGCCGCCCTGGCCGGCGCGCCTTGCCTCGCCACCGGGCCTCTGGTCTGCTCGGCACCATGTCCAGCATGGTCGGCTTCGAGCCGTTCACCGAGGAGCACCAGGCCTTCCGCCGCACCGTTCGGAAGTTTGCCGAGGAGGAGCTGGCCCCGCACGCCCGCGAGTGGGACGAGGCCGGCGAGTTCCCCCGCGCGCTCTTCCGCCGCTTCGGCGAGCTGGGGCTGCTCGGCATCCGCCACGACCCGGCCTGGGGCGGCACCGGCCTCGACTACTGGTACGTGGTGGCCTACGCCGAGGAGCTGGTGCGCTGCAAGAACGGTGGGCTCGGCACCGCCATGCTGGTGCAGGGGGAGATGGCCACCCCCATCATCGGCGAGCTGGGGACCGACGAGCAGAAGCGCGAGTTCCTGGCCCCGGCCCTCTCCGGGGAGAAGGTGGCGGCGCTGGCCATCTCCGAGCCGAACGCCGGCTCCGACGTCGCCTCGATCATCACCACCGCCCGGCGCGACGGCGACCAGTACGTCATCAACGGCTCCAAGATGTGGATCTCCAACGGGGCCCGCGCCGACTTCCTCACCCTGGCGGTCCGGACCGGGGAGGCCGGCCATGGCGGGCTCTCGCTGGTGACCTTCCCGACCGACGTGAAGGGCTACGCGGTCGGCAAGAAGCTGGAGAAGGTCGGCAACCTCTCCTCCGACACCGCCATCCTCCACTTCGACGACTGCCGCATCCCGGCCCGCTACCTGCTCGGCGAGGAGAACCAGGGCTTCTTCCAGATCATGACCGGCTTCCAGGGGGAGCGGCTGGTGGCGGCGCTGACCGCGGTGGCCGGCGCCCAGCTCATGCTCGACGAGGCGATGGCCTACGGGCAGGCGCGGACCGCCTTCGGCCGGCCCATCTCGAGCTTCCAGGTCTGGCGCCACAAGTTCGCCGAGCACCTGGCGGCCGTCGAGGCGGCCCGCTGGCTCACCTACCGGGCCGCCGACCTCTTCAACCGCCAGCAGGTGGCGGTCAAGGAGATCTCGATGGCCAAGCTGGTCGCCTGCGACCTGGTGCAGGAGGTGGCCTACGACTGCATGCAGTTCCACGGCGGCATGGGCTACGTGGTCGAGTCGGACATCGCCCGGGCCTGGCGCGACGTGCGGGCGCTCCCCATCGCCGGCGGCTCGGCCGAGATCATGAAGGAGATCATCTCCAAGCTGGCCGGGCTGTGAGCGGGCTCTCCCCCGGCCCGGCCCCGCGGCGCGAGGTGCTGCAGGGAGACGGCGTCGCCTTCCTGCGGCGCGGCCCCCTCCCGGCCGATCACGCCGTGGTCACCTCGCTCCCCGACGCCTCGGAGCTGCCGGCGCTCGGCTTCGAGGGCTGGCGCGACTGGTTCGTGGAGGTGGCGGCGCTCGCCTGCGCCGCGGTGGCCGACGACGCCGTGGCCGTCTTCTTCCAGACCGACGTGAAGCGGGACGGGCGCTGGGTCGACAAGGGCCACCTGGTCTCGAGCGGCGCCGACCGGGCCGGCGCCCACCTGCTCTGGCACAAGGTGGTCTGCCGGGCCCCGGCCGGCGTCACCACCTTCGGCCGCCCGGCCTACGCCCACCTGCTCTGCTTCTCGCGCGCCCTGCGGCTGCCGCCCGGCCGCTCCTCGCCCGACGTGCTCCCTCGCCTCGGCGAGATGACCTGGGCCCGGGCCATGGGGCGCGAGCCCTGCGAGGCGGTGACCCGCTTCCTGCTCTCCGACACCGGCTGCCGCACCGTGGTCGACCCGTTCTGTGGCGTCGGCACCATGCTGGCGGTGGCCAACGCCCACGGCCTCGACGCCGTCGGCGTGGAGCTGTCGCCCAAGCGGGCCGAGCGGGCGCGCCACCTCGCGCTCGGCGCCGCGCCGCGCTGAGAGCGGCCGCGCCCCGGGCGTGGGGGCGCCGTTCACGCCGCGGCGCGTAAAGCCCGCCCGGCGCATCCGCGATACCTTCCGGCGCCGGCCCAATGACCAGGCCCCGAGGACCTCGATGACCCACGCAGCCATCACCGGCTGGGGCAAGTGCCTGCCCCCCGCCGTGCTCAGCAACGCCGACCTCGGCACCTTCCTCGAGACCAGCGACGAGTGGATCGTCAGCCGGACCGGCATGAAGGAGCGGCGGGTCTCGCACGTCTCGCTCGGCGAGCTGGCGTACGTGGCCTCGGCCCGGGCGCTCGCCTGCGCCGGCCTCCCGGCCACGGCCATCGACCTCATCATCGTCGGCAGCACCATCGGCGACGAGATGGCCCCCAACGTCGCCTCGGGGCTGCAGCACCGGCTCGGCGCCGTGAACGCCGCGGCCATGGACCTCAACACCGCCTGCACCAGCTTCCTCTACGGGGTCTCGACCGCCACCGGCCTCATCAAGACCGGCGTCATCAAGACCGCGCTGGTGGTCGGCGGCGAGGTCCCCACCCCGTTCCTCGACTGGGACGACCGCAACACCGCCATCCTCTTCGGCGACGGCTGCGGCGCGGTGATCCTGCGGGCCAGCGACCGCGAGGAGGGGCTGCTCTCCGAGAAGCTCGGCTGCTACGCCGACGCCCGCGGCGCGCTCGACATCCGCGGCGTGGGCGGCCGCTACGCCAACCGCGGCATCCCCTACGGCCACACCCGCTGGATCTTCGAGGGCTCGGAGATCTTCAAGCGCGCCGTGGTCGGCATGGCGCAGGCCGGGCAGGAGGCGCTGGCCAAGGCCGGCTTCGCCATCGGCGACGTCGATCTGGTGATCCCGCACCAGGCCAACCTGCGGATCATCGACGCGGTGGGCCGGCGCATCGGCGTCGACCCGGCCAAGGTCTTCGTCAACGTCCACCGCTACGGCAACATGTCGGCGGCCACCGTGCCGGTGGCGCTGGTCGAGGCGCTGGAGGAGGGGCGGGTCGAGCCGGGCGCGCTGCTGCTGCTGCCGGCCTTCGGCGCCGGCCTCACCTGGTGCGCCCACCTGGTGCGCTGGGGCACGCGGGTCACGCCGCTCGGCCAGAGCGCCGTCGAGCTGCCCCCCTGCGACCAGACCGGCCTCGAGCTGGTCAACAGGCTGCGGGCCACGCGGGCCAAGCACGCCGCGCACGCCCGCGAAGCGCTGGCAGCGGCGCAGGCGCTCTTCCAGCAGTAGGCGAGGCTCCAGGGAGCGCCAGGGGGCGGCCCCTTCCGGGGGTCAACGAACGCTCTGCGCCCGAGGGAGGGGCAATGCCCGGCGTTCCCGGCTAACTCTTCGACGGAGACGAGGCCAGGTCTCGTCCCGGAAAGAGACCGCCGCCCAAGATGACCACCGCACAGCTCGAGGCGACGCGCCGGGCCCCAGCCCCGCAGCGCGCCGTCGTCAACGACTTCTCCATCCAGGTCGCCACCGTCAACGGCTCCGGCTCGCAGAGCGCCAACACCGTGCTGCTCCGGGCGCTCTTCCAGATGGGCATCCCCGTCTCCGGCAAGAACCTCTTCCCCTCCAACATCGCCGGGCTCCCCACCTGGTACACCATCCGCGTCTCGCGCGAGGGCTGGGTGGCGCGCAAGAAGGAGGTCGACCTGCTCGTCGCCATGAACGGCGAGACGGCCCGCGACGACCTGCTCCAGCTGCGCCCCGGCGCGGCGGTGGTCTACGACGCGCCGCTCGGTCTCGAGGCGCTGCGCGCCGACCTGGCCTTCTACCCGGTCCCCTTCGACGAGCTGGTGGCGCCGGTCACCTCCGACGCCCGGCTCCGCAAGCTGCTGCGCAACATGGTCTACGTCGGCGTGCTGGCCGGGCTGCTGCAGCTCGAGGCGGCCGAGGTGGAGCGGGCGCTGGCGCGGGTCTTCGGCAAGAAGCAGAAGGCGCTGGAGCTCAACCTGCGCGCGGTGCGGGCCGGCCTGGAGCACGCCGCCACCATCGAGAAGCACGACCCCTTCCGCGTCGAGCGGATGGACGCCACCCGCGGCAAGATCATCATCGACGGCAACGCCGCCACCGCGCTCGGCGCGCTCTTCGCCGGCGTGACGGTGGTGCCCTGGTACCCCATCACCCCGTCCACCTCGGTGATCGAGTCGCTGCAGGGCTACCTCGAGCAGTACCGGCGCACCCCGGACGGCCAGGCCAGCTTCGCGGTGGTGCAGGCCGAGGACGAGCTGGCCGCCATCGGCATGGTGATCGGCGCCTCCTGGGCCGGGGCCCGGGCCATGACCGCCACCAGCGGCCCCGGCATCTCGCTCATGTCCGAGTTCGCCGGGCTCGGCTACTACGCCGAGGTGCCGGCGGTGATCGTCGACGTGCAGCGGATCGGGCCGTCGACCGGGCTGCCGACCCGCACCTCGCAGGGCGACCTGCTCTCGACCGCCTTCCTCTCCCACGGCGACACCGAGCAGCTGCTGCTCTTCCCCGGGTCGGTGGAGGAGTGCTTCACGCTGACCGGCCAGGCCTTCGATCTCGCCGAGCGGTTCCAGACCCCGGTCTTCGTCCTCTCCGACCTCGACCTCGGCATGAACAGCTGGATGTCGATGCCCTTTGCCTACCCGGAGACCCCGCTCGATCGCGGCAAGGTGCTCTCGAAGGCCGACCTCGACCGGCTCGGCGGCTTCGCCCGCTACAAGGACGTCGACGGCGACGGCATCGGCTGGCGGACCCTTCCCGGCACCGACCACCCGAAGGCCGCCTACTTCACGCGCGGCACCGGCCACGACGAGCAGGCCGCCTACAGCGAGCGCTCCGACGTCTTCGAGAAGAACATGGTGCGGCTGCGGCGCAAGTTCGAGGGGGCCCGCGCCGCGCTGCCCCAGCCGGTGGTCACCGGGACCGGGTCACGGATCGGCCTGCTGGCCCACGGCTCCTCCGACCCGGCGCTCCGCGAGGCGCTGGCCCAGCTCCGGAGCGAGGCCGGCCTCGAGGCCGACTACCTGCGGGTCCGGGCCTGGCCCTTCGCCGCGTCGGTGCGCGACTTCGTGGCCGCCCACGATCGGGTCTACGTGGTCGAGCAGGATCGCGACGCCCAGCTGCTGGCGCTGCTCAAGCTCGACCTCGAACCGGCGCTCTCCGGGCGGCTCAGGTCGATCGCCCATTGCACCGGACTGCCGCTCGACGCGCGGAGCATCACCGAAGAGCTGCTCGCCCAGGAGGGGCGCTGACATGGCCGCTCCCACCACGCCCACCACGCCCACCACGCTTGCCACCCCGGCCACCCCGGCGCCGCGCACCAACCGGCTCGGCCTCGCCATCCTCGACTACAAGGGGGGCAAGACCACCCTCTGCGCCGGCTGCGGCCACAACGCCATCTCCGAGCGGATCCTCGAGGCCTACTTCGACCTCGGCATCCCGCCCGAGCGGGTCGCCAAGTTCTCCGGCATCGGCTGCTCCTCCAAGACCCCTGCCTACTTCATGAGCCGCTCGCACAGCTTCAACGCCGTGCACGGTCGCATGCCGGCGGTGGCGACCGGGGCGCTGCTGGCCAACCGGACGCTCCACGGCGTCGGCGTCTCCGGCGACGGCGACACCGCCTCGATCGGCGTCGGCCAGTTCATCAACCTGGTCCGCCGCAACGTGGCGATGGTCTACGTGGTCGAGAACAACGGCGTCTACGGGCTCACCAAGGGGCAGTTCTCGGCCACCGCCGACCCAGGCTCGACGCTCAAGGGGGGCGAGGTGGCCGACCTGCCGGCCATCGACATCTGCGCCCTGGCCCTGCAGCTCGGCGCCTCCTTCGTGGCGCGCTCCTTCTCGGGCGACAAGAAGCAGCTCTCGGTGCTGCTCAAGGCGGCGGTGGCCCACGGCGGCACCGCGCTGCTCGACGTCATCAGCCCCTGCGTCACCTTCAACGACCACGAGGGCTCGACCAAGAGCTTCGCCTTCGTGAAGGAGCACGACGAGCCGCTCCAGGAGCTCTCCTTCGTGCCGGCCTTCGCGGAGATCGACGTCGACTACGACGCGGGCACCACGCAGGACGTGACCCTGCACGACGGCTCCCACCTGCGGCTCAAGAAGCTGGAGGCCGACTACGACCCCTCCGACCGGGTGAGGGCCATGGCCCGGCTCATGGAGGCGGCCCGCGGCGGCGAGGTGCTGACCGGCATGCTCTTCCTCGACCCGGCGGCCCCCGACCTCTCGACCCGGCTCGGGCTGGTGGCCGCGCCGCTCTCGACGCTGCCGCCCGAGCAGGTGCGCCCGTCGCGGGCGGTGCTCGACGAGATCAACGCGTCGCTGCGGTGAGGCAGGTCCCGCTCCCGCCAGTCGCCCGGCGGGACCCCTGGGCGCCTACCCGCCGTCCGAGCCCGGCTCGTCGGCGTCCTTCTCCTCGATGTCGGGGCCGGGCGGCAGGGAGGCCAGCCGCTTCTGGATGAGCCGCTTGTGCTGCGCCTCCTCGCCCTTGAGCTCCTCGAAGAGGGCCCGGACCTTCGCGTCCTTGAGGTGCGGCAGCGCGGCGGCGAAGAAGTCGTAGGCCTTCTCCTCCGAGAGGAGCGCCACCTCGAAGGCCTGGCGCGGCCCCATGAAGACCCGCGGCGCGCCGCGGTCGGGGGCCTCGACGTCCTCGATCCAGCTGCTGTCGACGCGCGAGCGGGCGTCCTTGAAGAGCTGGGTGCGCCGCGCCACCAGCTCGGCGTGGTGCTTCCCCTCGTTCTCGGCCATCAGCTTGAAGACGTCGGCGGCGTCGCCCTTGTAGCGGCCACCGACCAGCTTCTGGAACCCCTGGTACCGCTCGCGGGCCTCCTCCTCGATGAGGATGGCGAGGTCGAGGGCGTCCTGCAGGTCGAGCGCGGCGAAGTCGATGGTCTGGGCCATACGAAGGGTCTAACCGGACCCGACCCGGGGTCAATGGATTATCCGGGCATGGCTGGTCAGGAGGCGGTCACTTGACAACACCCACTACCTTGCAGTAGAAAGGTACCTGCCATGCCGCCTGACCTCGACCGCTTCAGCGCCATCCGCAAGGGGCTCCTCGAGTACCTGGTCCTCAAGATCGTGGCCGGCGACAAGGTCTACGCCGCCGACATCCTGCAGAAGCTGAGCGGCACCGAGTTCGCCACCCAGGAGGGGACGCTCTACCCGCTCCTCTCCAAGCTGCGGCGCGCCGAGCTGCTCGACTACCAGTGGGTCGAGTCGGAGGCTGGCCCCCCCCGCAAGTACTACCGGCTCACCGCCAAGGGGCGCGGCTGGCTCGGCGAGCTCAACGCCTACTGGAAGACGCTCCACGCCACCGTGGAACGGATGGGAGAGTAGCCATGCAGCAGGTCATCCACGCCAGCCTCCACGGCCTGGCCTTCGCCTTCGAGACCGCCGGCTACGAGGCGCTCCGCGCCTACCTCGACCGGGCCGCCGCCCAGCTCGCCGTCGACCCCGACCGCGAGGAGATCCTCGGCGACCTCGAGCAGGCCATCGCCGACAAGTGCGCCCGGCTGCTCGCCCCGCACAAGTCGGTGGTCACCGCCGACGAGATGGCGCAGGTGCTCGTCGAGATGGGGCCGGTCGGGACGCCGGCCGAGGTCGGCCCCGACGCGCCTCCCACGCCGCCCCCCGCCTCGCCGGTCCCCCCGGGCGCCGCGCCGGTCCGCCGGCTCTACCGGGTGCTGGAGGGAGCCGAGCTGGGCGGGCTCTGCAACGGCCTGGGGGCCTTCTTCGGGCTCGACGCCAACCTGGTGCGGGTCGCCTTCGTGATCCTCACCCTGGTCACCAGCGGCGCCTGGCTGCTGGTCTACCTGGTGCTGCTCTTCGTGGTGCCCGCGGCCGGCTCGCCCGAGGAGCGGGCCGCGGCGCGCGGCCTCCCCTTCAGCGCGCAGGGGCTGGTCGACGAGGCCAAGCGCCACTACGCCACGCTGGAGCGTGGGCTGCAGGGGCCGTGGGCGAAGTGGAAGTCGAGCTGGAAGAATGCGGGCGCGACACCGCCCGTCAGCTACGCGCGCCAGGTGGTGACGGCGCTGCTGGTGCCGGTGATCGCCTTCTGGGGGTCGGCGCTGCTGGTCGCCGAGGCGGTCTGCGCGGCGCTGCTGATCGCCAACGGACGGATCCTGGGCTGGTCGCCGGGGCTGCCGCTCTGGGCGAGCCTGCTGATCCTGGTGCTGCTCGGGTCGCTGCTCCGCCGCCCGCTCGACTCCGCCGGCGCCGCGCTGCGCCGGGCCCCGGCCAGGGCGGCGCTCCCCTGGCTGCCGGCCTGGGAGGCCGCCTTCTGGATCGGCTTCGTGGCCCTCTTCTGCACGCTCGCCTGGCAGCTCAGCCCCGAACTGCGAGAGGTGCTCTTCGACCTCCGCGGCGCCTGGGCGAAGATCCGCGACTCCTGGCACGCCAGCCGCTGACCGCCCGGCCGCACCGCTAGCTCGTCATCAGGTCCCAGCCGTAGGCCTCGCGCTCCAGCGCGTCGTCGGCCAGCGAGGTGACCAGGGCGTCGTCGTTCGAGTCGACGCGGTGGAGGTTGCCGCGGATGCGGCTGCGCGCCGCCCGGGAGAAGACCCGGGCGATCTCCAGCTCGTGGGCCGCCCCCTTGTCGCCCAGCTTCTCCAGCGAGGCGGTGACCCGGGAGAGGACGCAGGCGGTGACGAAGAGGTCGATGAGCACGTCGGCGATCCGCTTGGAGACGAACTGCTTGCCGATGATCTCCTTGCCGTAGCGGCGCAGCTCGCGGTCGGCCACCCAGGCCACCTCGCGCACCAGCCCCTCGTAGTGGTCGCCGATCTCGGCCAGCGCCGGGTGGAGCTTGCTGAAGCTGCGCTTCTCCCCGACCAGCCCGGTGCGGATGGTGGCGTGCTTCATGGCGTAGTCGGAGAGGAGGCCGAACCCCTTGATGGGATCGTTCATGGCGCCCTTGAGCCCGGTGGCCAGCTCCTTGAGCTGGATGCCGACGCGGTTGAGGGCGGTCAGGGCGATGAAGAGCCGCAGGATCTCGTTGGTCCCCTCGAAGATCCGGTTGATGCGGACGTCGCGCATGATCCGCTCGTAGGGGAACTCGCGCATGTAGCCGTTGCCGCCGGCCACTTGCAGCGCCTCGTCGGCCGAGCGCCAGAGCGCCTCGGTGCCGAAGACCTTGGAGATGGCCGCCTCGACGGCGTAGTCCTCGTAGCCCTGGTCGGAGAGGCCGGCCACCACGCCGACCACGCTCTCGGTGGCGTAGGCGTCGACCACCATCTCGCCGATCTTCTGCTTCACCAGGCCGAACTCGGCGATGGGGCGGCCGAACTGGCGGCGCTCCTTGGCCTGCCGGGTGGTCATCTGGATCAGCTTCTTGATGCCGCCGACGCAGCCGCCGCCGAGGCCGGAGCGGCCGGCGTTGAGGATCTTCATGGCCGCCTTGAAGCCCTGCCCCACCTCGCCGAGCACGTGCTCGTCAGTGAGCTTGACGTCCTCGAAGATCACCGTGGTGGTGTTGGAGGCGCGGATCCCCATCTTGTCCTCGTGGGGACCGGTGGAGACGCCGGGCAGGTCGCGCGGGACGATGAAGGCGGTGATGTGGGCCTTGCCGTCGCCGTTGCCCGACGGCGTCTTGGCGAAGACCGTGTAGAAGCCGGCGATGCCGCCGTTGGTGATCCAGAGCTTCTCGCCGTTGAGCACCCAGCCGTCGCCCTCGCGCCGGGCGTTGGTCCGGATCGAGGCGGCGTCGGAGCCGGCGCCCGGCTCGGTGAGGCAGAAGGCGGCGATCAGCTCGCCGGTGGCCAGCTTCGGCAGCCACCGGGCCTGCTGGGCCTCGGTGCCGAAGAGCAGCAGGCCGCGCATGCCGATGGAGCTGTGGGCGCCGACGGTGAGCGCCACCGAGCCGTCGTGGGTGGCGATCTGGTGGAGCACGCGGGAGTAGGCGGCCGAGCCGAAGCCGAGCCCGCCGTGGGCCTCGGGGACGATCAGGCCGAAGAGGCCGAACGACTTGAGCTCCTCGATGAACTCGGGGGGCAGCTCGCCCTTGACGTCCCAGGCGCGGAACTCCTTCTCGCGCCCCGAGAGCAGCTGGTCGATGCTGGCCGTCACCTGCTCGAGGACGTCGCGCTCGGCCGCCTTCATGACCGGGTACGGGAAGAGGATCTCCTCCTCGATGCGGCCCATGCAGAGCGACTGGACGAAGCTGTCGACCTTCTTGTCGATCACGGCGGACCTCCGAGGGGGAAGATCGGACGTTACAGAGTTCGACGCGCCGCGGCAAGAGGAGGTTGACTCCAGAGTCAACCGATCGGGGCCCCTTTCAGGGGGCCTCGCGCCGGACCAGGAGCATGGTGAGATCATCATCCTGGCGCGCCTGGAACGACTCCACCGCCGCGAAGAGGTGGTTCAGGGTCTCCGGGAGCGGCAGGTCCGCCGCCTCGGCCAGGACCCGGGCGAGGCGCTCCACCCCGAACATCTCGCCGTCGGCCGACATCGCCTCGCTGACACCATCCGTGTAGAAGAGGACCAGGTCACCTTCGGCCAGCGCCAGGTGCTGGTCGACGACGGCGCCGTGCAGCTCGGGGACCACGCCCAGCCAGCAGCCCTCGTTGGAGACCACCTCGACGCGTCGCTCGGCCCGCCGCCAGACCAGCAGGTCCTGGTGCTTTCCTGCCAGGGTGAGTCCGTCGGCCTCCAGCCTGGCCAGGTTGAGCGTCATGTAGCGACCGGTGCGCAGGCGCGTGAGGTTCTCCCAGAGCACCGCGTTGACGGCGTTGAAGGCCTGGGCCGGACCCCAGTCGGGCCGGGCCTGGAGCACGGTGAGGATGCTCGCCTGGGTCATCATCATCACCAGCCCCGACTCCACGCCATGCCCCGAGACGTCGCCGATGGCGACCCAGCTGCGACCGCCCGGCAGGTGGATGATGTCGTAGTAGTCCCCGCCCACCTCGGCGGCCGGCTGCATGCGGGCCGCCACCTGGAAGTCCCCGAGCCGCCCATCGGGTGGCAGGAGCGCCGTCTGGATGCGGGTGGCGACCTCCATCTCCCCCCAGAGCGCGTCCCGGGCCTCCTTGAGCTCCAGCCGGGACCGGTCGAGCGTGACGTTGGTGGTGAGCAGCTCGGCGCGGAGGATGAACTCCCGCTCGAGGAGGTCGTGGCGCAGGCTGGTCGAGGCCACCGCGACCACCACCATGGAGCAGAGGAAGAAGAGGTTGCCGGCGAGGTTGCCCGCCTCGAAGGGTCCGCCGAAGGCCGCCCCCAGCACCACGTAGAGCGCCACGGTGATGAAGCCGTTGGCGGCGGAGTGGACCGGGCGCCAGGGGAGCAGCAGGTTGACCGCCACCACCACCAGCATGAGCCCGGCGTAGTACCTGGAGTCGAAGCCGCCGAGATCGACGGTCATCCAGGAGATCATGAGGCCGGCCGTGAAGGTGAGGAAGTAGCCGTGGAGGGTCGACCAGCGGGTCGGCGGCGTCCGGCGGATGAAGACCCACTGGAGCCAGATCAGGCCGGTCACCGCGGCGCGGTAGACGGCGAAGCGGCCCAGCAGGTCGCCGGGCATGACGAAGGCGTCGAGGATGAAGAAGAGCGGGATGAGGAGCCCGCCGAGGATGGCCACGCTGGCCGAGGCCCGGTGCGTCAGCCCTTCCCGGTAGATCTCGAAGGCGGTGCGGACCGCCTCCGACTCCCCCGCACCCCTCGCCGCTGGCGCGCTCACGGGGCGCGCTCCAGGGTGAGGAACATCTGGCACCCGGTGGCGTCGAAGGTGACCTCCCGCCGGCAGGCCGGCAGCCCCTCGGCCAGCTCGAGGAAGGTGGCCTCGGTGCGGTGGTAGAGCCGCCAGTCGAGCCAGTACTCCATGTAGAGGCGGCTCGGGTTGCGCGCGTGGTAGTTGCCGACCACGATCACGCCGCCCGGGAGCAGCAGGTCGAAGAGGCGGGACAGCACGGCGCGCGCCACGGGCGGGGTGAGGTAGTCGAAGAGCCCCATGGAGTAGATGAAGTCGAAGCGGCCGATCCGCTCGGCCAGGCCGCGCCCGCGCAGCATGGTCCGCACCGAGTCCTCCACGTACTGGACGCGCAGCGGGTGGCCGAGCTCGGCCTCGAGGCTGGCGACCCCGTCCCGCGCCAGGTTGAGCGCCTCGGGGTCCTGGTCGAGGAGCACCGCCTCGATCCGCCTGGCGTCCGCCACCGTGCGGAAGACGTCCCGCAGCTCCCAGGCCGGGCCGGCCGCCACCGAGAAGACGCGGAAGGGCTCGGCGGCGGGGCGGGAGGCCAGCACCTCGCGCAGCGCCGCTGGCACCAGCCGGCGACGGCTGCGAACGGCCTCCGCCCCCGGGTGGGAGACGGGATGGAGGTGGAGCAGCTGGTTGAAGAGGTTCCGGCCCATGGGCCGGTTCTCGTAGATCATCCTCATCATCTCGGCGTCGCCGGCGTAGCCCCGCGGCTTCAGGTTGGAGCGCTTGATGAAGGCGGAGGAGAGGATCACCGACCAGCCCTGCCGGCGCAGGTAGAAGCCGTGGCGCTCGTGCTCCTCCAGCGTGAAGTCGCGAACCTGCTCGTCCAGCCCGGCCAGGTGGGCGTCGATGTGGGCGAAGAAGCGCGGCCCCTCCACCCGGTGGACCGCCGCCTGGGCCGCGGCCGCCACGTCGGCCGGCTCGCCCGCGAAGAACCGATCCTGTTCGTCGAAGAACTTCTTGAAGACCGAGAGGTCGTAGAGCGCATCGGCCACGAAGTCGCGGAACTCCCGGCGGACGTGCTCCTTCTGGCCCAGCACCATGGGGAGGTTCTGGAAGAAAGCGCCCAGGTCGACGACGCGCCCCGCCTCGACGAGCGCGTCGGCGTCGTAGACCTGGTCGAGAAAGACGAGGCGGCCCTGGCCCAGCTCGCCGGCCTCGCGCTCGAGGCGGCAGGGCCCCAGCGACTCCTCGCGGTCCCCGAGGTCGACCACCAGCTGCTGGAAGACCTCGCCTGCAGGCGGGCCGGGAAGCTCGAACTCCACCCGTGGTGAGAGGCGGGTTCCCCGCTTCAGCGTGACCTCCACGGCCCCCTCCTGGCGCACCAGGCGGGCGCGGCGCGAGACCGGCGACGGGTTCGTCGGATCCTGGTGGCTCATCAGGGCCTGGGTGCCCGGGGGCGCGTGTACACTGCCGACACCGCCAGCGTGCTCTCCTCGTCGACGTAGAAGTCGACGAGGCAGTTCGCCTCGTAGGCGATGCGGGTGAGGCCGAGGCCGCTCTGGCCGCCGCGGTAGGACTCTGCGGAGACCAGCTTGAGCCGCTCCACGTACGCCTCGAAGGGATCCTGGTAGCTCCGCAGCCACTGGATGGCCCGGTCGAACCGCGTCAGCTCGGCGTCGGCGACGGCGACGCGGTTCTTCACCTCGATGGTGACCTCGGCGGGGGTCAACGAGATGGACAGGTGGATGGGGCGTGGGCTCGCGGCGTCGCCGTACTTGACGGCGTTCTCGAGGAGCTCCTGGGCCACCATGCTGAGCGAGTAGGCCTCGTCCTCGGCGAGGCCGCCGCGGAGGAGCGCGTTGTGACAGGGAGCCCAGACCGGCTGGATGGCGCTCCAGGTCGGTGGCAAGTCCAGCTCGACGGTCTCAGCCATGGACATCCTTCAATCATAGCCGAAGGAGGCTGTCGGCTCCCGGCGAAGAACGGCTCGCCTCAAGCCGGAGGTGCCGGGGTGGGCGGCCGCGCCTGGAGGCTGCGGGTGTTGGCCCGGACGAGGAGGAGGCCGTCTTCCTCGACGATGGAGAGGTCGCAGCCGCCCTCGTGGGCGATTCGCGACAGCCCGAGCCCGGCCTTGTTGCCCCCCAGCGCCACTCGGCGCAACGCGTCCAGGTAGGCTTCACGCGGCGACGGCGCGCGGCCGATGCGCTCCAGCTCCTCGCGGAGCCGGGCCACCTTCGGGTCGGATGGCTCGACCTGGTTGGAGACCTCGATGCCGACGCCCAGCTCGTCGCCGACCACCCAGAGCCGGAGCCCCGGCTCCCGGCCGGACGTGCGAGCGCCGAACTTGACGGCGTTCTCGAGGAGCTCGCCGGCCACCATGGCGAGGGACTCGCAGACCTGGAGGTCGCCGAAGACGGCCCGCAGGCAGGCCACGATGGTCTTGCGCAAGGGCTCGATGGCCTCCCACTCCGGGTTGACTGGCAGCTCGACCTGGAAGCAGCGCCTCACGGTCACACCTCCGCGAAGCGGACGGCCGGCGAGCTCCCGGTCTCGAAGGGACGCAAGGCCCGCTTCAGCGCGTCGAACGACATGGCCTGCCAGCGCTGCTTGGCGTCGTAGACCACGGTGATGGGGATGCGGGCCCGCTGCGCCGCCCGGATGAACTGGACCAGGGCGGCGATGGTGGAGGAGTTGAAGTACTCCAGCCGCTCGAAGTGGCACTCGATGGTGCGCCGCTCCTCGGCGGCCGTGGCGAGCACGTCGTCGAACACCGGGGCCAGCACCTTGCCGGCCTCCCGGCTGGCGCTCTTGCCCGCGAAGTGCACGCGCAGCGCGCCGGGCACCTCGCGGTCGATGGTGGTCCGAAGTTCATCGAGGTTGGTCTCCATGGGTCCTCCTGTTCCACCAACACTAGTGCAAAGGGCTCGCTGACCAAAGCGACTGTCGGGCGAGGCCTCCCGCCTCCACCCGGAGCCGCCGGCCTGCTGCCGCCGGTCAGATGTGCATGTCGGCGCGGACGTGCAGCACGCCACCCGCCGTCACGTTCGCGGAGATCCGGCAACCGGCCTCGTAGGCCATCCGCAGCAGGCCCAGCCCGCCGGGACCGGCGGTGGGGTCGGAGAGCAGGGCCCGGATGCGCGCCAGGTAGGCCTCCTCGGGCGTGGCCTGGTCGATGTCGCAGAGGCGCTCCAGCAACTCCAGCACGCCGGGGTTGGCGGCGTCGACGGGGTTGGACACCGTGACGGCCAGGGCTCGACCGGCGCCCTCGATTCTCAGGCTGGCTCGCCCGGCCAGGCTGTCCCGGCGCGACCAGAGCCCGAACTTCACGGCGTTCTCCAGCAGCTCCGACACCACCATGCCGATCCGCTGCGCCCCGTCGCGGTCGATGTGGGCCGCCGAGAGCCTCTCGAACATCGAGCGACGCAGCAACCCGATGGTCCGCCACTCCTGCTCGATGGGCAACTCGAGGAAGAGCGCGACCTCCGGCCACGCGGCTGCCTTCTCGGTCTTCGCGGACTCCATCCGACCCTGACCCTCCACGATGAACTCCGAGGTCCCGAAGGCCAATCCTGACCCGGCGGCCGCCCCACCGCCCTGAAAAACAAATACTTACGTCCCGCATGGCGCTTGTCCATATGTTGTCATGCCTCTGTCCGCCGATTAGATCGACCCCATGGACAACGAGCCGGCCCCCTCCACCGGTGCACGCGCCCCCTGGTACCTCGCCCTGGCCGAGCGCGGCCTCCTCCCCGACGCCCTGGTCCGCTTCGGCATCCGCCGCCTCCTCGCCGAGCGGCTCTCCGAGGAGGGGCGCGGCGACGAGATCGCGCGCCACGCCCGGCTCATGCGCTGGGTCGAGACCTGCCGCGCCAGCGAGGTGGCCATCGAGACCGCCGCCGCCAACGAGCAGCACTACGAGGTCCCGCCCGCCTTCTTCGAGCGGGTCCTCTCCCCGCACATGAAGTACAGCGCCGGCCTCTGGGAGCGCGCCGACGACGACCTCGCCTCCAGCGACGAGGCGATGCTGCGCCTCACCGTCGAGCGGGCCGGCGTTAAGGACGGCATGCGGCTGCTCGACCTCGGCTGCGGCTGGGGCTCGCTCAGCCTCTTCATGGCCGCCCGCTTCCCGGCCGCCCGGATCACCGCGGTCTCCAACAGCCGCGACCAGCGCGCCTTCATCGAGGCCCGGGCCCGCGCCCGCGGCCTCACCAACCTCGAGGTCATCACCGCCGACGCCCGCAGCTTCGACACCGGGCGGCGCTTCGACCGCATCCTCTCGGTGGAGATGTTCGAGCACATGCGCAACTACGAGGCGCTGATGGGGCGCGTCTCCAGCTGGCTGGTCCCCGGCGGGCGGCTCTTCGTCCACATCTTCACGCACCGCCAGTTCGCCTACCCGTTCGAGGTCCGCGACGCCTCGGACTGGATGAGCGCCCACTTCTTCACCGGCGGGCAGATGCCCTCCGACGACCTGCTCCTCTACTTCCAGCGCGACCTCGCGGTGGTCGACCACTGGCGCGTCGACGGCCGCCACTACCAGAAGACCGCCGAGGCCTGGCTCTCCAACCTCGACGCCGCCCGCGAGCCGGCTCTCTCCGTGCTGGAGCGCGCCTACGGCCCGGAGCAGGCGCCGCGGCGGCTCGCCATGTGGCGCATCTTCTTCATGGCCTGCGCCGAGCTCTGGGGCTACCGGGGCGGGCAGGAGTGGCTGGTCAGCCACTACCTCTTCGAGAAGGGCGGGGGCGAAGCGCCGGAAGGGCGGGCGGCATGAGGCGGCTCACGTGGCGGGACACCAGGGGGCTGGTCACCGCGGCGCTGCTGCTGCTTCTGCCGTCTGCCCAGGCGTGGGCCGACGTCACCGTGGGCGAGACCCGCTTCTCCGCGCAGGCCAGCGCGCAGGGCGAGCCGCTCCAGCTGCGCGGCGCCGCGCTCTACCGCTGGAAGTGGGTCGTCAAGGTCTACGCCGCGGCCTTCTACCTGCCGCCCGGAGCCGGGCCCTTCGACCCGGCCGAGGACCTGCCACGCCGGCTCGAGTTCAGCTACCTGGTCGGGATCTCCGGGCCCGACTTCGGCGCCGCAGCGGACAAGCTGCTGGCCCAGGGCTTCAGCCCCGAGGCGCTGGCCCCGCTGCGCGAGCGGCTCGACCGGCTCTCCGCCGCCTACGTCGACGTCAAGCCGGGAGACCGCTACGCCCTGAGCTACCTGCCGGGCGCCGGCACCGAGCTGACCCTCAACGGCCGCCGCCTCGCGCTCATCGAGGGGGCCGACTTCGCCCGCGTCTACTTCTCCATCTGGCTCGGCGCGCGCCCGCTCGACGAGCCGCTGCGGGATCGGCTGCTGGCCGTCGCCGACTGACCGCGCCCCTCCCCTTCCAGCTCACCAGCACCGGCAGGCCACGCGCCACGCTCCGAATGGGCATTGCCCCTGGACGCGAGCCCGGGTGTCTTGTCGAGTGGGGAGGTGGCGCCATGGGTGAGCAGCAGGAGGAAGGTGGCCGGCGCGGTTGTCCGGCCTGCGGTGGCGCCGAGCGAGCCACCGTCCTCGAGGTGGACAGCGCCACGGCGGCGCAGCACTTCGTCCTCGCCGAGGCGGATCCAGCCCGCCACCGGGCCCTGGAGAGCCACATCCGCGCTCGCTGGGGCAGCGAGCGCTGCCGGGTCATGCGGTGCCGCGCCTGCGGCTTCGGGCACGCCGAGCCCTTCGTGGGCGGCGACGCCACCTTCTACGGGCTCGCCTACCAGCGGACCCGCTACCCGGCCGACAAGTGGGAGCACGCCATCACGCTCGAGGCGCTGGCCGCGGGGGTCGGTCGGCCGCGCACGCTGCTCGAGGTCGGCGCTGGCGACGGCGCCTTCCTGCGGCGCCTGCCCCGCGAGGCCTTCCCGCCCGCCGGGGTGCTCGCCACCGAGTTCTCCGACTACGGACGGGCCGCCGTCCAGGCGCTGGGGGTCCGCTGCGAGGCGGTCGACCTCCGGGCCCTGCCGGCCGACGAGGACGGCCGCTACGACGCCCTCTGCCTGTTCCAGGTGCTGGAGCACCTCGACCGGCCCGACGAGGTCTTCGCCCGGCTGGCCGCGCTGGCCCGGCCAGGCGCGGCGCTCTTCGTGGCCGTGCCGAGCGACCGGCGGGTTGACTACTTCGAGCGGCACGGCGCGCTCGTCGACATGCCGCCCAACCACCTGACCCGCTGGACCCGCGAGGCGCTGCGCCGCTACGGCGAGCGCCACGGCTGGCGGCTGGCCGAGCACCGGGTCGAGCGGGAGCCGTGGCTCCCCCTGGCGCGACGCTTCCTCTCCTACCGGTACCAGCGCTCCGCGCAGCGCCGCGGGAGCCTGGCCAACCGGATCCGCGCCATGGCCCCCTCGGCGCTCCGCCTGGCCCTCGACGCGGCCTGGGTCGCGCTCACGTTGCCCGCGGCGGCGCCGGCCCTGGCCGGCCTGCGGCGCGGGGCGGGGGGCGACGCGCAGTGGGCCCGCTTCGAGCGGGCCGGCTGACCACCGGCGAAGGCGCCGCACAATCAGGCGGCGCGGCCCCGCTGCAGCCGGCCGGCCGCGGCGCTGACGTCTCCGCAGAGGAGCTCGAGCGCGATCTCGGTGTCCCGGTCGAGCGCTGCCCGGTCGCTCCACCGCAGCTCGACGTGGCCCCGCGCCGGACCGGCGGCCAGCGCCGCCCGGGCGCACAGGAGCCCGTCCCCCGCCGGGCCGGCCGCGTAACGCACCTCCGGCTCGCCGAGGCCGCGGAGCGCCACCTGCAGCTCCACGCCGCCGGCGCCGAGCAGCTCGGCCGCCCGGCGCACCGCGGGCCAGACGTCGCCCCAGCCTCCGGCGCGGCGCAGGTTGGCCCGGATGACCAGCAGGTCGGACCGCAGCGCCAGGTTGCGCCGGCGCTCCACCAGCAGCGCCGGGAGGTGCGCGAGGCGAAGCACGCCGAGCCGCCAGAGCGCCAGCGGGCACCCCACCGCGAGCGTCGCCAGCACCAGCGCGTCGAGCGCGCCGCTGCCGAGCGCCAGCAGCACCGCCCCCGCGGAGGAGAGCAGGGACACCCCGTAGAGGACCAGCACCGCGTCGCGGTGGCCGAACCCGCGGCCGAGCAGCCGGTGGTGGAGGTGACCCCGGTCGGCGCTGAAGAGCGGGGCCCCGCGCAGCGCGCGGCGCGCCATCGCCAGCGCGGTGTCGGCGATGGGCAGCCCCAGCACCAGCGCGGCCCCCAGCAGCCCCACCGCGGTCGAGGCGTCGTGGTGGGTGCGAAGGGAGGTCGCGGCCAGCACGAACCCCAGGAAGAGGCTGCCGGTGTCGCCCATGAAGATGGAGGCGGGGTGAAAGTTGGCGCGCAGGAAGCCGAGCGCGGCCCCGCCCAGCGCGGCCGCCAGGATCACCACCACGCCGCTGCCCCCCACCGCCGCGAGCAGGCCGGTGGCCGCCGCGGCCACCAGCGCCACGCCGGCCGCCAGCCCGTCGAGCCCGTCGACCAGGTTGACCGCGTTCACCACGCCGGCGATCCAGAGGAGCGTGACCGGCAGGCCGAGCCACCCGAGCGTGATGGGCTCGATGAACGGAAGGGCCACCGCGTCGATGCGGTAGCCGGCCATGTAGAGCAGCGCGGCCAGGCCGAGCTCGACCAGCAGCTTCACCCGCGCGGTCGCGCCGTGGAGGTCGTCGTGGACGCCGAGGCCGGCCACCACCAGGCCGCCGAGCAGGAGGGCGCCGGTGCGGGCGCCGTCCTCCCGGAGGAGGTCGAGGACGGCGGGGTCGAGGAGCGCCACCGCCGCCAGCGCCAGGTAGAAGCCGCCCACGATGGCGAGGCCGCCCAGCCTGGGGATGGGCCGCCCGTGGATCTTGCGGGAGCTCAGCGCGTGGTCGATGGCTCCGAGCCTGATGGCCAGCCGCCGCACGGGCGGGGTGAGGGCGAGCGCGGCGAGGAGGGCGACGAGGGAGGTGATGGCGGCGTGCATGGGTGGACCTCTCGGAGCGGTTGACCCGCGGGAGAGGAGCGGACGGCCAACCGCCCGCCCTGGGGACCCACCGGGGGCTGCCGGACGGCCGTTCCGGGCCAGAGGCTCCACGGGCTGGCACGCCCGGGCCCCGCCAGGTGTCAGGCGGACAGATGCCCCTGCGTCAGGTCCTCATCCTCCACCCCGCCCTCGCCCCGTACCGGGTCGACATGTTCAATGCGCTGGCGCGCCGGTGCGCCCTCCGGCTGGTCTTCCTGTCCGACCAGGTGGCCAACCAGCCCTTCGACCAGGCCGCCCTGCGGGCCCGGCTCATCGAGCCGCCGGCCTTCCTGCGCCGCGGCTTCGACCTGGCCGGGCGCACCATCCGGCTCGGGATCGGCGCCGCCATCCGCGACGTCCGGCCGGAGGTGGTCGTGACCACCGAGTTCGGGCAGGCCACCCTGGCGGTGCAGGCGGCCCGGCTCCTCGGCGGCCGCGACTTCGCCCATCTCGTCGCCACCGAGGACAACCCCGCCTCGGTCGAGGTCGAGACCCGGCTCCACGCGCTGGGGCGCCGGGTGCTGCAGCCCCTGGCGGACGGCCTGCTCACCTACTCGGAGGAGGCGCGCGCCCTCTACCGCGGCCGCTATCGCGCGACCCAGCCGGTGGTGGCGTCCCCGCTGGTGCAAGACGAGCGGGCCCTGGCCGAGCGCCTCCTGCGGGCTGGCCCGGCCGCCGGCGCCGAGGCCGAGGCGCGCGGGCTGCTGGGCCGGCGGGTCCTCCTCTACGTCGGCCGGCTGGCGCCGGAGAAGCGGGTGGATCGCCTCGTCGACGCGGCTGCCCGCCTCCAGGCGGCCTGGCCCGACCTGCGGCTGGTGCTGGTGGGCGACGGGCCGGAGCGGGCCACGCTGGAGCGCCGCGCCGCCGCCGTGGCCCCAGGGCGCGTCATCTTCGCCGGACGGCTCGAGGGCGAGCCCCTGGCCGCCTGGTACCGGCTCGGCTCGGTCTTCGCCCTCCCCTCGGCCCATGAGCCCTTCGGCGCGGTGGTGAACGAGGCGCTCATCGCCGGCCTGCCGGTGATCTGCAGCGACCGGGCGGGCGCGCGCGTGCTGGTGGCGAGCGGGCGCAGCGGTGAGGTGGTCGATGCCGGGAGCCCGGAGGCGCTCGACGCCGCGCTGGGACGCTGGCTCGCCCAGGCACCGCCGGTCTCGCTGGCGGGGCTCGAGGTGCCGCGGCCTTCGCGCATGGAATCGACCTTCGACGAGGCGGTGGAGGCCTACCTGTCCGCCCTCGAGGCCGCCCTCGCTCACCGGGCTGCGTCCCGCCGGCGCCCCGCCGCCGTCCAGGGCTGAGCGAGCCGGCGGGAAGCCGCGGGCACGGCCAGGACTCTCGCGACGCCGGGTCCGGATCCCTCCCCGTTGGGTGCCATGCCCGTTCTGGCGGCCCCCGGTGTCATCTCGAAGTGCGCGTCCTCCTGGTCCACAACCACTACGGCTCGGCCGCCCCGTCGGGCGAGAACGCCGCCTTCGAGGCGGAGCGCGACCTCCTCACCAGGTCCGGCCACCAGGTCGAGGTCTTCGTCCGGCGCAGCGACGACCTCCGGCGCCGCGGCTGGCTCGGCACGGTCCAGGGGGCCGCCGCGACGCCCTGGAACCCGTGGACCGCCGCGGCCGTGCGCCGGACCGTCGAGGCGTTCCAGCCCGACGTGGTCCACGCCCACAACACCTTCCCGCTCATCTCCCCGGCCGTCTTCCCGGCGGTCGGCCAGCGCGCCGCGCGCGTCCTCACCCTGCACAACTACCGGCTCTTCTGCCCGGCCGCGCTCCCGGTGCGCAATGGCCTGCCCTGCACCGAGTGCCTCGACCAGCGCTCCGTGCTCCCCTCCCTGCGCCACGGCTGCTACCGCGGCAGCCGCGTCGCCACGCTGCCGCTGGCCGCCGGGGTGGCGCTCGCCCGCTGGCTCGGCCTCTGGCGGCGCCACGTCGATGCCTTCGTGGCCCTGACCGCGTTCCAGCGCGACCTCATGGTGGCGGCCGGCCTCCCGGCCGAGCGGGTCCACGTGAAGCCCAACTTCTACCCGGGCGCGCCCGAGGTGGTGCCCTGGGCGGCGAGGCGCCCCTGCGCCGTCTACGTGGGGCGGCTCTCCCGGGAGAAGGGGGTGCACCACCTCCTCGAGGCCTGGGCGGCCTGGGGCGCCGCGGCGCCGGAGCTCCGGCTGGTGGGCGACGGCCCGGAGCGCGCCGCGCTCGAGGGGCGCGCCGCCGGGCTGGTCCGCGTCACCTTCCTCGGCCAGCTCCCGGCCGCGCGGGCCGAGGCCGAGATCGCGCAGGCCCGCCTCCTCGTCCTCCCCTCCACCTGGTTCGAGGGCTTCCCCATGGTGCTCCGCGAGGCCTTCGCCTTCGGGACGCCGGCCGCCGTCTCCGGCCTCGGGCCGCTGCCGGCGCTGGTGGAGCACGGGGCCGCCGGCCTGGTCTTCCAGCCCGCCGACCCGGCCTCGCTCCTCCGCGAGGTGCGCGCCGCCTGGGAGGCGCCCGGCGCCCTCGAGGTGAAGGGCGCCGCGGCCCGGCGGGCCTGGCAGGCCCGCTACGCCGAGCAGGAGAACGCGGCGGCGCTGCTGGAGATCTACCGGCTGGCCGTCGCCAGCCTGGGAGCGAGGAGCGCCGCATGACCAACGACTGCAGCTTCATGCTGGGGTACGGGATCTTCGACGGCGACGCGCGCCGCTGCGTCGCCACCATCGCGGCCTGGGTCGCCGCCGGCACCGGCCCTCGCTGGCTGGCCTGCCTCAACCCGCACTCCTGGGTGGAGGCCCAGCGCCGCCCCGACTTCGCCCGGGCGCTCGCCGAGGCCGACTGGCTGGTGCCCGACGGCACCGGCGTCACCCTGGCCTCCCGCATCCTCGGCGCCGGCATCGACGCCCGGGTCACCGGCAGCGACGTCTTCGAGGGGCTGAGCCGCCTGCTCGACCAGCGCGGCGGGGCGCGGGTCTTCTTCCTCGGCGCCACGCCGGACACCCTGGCCGCCATCCGGGAGCGCTACCAGCGCGAATACCCGCGGATCGAGGTGGTCGGCACCTACGCGCCGCCCTTCCGCGCCGAGTTCGGCGAGGCCGACTACGACGCCATGGCCGCGGCCATCAACGCGGCCCGGCCCGAGGTGCTCTGGGTGGGGCTCGGCGCGCCCAAGCAGGAGCTCTCCATCCTCCGGCTCCGCGGCCGGCTCCAGGTCCAGTTCGCCGCCGCCATCGGCGCGGTGTTCGACTTCTACGCGGGCAAGGTCGAGCGGGCCTCGCCGTGGCTGCGGCGGCTCGGGCTGGAGTGGCTGCCCCGGCTGCTCCGGGAGCCGCGCCGCCTCTGGCGCCGGATGTTCGTCTCCGCGCCGATCTTCCTCTGGCACGTCGCCCTGGCCCGCCTCGGCCAGGGGAGGGGCTGAGGGACCGCGCGCCATGGCACCTCCCACCGGGACCGACCTGCCGCCCATCGCCGCCGCCGGCCGCTCGCTCGGCGCCCGCGCCGTGAGCGGCCTCCGGTGGGGCGGCGCCAGCGCTGCGGTCGGGGCCCTGCTGCAGCTCGCCTTCACCGCCGTCATGGCGCGGCTCCTCGCGCCGGCCGACTTCGGCCTGATGGCGATCTGCCTGGTGGCGCTGCGTCTCTTCTCCTACTTCTCCCAGCTCGGCCTGGGGGCCGCGCTCGTGCAGCGCGAGCGGCTCGGGCCCGAGGAGGTGCGGCTGGCGCTCGGGCTGACCTGGGTGGTCTGCACGGCCGGCATGCTCGGCGCGCTGGCGGCGGCGCCGGCCCTCGCCTGGTTCTTCCGCACCCCCGGCGTCGTCCCGCTCCTCGGCGCCCTGGCCCCGAGCCTGCTGGTGACCGGGCTCGGGGCGGTGCCGGTGGCGCTGCTGCGGCGCGACCTGCGGTTCCGCGAGCTGGCCTGGATCGACACCGGCTCCTACGCGCTCGGCTACGGCCTGGTGGGCGTGGTGGCCGCCTCGGCCGGGGCCGGCGTCTGGAGCCTGGTGATCACCACCCACGCCCAGGCCCTCCTCTCGCTGGCCGGGGGCTGGCTGCTGGTGCGCCATCCGCTCCGGCCCACCCTGCGGGGCGACCGCCGCGGGCTCCTCGGCTACGGCGGCCGCCACTCGCTGGTGGCCTTCCTGGAGTTCCTCTCCGCCAACCTGGACTCGGCGGTCATCGGCCGCCTGCTCGGGGAGAGCTCGCTCGGCCTCTACAACCGGGCGCTGCTCCTCACCAGCCAGCCGGTGGAGCGGGCCGCCGGGGTGGTGGCGCGGGTGCTCTTCCCGCTGCTGAGCGCCGCGCAGGCCGACCGGCGCAAGGTGGGCGGGGCCTTCCTGCTGGGCGTGACCCTGGTGGGCGTCTTCGGCGGCGCGCTCGCCCTGGGCGTCTCGGCGGCGGCGGGGGACGTGGTGCGCGCGGTGCTCGGGCCGCGCTGGGGCGAGGCGGCGCCGGTGGTCGAGGTGCTGGCGCTGGCCGTGCCGCTCGCCTTCATGTCGCAGATGGCCGGCGTGACCTGCGACGCGCTGGCGCTCCTCGACCTCAAGCTCCGCATCCAGGGGCTCGGCCTCCTGGTCCTCGGCGCCCTCATGGTGGCGCTCTCGGGCGGCGGCGCGCGCGGCGTGGCCTGGGCGCTGGTCGCCGGCGAGGCGCTGCGCCTGACCGCCTACCTGGCCGTCCTCGGCCCCGAGCTCCGCTGCGCCCGGGAGGACGTGGCCCGGGTGCTCGCGGCGGTGGCCGCCAGCGGGGCGCTCGCCTGGGGGGCCTGCGCTGGCGCCTCGGCGCTGGCGGCGCGCTGGGGACTCGGGCCGCTCGGCGCGCTCGGCCTCGACGCCCTGGCCGGCGCGGCCGCCCTCGGCGCGGCGGCGCTCCTGGCGCTGCGGCTCGTCGAGGGGACCGCCCCGGCCGCCCTGGCCGACGCCTCGGTGCCCGGCTGGCGGCGGCTCCGGCTCCGGCTCGCGGGAGCGCGGGCGTGAGCCCGGCCCTCGGCCGCCTCTCGGAGGGCGCACGGCCCTCGGGCTCGCCCGGCCGTGCCCCGCGCCGCCCACGGGTCCAGGCGCTCCTGACGGTCCACGATCGGCGGCAGGAGACCCTGGCCTGCCTGGCGCGGCTCGCCGCCCAGGCGCGCGACGCCGGCGTCGAGCTCCGGGTGGTGCTGGTCGACGACGGCAGCACCGACGGGACCGCCGCCGCGGTGCGAGCGGCCCACCCCGAGGTCCAGGTGGTCGAAGGCACTGGCCAGCTCTACTGGAACGGCGGCATGCGGCGGGCCTTCGAGGTCGCAGCGTCCACCGATCCGGACCACTACCTCTTCCTGAACGACGACACCCACCTGCTCCCCGGGGCGCTGGCCTGCCTGCTGGAGACCGAGCGGGCGCTGCGCCTGGACGGCGGCCCACCCGCCCTGGTGGTGGGCGCCACGGTGGACCCCTCCACCGGCCGCCAGAGCTACGGCGGTTGGCGGCGGGGCCCCCGGCTCGAGCCGGCGCGCCTCACGCTCGTCCCGCCCGGCGACCGGCCGACCCCCTGCGACACCATGAACGGCAACTGCGTGCTGGTGCCGCGCGAGGTGGCGGCGCGGGTGGGAAACCTCGACGCCGCCTTCACCCACCGCATGGGCGACCTCGACTACGGCTTCCGGGCGGGGCAGGCCGGCTGCCGGCTCGTGGTGGCGCCGGGCTTCGCCGGCGAGTGCGTGGCCAACTCCGGCCGCGGCCTCTGGGTGGAGCGGTCGCTCCCGGCCGGGGAGCGCTGGCGCCGGCTGCTGGGCCCGAAGGGGCTGCCGCCAGCCGAGTGGCTGGTCTTCACCTCCCGTCACTACGGCCCCCTCTGGCCGCTCCACTTCGCCTGGCCCTACCTGAAGAACGGCTGGCAGTCCCTCGTCGGGCGGCCGGCGCGCTAGGCTCCTGGCGACCCCATGACCGTCCACCTGGCCTACGCCACCGCCCCCGGCAACGCGCGAACCCTCGGCGCCCGGCTGCGCCGCCGCGCCGTGGCGGCGGGGCAGGCGCGCGGCCTGCCGCTCAGCCTGGTGGGCCGGCGCGACGCGGTGGACGTGGCGGGCTGGCCGGAGCGCGCCCCGGTGACCATCACGGCGCGGCTCTACCAGGCGCTGCGGGCCCGCGGACCGACCCGGCTCTACGACTGGACCGAGCGCGTGGCCGTGCCGGCCGGCCCGGACGACGTGCTGGTGGGCCACCCGTTCCCCGGCGACGACCGGCGGGCCTGGAATCGCGCCTGCCTGGAGGGGAAGGCCGGGGTGCGGGTGGCGCTCCTGCCGCTCAGCCACCGGATGGCGGAGGCCAACGCCTTCCTCGACCCCTTCGTGCCGCACCTCGACGCCATCCTCGGCATCATGGGCCCTTACTGGTGGGACACCTGGCGGGAGGGCCCGCTGGCCCACTGGGCCGGCAAGCTCACGCCGGTGGACATGGCCATCGACGTGGCCCGCTTCCCGCGGATCAAGGCCGGCTTCAACCCACCGGGCCGCCGCACCTTCGTCTACCTGGGCGGCGAGGGGGCGCAGAAGGGGACCCACCTGCTCTCGATCCTCTTCGGCCTGGCGCGGCGCCACCGCTGCGTCTGGATCGGGAACGGTCGCCCGGTGCCCAACGTGGAGCACCGCGGCTTCGCCGAGCTGACGCCCGACTTCGTGCGGCGCCTCGCCGACGAGTGCGACGTCCTCGTCACCATGGGGGTCTCCGACGCCAACCCCACCACCATCCTCGAGGCCATGGCCTGGGGGCTCCCGGTGGCCTGCACGCCCGAGTCGGGCTACCACCGCATGCCGGAGCTCGCCACCCTGAGCACCACCGACATGGCGCACAACCTCGAGGTGCTCGACCGGCTGCAGGACGCGCCCGAGGCGGCGCTGCTCGCCCAGGCCGACGCCGCGCGCCGGAGGGTCGAGACCGACTTCGGCTGGGACCGCTTCCTCGGCACCGTGCTCTCCGCCATCGAGCGCGCGGCGAGGGCCCGCGGCGTGGCGCCGTGGGGCGGCTGAGGGGCGGCGAGGATCCCGTGCACGTCGGCCTGAACGCCCTCGATCTCTTCCCCGGCCGGTCCGGCGGCATCGAGACCTACTTCCGCAACCTCCTCGCCGGGCTGCAGGCGCTGCCGGCCGGCGAGGATCGCTACACCGTCCTCTGCCTGCCGCCGGTGGGGGCGGGCCTGCCGCTCGGCGGCCCCGCCTTCCGGCGCCGCGAGTTCGCGGCCGGGCGCCCCTCGCCCGGGTGGCTGGTCCGCCGCGCCGTCCAGCGGTTCACCGGTTGCGACGTGCTGGCGCCCGCCCTCCGCGCCCTCGACCTCGACGTGGTGCACCACCCCTTCACCACCGTGAACACTCCCGGGCTGCGCGGCGCCTCGGTGCTGACCTTCCATGACATGCAGCACGAGTTCCACCCGGAGAACTTCGCGCCCGCGGAGCTCCGGCGCCGCCGCCGCGCCTACCCGTCCTCGGCGCGCTCGGCCACGCGGGTCATCGCCATCTCGGCCCACGTGAAGGGGACGCTGGTGGAGCGCTACGGCCTCGACCCGGCACGGGTCGACGTGGTCCACAGCGGCTGCGGCCCGGAGTTCGTCCCGGTCGAGGACCAGGCGAGGCTGGCGGCGGCGCGGCGCGCGCTCGGCCTGGCGCGACCGTTCCTCTTCTACCCGGCGGCCAGCTGGCCTCACAAGGATCACCGGACCCTCCTCCAGGCGCTCCGCCTGCTCCTCGACCGCGGCCGCTTCGACGGCGACCTGGTGCTCACCGGCGTGGCCAGGGAGGCGGCCGGCCTGGTGGCCGCCGAGATCGCGCGGCTCGGCCTCGGGGAGCGGGTGCGCCTCCTCGGCCACCTGCCGGCGGCCCGCCTGCCCGAGCTCTATGCCCTGGCGGAGGCGCTGGTCTTCCCCTCCCGCTTCGAGGGCTTCGGCTTCCCGGTGGTGGAGGCCATGGCCTGCGGCTGCCCGGTGGTCTGCGCCGACGCCACCTCGCTCCCGGAGGTGGCGGGCGGCGCGGCGCTGCTCTTCGAGCCGGGTTCGCCCGAGGCGCTGGCCGGGCGGGTGGCCGAGGTGCTGGAGGGGCCGGAGGTGCGGCGGCGGCTGCGCGGGGCCGGGCTGGCCCGGGCCGCCGACTTCAGCTGGGCGCGCGCGGCGCAAGAGACCGTCGAGGTCTACCGGCGGGCGGCCGAGGCGGCCGGCTGAGGTCCCACCGCCTCCGCGGCCAGCTTCTCGGCGTTCACCAGCAGCGTGAAGACCAGCAGGTGGAGGAGGGCGAGGGCGTCGAGCAGGTAGTAGGCGCGCAGCGGCACGTTGCTGAGGCAGAGGAAGGCGACGCCGGCCAGGAGGACGAGCGGCGCCGGCGAGGCGCGCGCGGCGCGCCAGGCGGCCGCCGCGGCCACCCCGAGGTAGACCAGCAGGCCGAGCAGCCCGACCAGGCCGGCGCTCGCCAGCGCGTGGAGCAGCTGGTTGTGGGCGTGGTCGAAGGGGCCCCAGGTCGCCCGGAACCGCTCGCTCTCCCAGAGCCCCAGGCCGTAGCCGAAGACCGGGTCGTCGAGCCAGGCGCGCAGGCTGGTGGTCCAGATGTAGGTCCGGCCGGTCAGCGTCGTGAGGTTCTCGCCCCCCGGGACCGAGCCGACCTCGAGGCGGCCACCGACCGCGGCGCCGAGGGCGATCAGCGCCGCCACCGCGCCGATCAGGAGGAGCCCGTGGGTGGCCCGGGCGCTCGGGCCGTGCCCAAGGCCGAGCCAGCCGGGGCGGCGCCACAGGGCGCGCACCGCCAGGGCGCCGGCCACCAGGAGGAGGAAGAGCCAGGAGGTCTTGGCCTGGGTGAGGACGAGCGCGGCGCCGGCGGCGAAGAGATGGAGCGGGCGCCACCGGGAGCGCGAAGGGGCCACCAGCTCCACCGCCAGGAAGGTGGATGACAGGGCGCCCAGGCTGGTGGCGCCGCCCCCCACGCCGTAGAGCCGGACGGGGAGGCCGGGGATGACCCCCTCCAGGTAGGCCGCCAGCGCCTGGGAGGGCTGGAGCACCGCGGCGGCCAGCCCGGCGTGGACGAAGGCGATCATCGTCCCCTGCGCCAGGGCCACCAGGCGGGCCATCGGCACGGCCCGGGCGAAGTAGACGGCCGTGAAGGCGATGGGCGGGAGGAGCAGCCGGAGGTCGAGCCCCGGCTCGCGGCCCGCCAGGCCTGGCAGGAGGAAGTTGGAGCCGATGAAGCAGAGGTAGGCGAGCCAGAGCCCCAGGCCGGCGCGGGGGAAGCCGCGGACCAGGATCACCCGGGCCGACACCAGCGCGCTCGCCAGGAGCGCCGCCGCGGTGACGACCCGCGAGACGTGGAAGGCCGGCTGATCGCCCCCGGCGGCCCAGATGGGCGCGCCCTCGCCGAGTGACAGGTCGCGGGGGGTGAGGGCGCCGGTGACGAGCGTGCCGGCGGCGACCAGGAGGAGGAGCGCTGGCACCAGGATCGGCCCCGGGTCGCGCTGGGCCGTGCCCGGAGGGAGGACCTCGGTCAAGGCCGCTCCGGCGCGGCGCGGCGCCCCTGCTCCAGGGTGATGGCCGGAGGCGAGGTCGCGCTCCCGGCCGGGGCCGTCGACGCGGGGACCTGCCGGCGCCAGGCGGCGCGCAGGGCCGCCAGCCTGGCCTGCCGGGCCGGGTCGCGGGCGGCGTGGGCCAGCGCGTCCTCGGCGAAGGTGGCCAGGACGGCGGCGAAGAGGGCGAGCGCGGCGGCGCCGAGCACGAGCAGGGTCCGCTTCGGCCGGGTCCGCTTCTCGGGCGGCCGAGCCCGGTCCACCACCTGGAGGATCGGCGCCTCCTTGCTCTCGTCCACCCGGGCCAGCTCGTACTGCTTGGCGAGCAGCTCGAACATGATCTCCTGGTACTTCACCTCGCGGACCAGGCGCAGGTTGGCCACGCCGCTGGCCGCCTTGCCGTCGGCCGCACGGGCCGGCCCGCCGCCCGACTCGAGCCGGTCGAGCTGCTGGCGCATGCTGGCGAGCTCCTGGTCGGCCCGCCGCCGGTCCGGGTGGTCCTGGGTGGCGTAGGCGCGCATGGCACCGAGCTGGATCTCCTTGGCGCTGATCTCGGCCCGCAGCCGGGCCACCGTCTCGACCGCGCCGCGCCCCTGTGCCTCCACGCTCACCAGGCCGCCGGCGTCGATGGCCCCGCGGAGCGCCTCCTCGGCGCCGCCGAGCTGCTCCTTGGCCTGGCGGAGCTGCTGCTCGAAGAAGACGCGCCGCTGGGCGGCCTCGGTGACGGCCAGCGTGCTGGTCAGGCGGTGCAGCTGCTCGGCGTAGCCGTTGGCGAGCTCGGCCGCCAGCGCCGGCGAAGAGGCCTCCACCTCGACGACGATGAGGCCGCTTTTTTCAACCTCGAGGCGGGTCCGGTCCGAGAGCGCCTTGCGGGCGTCGGCGCGCAGGGGGGCCCGGTAGGCCTGCTGGAGGCCGAAGCGCTCGATCAACCCGTCGGCGACCGACTCGCTCCGCAGCAGGCCGAGGTACAGGTCGCCCGGGCTCTTGAGGCCGAGCGCCCCGCCGGCGGCGCCGGCCAGCCCGCCGAGCTGTCCGAGCATGGCCGCCGAGGTGCCCTGGAGCTGCTGCGGCGGCAGGAGGCGGGTCACGCCGGTGAAGGTCTCGGGGAGGGCCAGGGCCACCCCGGCGGCCACCAGCGCGGCGCAGAGCGGCCAGGCGGCCAGCCGGCGCTTGCGGCGCCCGAGCACCGCCAGGAGGTCGAGCGGATCGACGGCGTCGGGCCCGGTCATGGGAAGAGCACCTTGATCGCCGCCACGCCCAGGCCGAACTGGTAGAAGATCTGCGACCAGTCCTTGAGCTCGCGGACCCAGGAGATCGGCGCGTAGTCCTCCGGGACCACCACCGCGTCGTCGGGCATGAGCTCGGTGCCGTCGAAGCTGGAGAACCAGCTGGCCTGCCGGCGCGACATCACCGAGCCGTCGGCCCGCAGCACGTAGGTGCTGGCGGCGTCGGCGCTTCGGGTCGGCCCGCCGGCCTGCCGGAGGTAGTCGCGCAGCCGCTTCTCCGTGGAGTGGAGGAAGCTGGCCGGCTGGTAGACCGCCCCGTAGACCCCCACGGTGGACCGGCGCTGCGGCACCAGCAGCCGGTCGCCGTCCTCCAGCGCCAGGTCGGGCAGATCCCCCGCCGCGACGGAGCGCGGCCTCACCTCGAGGACCATGCGGCCGGTCGCCTTGAGGGTGCGCAGGCGCCCCAGGGTGGCGCGCTGCGTCTCGAGCTGGGCGCGGGTGGCGGCCGCCTCCTCGGCGGTGCCGGCGCGCGAGAGCCGCTCGGTGGCGGCGTGCTCCAGCTCCTGCTCGGCCCGCCGCGCCACCTGGTCGAGCCGCGCCTGCTGCTCGCGCCGGATGCTCTCCCGGGTGAACTCGGCGCCGAAGAGGTAGGCGTCGCCGGTCAGGCCACCGGCGCGCACCACCAGCTGGCGCAGCGTCTCGCCGGGCCGGACCTGGTAGAAGCCGGGCGTGGCCACCTCTCCCTCGACGCGCACGAAGGCGGTGCGCCGCTCGGCGGGGGCCACGATGTCCCGCTGCGAGAAGACGGTCACCACGTCGCCCGGCTGCAGCGCCAGGTTGTCGGCCGGAGCGCGGTCGAGCGCGCGACGCAGGTTGAACGGCAACAGGGCCGGCCCGAGGCGGGTCCGGTCGAGCCGCTCCACCACGGCGTAGTCCCAGTTGATCTCCTCCACCAGGTTCTCGACCTCGGTGCGGAGCTGCGCCACGCCCTCGCCGCCCTGGGCCTGAGCCTCGGCCCGGGTGGCCTCGCGCGGCCGCGGCGCCGCGTTGCCCCGCGCCGCGATCCGCTCCCAGTAGCTCTCCGGGATGAGGACGCCGCGGTCCGGCACCAGGTCGGCCACGGTGAGCCCGGCGCGCCACTCGGTGCGGATGGGGAAGGCGACGTTGCCGCGCAGCGTGACCGCGTTGGCGAACTTCTGCGAGAGGGTGCGCAGCCGGACCACGTCGCCGTCGCGCAGCGGTGTGGCGAGCGCGGCCGGGCCCCAGGGGAGCTCCTGGACCACCCGCCCCCGCTCCGGGTCGAGCCGCTCCAGCTGGACCGAGTGCGCGTCTGCGGTGGTGGTGAGGCCGCCCGCGTAGCCGATCAGGTCGGCCAGCGTGGTCCCATCCCCCAGGAGCTCGTAGATGGCCGGCGTCCTCACCCGGCCGGCCAGGGCGGCCTGCGGTCCGGCCGGAGGGATGAGGATGACGTCGCCGGACTGGAGCCTCAGGTCGCGCGACTTGTCGCCCCGCAGCAGCAGGTCGTAGAGGTCGAGGGCGCCGACGAGCCGGTCCCCGCGGCGCAGCTCGATGCGCCGGAGCGAGCCGGCGGGGGCCGGGCCGCCGGCGGCGAAGAGCGCGTTCACGAGCGTGCTCAGCGAGCCGACCGTGTAGAGGCCGGGCTTGCGGGCGTACCCCACCACGAAGACCTGGATGGACCGGAGCCGCCCCAGCGAGGCGGAGAGCTGGAAGTCCTTGTAGTAGCGCCCGATCGCGGCGCGCAGCCGCGCCTCGACGTCGCGGTAGGGCACGCCCGCCACGCTCACCACCCCGACGCGCGGCAGGTGGATGGTCCCCTCCCGCGAGACGGTGGCGCGGACGTCGATCTCGACCTGTCCCCAGCCGCGGACCACGAGCTCGTCCCCGGGGCCGAGGGCGTAGTCTGCCGAGGCCGGCAGGTCGTCCACCGGCGCGAAGGTGCTGGGCGGCGCTCCGAAGAGGTCGTGGCCGAAGACCGGGAGGACCGCGCCGACCGAGGTGCCGGCGAACCGCTGGAAGTCGGTCGGGGCCAGCGGCGCGGCGGCGGGGGGCGGGCGCGGCGGCTCCGGCGGAGCCGGCGCGGGGTCGGCGCCCCGCAGCACCTCGACGCCGCGGGCGGCCGGCGTCGCTGGCGCGGGGGGCGGGACCAGCGGCAAGCGAAGCGCCGGTGGGGCCGGGTCGGACGAGCTCTCCTGGGCCGCCGCCAGTGACGGTCCGGCGAGGAGGACCGCGAGGAGCGGCGTGAGGAGGACGAGGTGCTGGCGGCGAGGCGGACGCATTTGAGCGGTCTTCCCAGGGGTCGAGGACGGGAACTCTTCGCGAGGTGGGCCTGCTCCCAGATGAAGGACCCCTGGGGGCCTCGCCGTGTGCCACCCCAGTTTGGGTGCTCGCGATTTACGGGTACCATCGCCGCCGCCCCTCGGAGGCCCCCGTGTCCAGCCCCTACCCGCACCTGCTCGCACCCCTCGACCTCGGCTTCACCACGCTCAAGAACCGCGTGCTGATGGGCTCGATGCACACCGGCCTCGAGGACCGGGCCCGCGACTTCCCGAAGCTGGCCGCCTACTTCGCCGAGCGGGCCCGCGGCGACGTCGGCCTGATGGTGACCGGCGGCTTCGCCCCGGGCATCGAGGGCTGGCTCTCTCCGTTCGGCTCGCTGCTGGCCACCAGCCGCGGGGCCCGCGCCCACCTCCCCATCACCGGCGCGGTCCACGCCGAGGGGGGCAAGATCGCCCTGCAGATCCTCCACGGCGGCCGCTACAGCTACTCGCCGATCTCGGTGGCGCCGTCGCGCCTCAAGTCGCCCATCACCCCCTTCACGCCGCGGGCCCTCAGCGCCGCCGGGGTGGAGCGGCAGATCGCCAACTTCGTCCGCTGCGGCGCGCTGGCCCGCGAGGCCGGCTACGACGGCGTCGAGGTGATGGGCTCGGAGGGGTACTTCATCAACGAGTTCCTGGCCACCCGCACCAACCGGCGCACCGACCGTTACGGCGGCAGCTGGCCCAACCGGATGCGGCTGCCGGTCGAGATCGTCTCCCGGCTGCGCGCCGCGGTCGGCAAGGACTTCATCATCATCTACCGGCTCTCCATGCTCGATCTCGTCCCCGACGGCAGCTCCTGGGAGGAGACGGTGGAGCTGGCGCGGGCCATCGAGGCGGCCGGCGCCACCATCATCAACACCGGCATCGGCTGGCACGAGGCCAGGGTCCCGACCATCGCCACCAGCGTGCCGCGCGCCGCCTTCGCCTGGGTGACCAAGAAGCTGAAGGGGTCGGTCGGCATCCCGCTCTGCACCACCAACCGGATCAACACGCCCGAGGTGGCCGAGGGGCTGCTGGCCGACGGCGCCGCCGATCTCGTCTCCATGGCCCGCCCGCTGCTGGCCGACCCCGAGCTGGTCAAGAAGGCGGCGGCCGGGCGCGCCGACGAGATCAACACCTGCATCGCCTGCAACCAGGCCTGCCTCGACCACGTCTTCAGCCAGCAGCTCTGCTCCTGCCTCGTCAACCCGCGCGCCTGCCACGAGACCGAGCTCAACTACCTGCCGGCCACCCGGAAGAAGCGGATCGCCGTGGTCGGCGCCGGCCCGGCCGGCCTCTCCTGCGCCACCGTGGCCGCCCAGCGCGGCCACCAGGTGACGCTCTTCGAGGGGGCCTCCGCGATCGGCGGGCAGTTCGTGATGGCCAGCCGCGTCCCCGGCAAGGAGGAGTTCAGGGAGACGCTCCGCTACTACGGCCGGCAGCTCGAGGTGACCGGGGTGACGCTGCGGCTCGGCACCCGCGCCACCGCCGCCGACCTGGCCGGCTTCGACGAGGTGGTGCTGGCCACCGGGGTGGTGCCGCGCGACCCGGGCCTCCCCGGGCAGGACCATCCCAAGGTGCTCTCCTACGTCGACGTCCTGCTGCGCGGCGCCCCGGTCGGCCCGCGCGTCGCGGTGATCGGCGCCGGCGGCATCGGCTTCGACGTGGCCGCGTTCCTGGTCCACGCCGAGCCGCCGCCCGGCCAGGCGCTGGCCACCTGGCTGGCCGAGTGGGGCGTGGCCGATCCGGAGCGGGCCCGCGGCGGCGTCGTCAAGCCGGCCCCCTCGGCCCCGGCCCGTCAGGTCTGGCTGCTGCAGCGCAAGGCGAGCCGCCCCGGCGCCGGGCTCGGCAAGACCACCGGCTGGATCCACCGGAGCGCGCTCAAGATGAAGCAGGTGGAGATGCTGGCCAGCGTCAACTACGAGCAGGTCGACGACCAGGGGCT
>JANMRY010000002.1:0-11289 GCA_031388695.1 Anaeromyxobacter sp. | reverse complement strand
CCTTCGGCCCGAAGCGGCCGGTGGCGCGCAGGAGGAAGTAGACGACCGCGACCGCGCCGACCAGCGCCAGCGGGTTGCCCTCCCTGGCCAGCGCCGCGGTCACCACCCCGGCGCCGACCACCATGGCCCAGAGGAAGCCGCGGCTCGGCCCACCGGCGCTCCCGGCGCCGGCCGCGCCGGCACCCCATCCGGCCCAGGCCATCGTCAGCCTCCCAGCTTCTTCTTGAGCAGCGCGTTGACGACGCCCGGGTTGCCCTGCCCCTTGAGCGCCTTCATCACCTGGCCGACGAAGAAGCCGGTCAGGTCCTTCTTGCCGCTGCGGTGGCGCTCCAGGTCGGCCGGGCTGGCCGCCAGCACCGCGTCGATGGCCGCCTCGATGGCGCCGTCGTCGGAGACCTGGGCGAGGCCGCGGCTCTTCACCAGCGCGGCCGGATCGCCGCCGTCCCGGAAGAGCGCCTCGACCAGCACCTTGGCGCCGGCCCCGCTGACGGTGCCGGCCTCGAGCAGCGAGAGCACCTCGGCCAGCCCGGCCGGGGTGAGCTTCCAGCCGGCCGGCGGGAGCCCGGTCTCGTTCATGAGGCGGGAGAGCTCGCCGATGATCCAGTTGGCCACCTTGCGGGCCGCCTCGGCGCCGCCGCCGCGGGCCGAGAGCGTGGCGTCGAAGAAGTCGGCCAGCGCCGCGTCGCCCACCAGCACCCCGGCGTCCTTGGCCGGCAGGCCGAGCGCCTGCTGGTAGCGGGCCGCCCGGGCCCGCGGCAGCTCCGGCAGCGTGGCCCGCACCCGCGCCACCAGCGCCGCGTCGACGCGCACCGGCGGCAGGTCGGGCTCGGGGAAGTAGCGGTAGTCGTGCGCCTCCTCCTTGCTGCGCATCGAGCGGGTCTCGCCGCGGGCCGGGTCGTAGAGCCGGGTCTCCTGCACCACCGGCTGCCCCGCCTCGACCAGCGCCACCTGGCGGCGCACCTCGTAGTCGACCGCCTGCTTGAGGAAGCGGAAGGAGTTCATGTTCTTGATCTCGGCGCGGGTGCCGTACTGGCTCGCCCCCTTGCGCATCACCGAGACGTTGGCGTCACAGCGGAACGACCCCTCCTCGAGGTTGCCGTCGTTGACGCCGAGCGCCAGCAGGATGGCCCGCAGCCCCTTCAGGTACTCGACCGCCTCGTCGGCGCTGCGCAGGTCGGGCTCGCTGACGATCTCCAGCAGCGGCACGCCGGCCCGGTTGAGGTCGACGCCCGAGCCGCCGTCGGCCGCCACCTCGTGGAGGTTCTTGCCGGCGTCCTCCTCCATGTGGATGCGGGTGAGCCGGATGAACTTCTCGGCCCCGTCGACGGTGATGGTGAGGCCGCCGCCCAGGCAGATGGGCAGCTCGAACTGCGAGATCTGGTAGCCCTTGGGGAGGTCCGGGTAGAAGTAGTTCTTGCGGGAGAAGACGCTGACCGGCTGGATCTCGCAGCCGAGCGCCAGGCCGGTCTTGACGGCCCACTCCACCACCTGGGCGTTGAGCGACGGCAGCACCCCGGGCATCCCCAGGCAGATGGGGCAGACGTGGCTGTTCGGCTCGGCGCCGAAGGCGGTGGAGCAGCCGCAGAAGATCTTGCTGCGGGTGAGGAGCTGGGCGTGGACCTCGAGCCCGAGCACCACCTGGAAGTCGGCGACCGGCACGCCGCTCACCGCCTCGCCGGGATGGGCTCGCCGGGGAGCAGCCGCTCCCAGCGCTGCGCGCTGGGGAAGAGCAGCACCAGCGCCAGCAGGTCGACGGCGCAGACCCCGAGCAGGCGCGGGTCGTCGGTGACGATCCAGGCGACCAGCGGGAAGAGCGCCGCCCCCTCGAGGAGCGCCCAGCCGCTCACCAGCCGGATGAAGGCGGTGGCCTCGCGCCCGGCCGGCACCGCCGGCACCCTCGGCGGCACCACCTGGGCCAGGACGATGCAGACGGCCGAGGTGACCAGCGTCACCCAGAAGAGCACCCCGTTGTGCGGCAGGTGCGGGGCGTCGCCGCGCACCGCCTCGGCCACCCCGCCGAAGAAGAGCGGGACCAGCAGCGTCGAGCTCCAGACCAGCAGCGCCAACGTTCGGTTCATGCGGTCGCCTCCAGGGCGGCGGGTGCGGGGGCCGGCCCCTGCTCGCGCTCCAGGGCGCGGGCGGTGCGCAGCAGCGTCGCCTCGTCGAAGGGGCGCCCCACCAGCTGCAGCCCGACCGGCAGGCCGCCGGCCAGGCCGCAGGGGACCGAGAGCCCGGGCAGCGCCGCCAGGTTGCAGGTGATGGTGAAGATGTCGGCCAGGTACATCTGCAGCGGGTCGCCGGTCTTCTCGCCGAGCAGGAAGGCCGGCGTCGGCGCCACCGGCCCGGCCACCACGTCACACTGGGTGAAGGCGGCGTCGAAGTCGCGGCGGATCAGGGTGCGGACCCGCTGGGCCCGCAGGTAGTAGGCGTCGTAGTAGCCGGCGCTGAGCGCGTAGGTGCCGAGCATGATGCGCCGCTTCGGCTCGGCGCCGAACCCCTGCTCGCGGCTCTCGGCGTAGAGCTCCTTCAGGCCACGCACCCCTGGGGCCCGCAGGCCGAAGCGGACGCCGTCGTAGCGGGCCAGGTTGGCCGAGGCCTCGGCGGTGGCGATCAGGTAGTAGGCGCCGATGCCGTACTTCGAGTGGGGCAGCGAGATCTCCACCGGCGTGGCCCCGAGCCGCTGCAGGGTGGCCAGCGCCTCGCGCACCCGGCCCTCGACCTCGGGCTGCAGGCCGCCGCCGAACCACTCGCGGGGCACGCCGACGCGCAGGCCGCGCACCCCCTCCTCGAGCCGGGAGAGGTAGTCGTCGGCCGGCCGGGCGGCGCAGGTCGGGTCGAGCGGGTCGGGGCCGGCGATGGCGCCGAGCAGCGCCGCCACGTCCCAGCAGGTGCGGCCGAGCGGGCCGGGCTGGTCGAGCGAGGAGGCGAAGGCGATCACCCCGTAGCGCGAGACCCGGCCGTACGTCGGCTTCAGGCCGACCACGCCGCAGAAGGAGGCCGGCAGCCGGATCGAGCCGCCGGTGTCGGTGCCGAGCGTGCCGTAGCACTGGCGCGCCGCCAGCGCCGCGGCGCTGCCGCCCGAGGAGCCGCCCGGCGTGCGCGAGAGGTCCCAGGGGTTGTGGCAGGGCTTGAAGGCCGAGTGCTCGTTGGACGAGCCCATGGCGAACTCGTCGAGGTTGAGCTTGCCGAGCGGCACGGCGCCGGCCGCGTCGAGCCGGGCCACGGCGGTGCCGTCGTAGGGGGGGATGAACCCCTCGAGGATGCGCGAGCCGGCGGTGGTGGCCACGCCGCGGGTGAGGAAGAGGTCCTTGACCGCCACCGGGATGCCGTCGAGCGGGCCGCGGGTGGCGCCGGCGGCCCGCCGCTGGTCGGAGGCGCCGGCCGCGGCCAGGGCCCGCTCGGCGGTGACGGTGAGGAAGGCGCCGACGCGGCCGTCGGTGGCGGCGACGCGGGCCAGGCAGGCCTCGGTGAGCTGGCGCGAGGAGGCGGCGCCCGAGGCGAGCGCGGCGCCGGCCTGCTGCAGCGAGAGCGCGGTCAGGGCGGCGCTCACTCGATGATCCTCGGGACCTTGAAGCAGGTCCCGTCGCGGGCCGGGGCGTTGGCCAGCGCCTGCTCCGGCGTGAGGCCAGCCACCAGCGCGTCGGGGCGCAGCGCCACCGCCTCGCCCTCGCTGAGCGCGTGGGTCATGGGGGGCACGCCGGAGACGTCGAGCGCCTCGAGCTCACGCACGTGGTCGAGGATGGCGGAGAGCTGCCCGGCGAAGAGCTGCTCCTCCTCCACCGACAGCTTCAAGCGGGCCAGCGCGGCGACGCGCCGGACCTCGTCGAGCGAGAGCGGCATCCCGTGGTCCGCTAGGTGCCGGCCTCTTTCTTGAACCAGTTGAGGACGGCGCTCATCACGCCGGGCGAGCCCACGGCCGAGCGCTCGATGATGTGCTCGATCTCGCCCTCGTCGAGGAAGATGCCCTTGCAGGCGAAGCAGATGTCGACGTCGACGTGCTTGAACTTGACCTCCTGCATGAGGAGGCCGCACTTGGGGCAGTGCATGAAGTGGAGCGCCTTCAAGCGGGCCGCCTCGGCCGCCTGCGTCTCCTTCTTCACCTTGAGCGCCAGGGCGCGCTTCTTCTCGGCGTCCTCGCGGACGAAGTACTCGTCCTCGGGGCGGTGGGGCTTGTGGTCCGTCATGGTCCTTCCTTCAGCTGGTTGATGGCGTTGCGGGCCAGCGCCGCCTCGTCGCCGCCGGGATGGGCGGCCAGGTACCGCTCGAACATGGCGATGGCCTCGGCCTTGCGCCCGCTGGCGCGGTAGGTCTCTGCCAACCCCATGAGCGCGTCGGGCTGGCCGGGGGAGAGCCGCAGGGCCTCCTGCAGGCTCGCCTCGGCCGGCGCGTACTGCTCGAGATCGAAATAGCACAGGCCGCGCCCGGCGAGGGCCTCGGCGTTCTCGGGATCCTGGGCGGCCACCTTGCCGTAGAGGTCGAGGGCCCGCTCGGCCGCGCCGCCCTCGCGCAGCTTGCGGGCCTCGGCCAGCTGCTGCCGCACGCCCGGGGGCTTGGCCTTCGGCTTCGCCTTGGCCTTCGGCTCGGGGGTCGGCTCGGGGGCGGCCACGACCGGCTCGGGCACCGGCTCCGGCTCGGGCGGCTTGACCTCGGGCGGCGGCGGGGGTGGAGGAGGCGGCGCGACCACCACCGGCTTCGGCGGGGGCGGCGGCGCCGCGCCGAAGAGGGCCGGCACGAAGACGTAGGCGACCGCCGCGACCGCCACCAGCAGCAGCAGCCCGACCAGCAGCCCGCTGCGCGAGCGGCTCGACCTGCCGACGGCCTGCAGGTCGGCCTCGTCGAGGTCGGCGTTGGGGCTGGAGGCGGCGGCACGGGGCGGCGGCGGAGCGGCTCGGGGCGGCGGCGGGGGCGCCGCGGGCGGCGGCGGCTCGGCGGCGGCCGGGTAGCGCGAGGTGGAGGGGCTTGCGCCGCGGTAGCCGGCCCGGTCGGCCGCCTCCACCACCTCGAAGAAGCTCTGCAGCTCGGCCAGCGTCCCGAGCCGCACCCAGGTCCCGTCGCCCTGCGTGACCTCGTCCTCGCGCGCCACCTTGCGCTCCACGATCCAGCGCTGCAGCGTGTTGAGCTCGGAGAAGCTCAGCTCCTGGCCGCCCACCTGGCGGATGGTCCAGTGGTGGACCTGCTGAACCTGCGGGACCTGCGGGACCTGCCGGGTCACGGGCGGCGCCGAGGGCGGCGGGGCCGGAGGAGGGGGCGGCGGCGGCGGCTGGCGCTCGGCCGAAGAGGCCGACCGGGGCTGCTCGTCGAGGTCCTCACGCTTGAGCGGGAGGGTGACGATCAGCTCCTTCTTCTTGACCATGAAGACATGGCCACAGCCGTTGCACTGGACCGTCAACCCGGCCGGGGTGATCTGGTCATCGTCGAATGCGTAGTGGGCCCTGCAGCGCTCGCAGCGGACGTCCATGACCAATTCTAAGCCATCTGCTCGGAATCGCCGAAAAATTGACCCATCGCTACCCCCCGATATCCTCGCTCAACCATGGGCAAAGAGAAGCAGAACCGCCGTCTCCACCCGCGCCGCTCCAGCAAGCAGGAGGGGTTGGCCGGCAAGGCCCGGTCCGGCATGGCCCGCGACATCGCCGCCGTGCTGCTGCTGGCCGTGGGCGCCGCCACCGGCCTCGCCCTCACCACCTTCTCCTCCATCGACGGGGCCCTGATCGCCCGCAACCTCTCCCCGGCCAACCTGATCGGCCCGGTCGGCCACCGCGCCGCCGCCGCCGTCTACCGGGTCCTCGGCTTCGCCGCGCTGGTGGTCCCCTGCGGCCTGCTGGCCGTGGCCTGGCGGCTCTTCCGCGGCGCCACCGGCCGCTTCACCACCATCGGCGCGCTCGCCTACACCGCCCTGACCCTCTGCCTCGCCACCCTGAGCCACCTGCTGCTGGCCCGCTTCGAGCTCGCGAGCTTCCCGGCCGGCGGCGCGGTCGGCGCCTGGCTGGCCGCGGCGTCGGTCGCGCTGGTCTCGACCACCGGCTCGGTGCTGCTGGTGGCCGCCGCCGCCACCGTGGCGCTGATCCTGGCCACCGGCCTCAAGCTCGGCGAGGCGGCCGCCATGGCCTGGCACGGGCTGGTGGCGCTGGGCGAGTACCTGCGGGCCCGCTTCGGCGCCGCCGTGCAGGATCACCGCGAGGCGGTGGCCGACATGCGGGCCGAGGAGCAGGCCGAGCGGGGGCGGCGCGCCGAGGCCGACGCGCTGGCTGCCGAGGCCTTCTTCGAGGGGGCGCAGGAGGAGGACCGGCAGGAGGCCCGCGCCATGGCCGGGGCGCTGGCGCTGGAGCAGGTGCGCCGCCCTCAGCTCGACGAGCCGGCCTGGGTCGACGGGCTGGTGCCGCTCGACTCCGCCGAGCCGGAGCCCTCGCCCGAGTCGCTCGACGAGCCGGAGACCTTCGAGCCGCCGAGGCGCCGGCGCAAGAAGGCCGAGCCGGCCGACGGCGCCGAGGCGGCCGAGGCCGAGGAGCCGCCCCCGACCCCGTCGCTGCTGCCGCCCCCGCCGGCCCGCCCCGAGATCGTGGTGCCGGCCGCGCTGCTGGAGCGGAACCGCAAGAAGAAGGAGAAGGAGAAGAAGGAGGTGCCGTCGTTCGCCTTCACCAAGGCCGGCGACGTCTTCCAGCTCCCCTCCATCGACCTGCTCGACGTGCACGAGGAGAAGGCGGCCGACGTCGACAAGGCCAACCTGACCCGGACCGCCGACGTCATCGTGGCCACGCTCTCCGAGCATGACGTCGACGGGCAGATCACCTACATCCGCCCCGGCCCGGTGGTGACGCTCTACGAGTTCCTGCCGGTGGGGGGCACCAAGCTGGCGCGCATCGAGAACCTGAACAAGGAGCTGACGATGGCGCTGGCCGCCACGCGGATCCGGATCATCGCGCCGATCCCGGGCAAGGGCGTGGTCGGCATCGAGGTGCCCAACAGCGTGCGCGGCACCGTCTTCCTGCGCGACATCCTCGAGTCGGAGACCTTCGGCCACGCCGGCGGCTTCCTGCCGCTCGGCCTCGGCAAGGACATCGAGGGGACGCCCTACTGCATCGACCTGCAGAAGATGCCGCACCTGCTGATCGCCGGCACCACCGGCGCCGGCAAGTCGGTCGGCCTCAACACCATGATCCTGAGCATGCTCTTCCGGCAGACGCCGGCCGAGGTGCGGATGATCATGGTCGACCCGAAGATGACCGAGCTGTCGCCCTACGAGGACATCCCGCACCTGCTGCTGCCGGTGGTGACCGACCCGCAGAAGGCCTCGCGGGCGCTGCAGTGGGCGGTCGACGAGATGGAGCGGCGCACCCAGATCCTGGCCGACACCGGGGTGCGCGATCTCAAGAGCTACAACGCCCGCGTCGACAAGCACCGCGCCGAGGGGACCAGCTTCGAGGAGAAGGACCTGGCCGCCCCGCCGCGCAAGCTGCTGGTGGTCGACGTCACCGCCGGTGAGACCGAGGAGCAGGCGGCCGCCCGGGTCGAGGCCGAGACCGCCCGGTTCGCCGGGGCCACGCCGCTGGCCGCCAGCGCCGAGTTCGCCGACCCGACCGCGCCGCCGCCGGCCGACCCGGTGGCCGAGCGCGACACGCCGCGGCTGCCGCAGAAGCTCCCCTACATCGTGGTGATCATCGACGAGCTGGCCGACCTGATGATGACGGCGCCGCGCGAGGTGGAGACCTCGCTGGCCCGGCTGGCGGCCAAGGCGCGGGCCACCGGCATCCACCTGGTGGTGGCGACCCAGCGGCCGTCGACCGACGTGGTGACCGGCACCATCAAGAACAACTTCCCGGCCCGCATCTCCTTCCGGCTCGGCAGCCGCCACGACTCGACCACCATCATCAATGGGCCGGGGGCGGAGAGCCTGCTCGGTAACGGCGACATGCTGGTGATGACCGCGACCCAGCCGCTGACCCGCGTGCAGGGGGCCTTCGTCTCCGAGGAGGAGCTGAAGCGGGTGGTCGACTTCCTCAAGCTGCAGGGGAGGCCGGTCTACGACGACTCGATCCTGAAGGCGCGCGACGGCGTCGGCGAGGGGAGCCGCGACAACGACCTCGAGGACCCGGTCTACGACCAGGCCATGGAGCTGGTGGCGCAGATGGACGAGGTCTCGGTCTCCAAGCTGCAGCGCGAGATGCGGCTCGGGTACAACAAGGCGGCCAAGATCATCGAGCGGATGGAGCGCGAGGGGCTGGTCGGGCCGCCCAACGGCGTCAAGCCGCGCCAGGTGCTGATGCGCGGCGGCACGCCGGGCGAGTACGAGGCGCGGCCGAACCTGTAGGGGCGGCGGGTGATCAACACCGGCAAGCCGGGCACGGCGCAGGACGCGACCGGGCTGAAGCAGGTGGCGAAGCGGGCGCTGGCCGGGCTCTGACGGTCCGACCACCAGACGCCCGGTCGCTCGGAACATCGCTCAGATCGACTGGACCACCTGGAGGGCGAACGACGGCGGTTGGCCGCCACGATCGAGGGGGAAGAGCGCGCCTGCCACCAGCGCCCTGCCGGGCGAGAGCTCGACCTTGAGCGTGGGGCCGGCGGCCACCGCCAGCCCCCTCGGTCCAACCTCGGCGATCACCTCGACCAGCCCCCGCCAGCCCGGGGCGAGCGCCATGGCTGCGGAGACGCCGGCGTGGAGGTGCGGGGACCAGGCGGTGACGCCGGTGGCCAGGGCAGCCGAGGCCCGGAGGCCGACCGGTCCGAGCTGGCGGATGACGCCGAGGCCGAGCCCGGCCTCGGTCTCGGCGAGCGAGTGGGTCGAGCCGTACAGGTCGAGCGAGGCGGAGAGGCCGGTCCGGCTCGGGCCGGGAGCCCGCAGCAGGACCTTGAGCGAGGCGGCCGGGGCCTCGATCGGCTCGCCTGCGCCCCCGAGGCCGGCGTCCACGGTCAGGCCGGCCCGCTCGCCGAGCGCCAGGGCGAGCTGCAGCCGGGGCATCGCCCGGAACGAAGGCTCGCCGGTGCGCGGGTCGGGCGCGTCCGGAACCACCACCAGCGACAGGCCCAGGTCGCGGCCGCCCGGGGGGAGCGAGTCGCAGAGGAAGTGCGCCTCGGCCACGACCTCGGAAGGTGGCCCGGCGGAGGCCTCGAGCTCTGCCAGGGGCGCGTCGTCGCCGCGGGACGCGCACGGGAGGAGCAGGAGCACGGCCAGGGCCAGGAGCCCGAGGAGGAGCGCCTTGAGGTTACGACCTTGAACCAGACCCGACCGCTTCATGGTTCAAAGCGATACCAAGTCTCAACAAGACAACTCCTTGATGGGGGTCAACCTTTAGACGATTCGACCCAATGGTTCGTCACTGTTCGCGATTTTAAAGGGGCGGCAGTGGAGCCGGTCATTCGAGGGCGTTCGCTCGGGAGACCTTGCCTCAGCGGGCCGGTTCGGGACCCTACTTCTTCGAGAACCCGGCCTCTTCGCCCCGCACCAGCCGGCGGATGTTCTCGCGGTGGCGCCACCAGATGAGCGCCGAGACGATCGCCCCGGCCCAGGAGATGGGCGTCGGACCGAGGATGGTGAAGGCGACCAGCACGCAGACCAGCGTGCCGGCCAGGGACCCGACCGAGGAGACCCTGGTGGCGAGGTAGACGCCCACCCAGGTGGCCAGCCCGGCCAGCGCCGCCACCGGCGCCAGCACCAGGAAGACGCCGAGCCCGGTGGCCACCCCCTTGCCCCCCTTGAAGCGGAGCCAGACCGGGAAGAGGTGGCCAGAGAAGGCGGCCACCGCCACCGCCATCACCCAGACGTCGCCGCGCGGGTGGCCGGCCATGAGCCGCTGGGTGATCACGATGGGGATGATCGCCTTGACCGCGTCGAGGAAGAGCACCAGCACGCCGAGCTTCTTGCCGCCGGCCCGCGCCGCGTTGGTGGCGCCGATGTTGCCGCTCCCGACCTCGCGCACGTCGACGCCGAGGAAGAGCTTGGCGGTCAACAGGCCGAAGGGGATCGAGCCGCAGAGGTAGCCGGCGACCACGAGGATGGGACCGAGGACGAGGTCGTTCATGGTGATCGCTCAGCTCCTCGAGAGCAGCCAGGCCCAGTTGAGGAGCAGCGCCGCCGCCCCGGCCGCGGTGGCGAGCCGCAGCGCGCCGGCCGACGGCACCGGGAAGGGGCGCCCCAGCGCCAGCAGCGAGAGGTCGAGCAGCGCGAAGCCCCAGGCCCCGGCCGCCAGCAGCGCGCCGAGCGGGCTGGCCTGCACCGCCGCCAGCACCTCTCCGTGCGCCAGGCCGACGAAGGCGTGGGTCATGCCGCAGGTGGCGCAGGGCAGGCCGAGCAGCCCGCGAGCCGGGCAGGTGTAGGGGAGCGCCAGCACCGGGAGGAAGCGGGCCACCAGGAAGGAGAGCGCCGCGATGGCGGCGAAGACGTCGAGGTGGCCGAAGCGGCGCGTGGGCGAGGCGGCGGCGCTCACGGGGTCGGCGTGCCCTTGGCGGCCTCGGCCGCCTGCTGGATGGCGCTCCAGGCCCCGGCCCCGCCGATGGCGCCGAGCCCGCAGCAGCAGAGGCAGAGCAGGATGATGGGCGCGAAGACCGCCAGCGCCGACTTGCCCGGACCGCAGCGGTGCGCCTCGCCGAGGCCGATCACCAGCACGGCCAGGTACCAGACCAGCGCGATCAGCCCACCGCACTGCGGGACGGCCATCACCAGGTAGAGCCCGCTGGCGTAGGCGACCACGGTGAGGGTGGCGTCGAAGCCGCGCCCCGCCCCCTTGAAGAGCATCAGCACCAGGTGGATGAGGCCGGCCGCCAGGTAGATGCCGATGAGCGAGAGCAGCGGGGCCAGCACCATCTGCACCAGCGTCGCCGTGGGCGAGGTGAGCGCGTCGATGGTGGAGGCGAGCTGCTCCATGAACCTGGCCGCCTCGGGCGGGAGCTCGGAGATGCGGGCCTGCAGCGAGCTCAAGGTGGCGGCGCGGCCGATCGCCCCGAAGAGCAGCGAGGCCCAGTTGCCGATGGTGGCGCCGATGACGCCGAAGAGCAGCGCCGACCCGGCCTGGTCGATGCGGACCCGCCGGAAGAACTCGGCCGGCTGGGTGCCGACCAGCTTGAAGGTTTCGAAGAAGGTGGAGAAGAAGCCGCGCTTCTTGCGCTCGGCGAAGGGCGAGGGGAGCTCGGTCCAGTTGGGCGGCGGCGGCGGGTGGACCGGCCCCCAGTTGCTGGGCGGGGGCGGGGGCGGCGGCGCCTGGCCTCCGCCGTAGGTGGCCGAGGGCGGCACCCAGCCGGGCAGCTGTTCGGGCGGCGGGGGCGGCGGGGGGACGGGCGGCGGCGGGGGGACGG
>JANMRY010000168.1:0-11169 GCA_031388695.1 Anaeromyxobacter sp. | reverse complement strand
TCGGCCTCCTCCTTGAGCGGCTTGGCCAGCTTCTCCAGGGCCCGGGCCCGGCCCGGCCGGATGGCCTTGAAGGCGACCGGGCGCGAGAGCTCGCGGTCGAGGGCCTCGAAGACCAGGCCGAAGCCGCCGCGCCCGAGCTCGCGCAGCAGCTCGAAGCGGCCGGCCACCAGGTCGCCCGGGCGCAGCTCGGGGAGCAGCTCCTCGGGGGCGCGCGAGGGCGACGCCGCCAGCTCGGAGAGCAACGCCGAGATCGAGGTGGAGGGCTCGGGCCTTTCGCCGCCGGCGCTCACTCGAGCAGCCCCTCGGCCCGGGCCCGCTCGGCCAGCTTCTCCTTGAGCCGCTCGAAGCGCTTGCGCAGCGCCGACTCCTCCACCGGCGCCTCGCGCTCGTCGGCCAGCACCAGCGCCACCTCGCCCCAGGCGAGGCCGCGGTCGACCCGCAGCACCAGCAAGGCGCGCTCGTCGGGGCTCAGCCACTCGCGCAGCCGATCGAGGGTGGCCTGGCGGGCCTGGTCGCGCCCCAGGAAGACCGAGGAGCGGACCTCCTCGACGAGGCGGGAGAGCTCGGTGGTCTCGAGGCGGCGCCCCCGGCCGCGGTAGGGGTCGCGCAGGAAGCGGGCGGCGGCGTGCCAGGCCAGCCGGTAGCACCAGACCCGGACCGGGCACTCGCGGCGGAAGCCGGGCAGGCCGCGCCAGAGGTCCTCGCTGAACATCGAGAAGACCTCGCCGGCGTCGGCCTCGCTGCGCAGCACCGAGCAGAGGTAGCCGAGCAGCTGCGGCCCGTACTCGCGGACCAGCACGGTGGCGGCGCCGGCGTGGTCGCCGCGATCGAGCGCCTCCAGGCAGCGGGCTTCGGCGTCGACCTGCGCCATGGCGCCTCGCGAGGCTACAGCCCCAGCCGATCCACCGTGTAGCCCTCGACGCGGAGCGCCGCGAGGATCTCCTCGACGTGCTCGGTGCCGCGGGTCTCCAGGGTGAGCTGGAGCGTGGTGTTGCCGAAGCGGGAGGCGAAGGCCCGGGTGTGGTGGACCTCGATGACGTTGGCGCGGGCCCCGGAGATGATGGTGGAGACGATGGCCAGCTGGCCGGGCTTGTCGAGCAGGTTGACGCTGACGCGGACCAGCCGGCCGTCCTTGACGAGGCCGCGCTCGATGATGCGGGCGATCAGGTTGACGTCGATGTTGCCGCCGGAGATGACCGGCACCACCCGCTGGCCCTCGAGGCCGCGCACCCGCTGGTTCATCAGCGCCGCCACGCCGACGGCGCCGGCCCCCTCGGCCACCGTCTTCTCCTTCTCCAGCAGGTAGAGGATGGCGCTGGCGATCTCCTCCTCGGAGACGGTGACCATCTCGTCGACGTGCGCCTTGACGTGCTCGAAGGTGAGGTCGCCGGCCCGCTTCACGGCGATGCCGTCGGCCAGCGTCGAGGAGGGCTCCAGCGTGACCAGCGCGCCGGCCGCGAGGGCCGCCTTCATGCAGGGGATCCCCTCGGCCTCGACGCCGATGATCCGCACCGCGGGGCGCAGCGCCTTGATGGCCACGGCGATGCCGGAGATGAGCCCGCCGCCGCCCACCGGCACCAGCACGGCGTCGAGATCGGGGACCTGGTCGAGCAGCTCCAGCCCGACCGTCCCCTGGCCGGCGATGATCGCCGGGTCGTCGAAGGGGTGGATGAAGGTGAGCCCCTCGGCCTGCTCCAGCCGGCGGGCCTCGGCGTAGGCCTCGTCGAAGTTGGCGCCGTGCAGCAGCACCCGGGCGCCGTGGGCGCGGGTGTTGGCCACCTTCATGATGGGGGTGGTCTCGGGCATGACGATGGTGGTGGCCACGCCGAGCCGGCCGCCGTGGTAGGCGACCCCCTGGGCGTGGTTGCCGGCGCTGGCGGCGATCAGCCCCCTGGCCCGCTCGGCGGCGGAGAGCAGCAGCAGCTTGTTGAGGGCCCCGCGCTCCTTGTAGGCCCCCGTCATCTGGAGGTTCTCGAGCTTGAGGAAGGCGTTCGTGCCGGTGAGGCGCGAGAGCGTCTCCGAGCGGGCGCACGGTGAGAGGTAGATGCGATCGCGGATGCGGCCGAGCGCCGCCCGGACGTCGGGGAGGGTGACCAGGTTCACGGGGGCCGGACGGTACCCCGCGCCGCGAGGGGCGTGCAAGGGAGCGGGGCCCACCTCGGGGGCCACGCCGCGTCGCGCCGGGGGAGGGCGCTTCGGCGTGGCCGGGTGGCGAAACCTCAGTGCTGGACCAGCCGCCGGGCCAACTCGACGCGGTTGCGGACGCCGAGCTTGTCGAAGATGGTCTTGAGGTGGCTCTTCACGGTCTGTGAGGCGATGCCGAGCCGCTCGGCCACCTCGCGGGAGCGCAGCCCATCGGCCACCAGCAGCGCCACCTCGCGCTCGCGCTGGGTCAGGCCGTCGGCCGACGGGGCGGCCGGGGCGTCGCCGCTCGACGGCGTCAGCTCCGGGATCGGCTCGCGCCAGAGGTGGAGCTGGGTCTTGCCCTTGCCGACCGCGGTCACCTCGATGCGCAGCCGCTCGCCGTGCCCCTCCATCACCAGCGTGCGCCGCACGCCTGGCGGGCCGACCTGGGCGCCGTCGGTGAGCCCCTTCAGCTCCGGCGGCAGGACGTTGCCGTCGGACGCCTGCGGGAAGAAGACCTTGAGCATCTCCTCGGCCTGCCGGTCGCAGTGCAGCTGGCCGCCCAGCTCCGCGTGCGCCGCGGCGCCCCTCGGCGCCGGTACGCGGATGTTGGCTCGCATCATCTGACCCCCCTGTTCGCTCGTCTCCAAGGCGGAGACCCCAACCCAGTCTAACAGGAAAATCGAGGGCTGATCACTCCTTGGGGCTAAGTCCCCGGGACTAAAGAGAAATGTCCACTTACGGTTGCCTACATCGGGGATGGCCTACCGAAGCTCCGGCTCGAACCCGGTGCGCCGGGCCGCTTCGAGCAGGTCGTCGGCCGGGGCCACCTTGCCCTGCAGCTTGATGGTGGTCTCGGTCTCGCCGGGGATCACCGCCCGCACCGTCACGGCGCAGCCGCCCGGGTGGCGGGCCAGCAGCGCCTTGAGCGCCAGCACCCGCTCCTCGGTGAGCCGGTCGGCGTCGATGCGCAGCGCGATCTCCGAGGTCTTCTGGCTGCGGACCCGGGAGAGCGGCTCGATCTCGACCGCGGTCAGCTCGGCGCGGGGGTTCTCCTCGTCGCGCGAGTTGACCTTCACCTCGCCGTGGATGAGCAGCGGCTCGTCGCCCTTCAGGAACTGCTCCCAGTCGCCGAAGCCCTTCTGCGCCGGACGGTTGCCCTGGCCGACGCGCGCCGCCCAGCAGGCCACCTCGACGGTGCCGGAGAGGTCCTCGAGGGTGATGAAGGCGAAGCGGGTCCCCTTCTCCTTGTTGGTCCGCTCCCGCAGCGCCGAGACCACGCCGACCACGGTGACCTTGTCCTTCTCGCGCTTGCCGGCCACGCCGGCGCAGGTGGTGGAGGCGTAGCGGCGCACCTCCTTCTCGTGGCCGGCCAGCGGGTGGCCGGTGATGTAGAAGCCGAGCGCCTCCTTCTCGAAGGCGAGCCGGACCCGCTCCGGCCACTCCTCGACCAGGCCGTCGCCGAGCTGGTCGCCCACCTTGGGCAGCCGCGGCGCGGTGTCGGCCACCGGCAGGGCGCCGAAGAGGCTGGCCTGGCCGCTCTGCCGGTCGGCCTGGGCGGCTGACCCCGCCGCGAAGGCCTGGTCGATGGCGGCGAAGAGCTGCCAGCGCGGGGCCTGGGAGAAGTCGAAGGCGCCGCTCTTGACGAGGGCCTCGACCACCTTCTTGTTGATGCGCCGGGCGTCGACGCGGGCGGCGAAGTCGAAGAGGTTCTTGAAGGGGCCGCCCTCGGCGCGGGCCGCCACGATCGCCTCGACGGCGGCGTCGCCGACGCCCTTGACGGCGCCGAGCCCGAAGCGGATCCGCCCCAGCCCCTGCTCGCCGGCCGCGGGCGGCAGGGCGCGGAACTCGCGCAGCGACTCGTTGACGTCGGGCTGCAGCACGGCGATGCCGGCGGCGCGCGCCTCGCCGATGTGCGGCACCACCTTGTCGGTGTTGGAGGCCTCGCTGGAGATGAGCGCCGCCATGAACTCGACCGGGTAGTGGGCCTTGAGCCAGGCGGTCTGCACGGTGAGCAGGCCGTAGGCCGCCGAGTGGCTCTTGTTGAAGCCGTAGGCGGCGAACTTCTCCATCAGGTCGAAGACGCCGCCGGCGACCTTGTCGTCGACGCCGCTGGCCTTGGCGCCGTCCATGAAGCGGACCCGCTCCTTGGCCATCTCCTCGGCCTTCTTCTTCCCCATGGCGCGGCGGAGCAGGTCGGCCTGGCCCAGGCTGTAGCCACCCAGGGCCTGGGAGATCTGCATCACCTGCTCCTGGTAGACGATGACGCCGTGGGTCGACTCGAGGATGGGCTGGAGCAGCGGGTGGTCGTAGCGGACGGTGTCGCGGCCGTGCTTGCGGTCGATGTAGACGTCGACCATGGTCCGCCCGTCCTCGAGCTTCTGGTCGAGCGGGCCGGGGCGGTAGAGGGCGCCGGCGGCGATGACGTCCTCGAAGCGCGAGGGCTTCATCTTCATCACCATCTCGGTGAAGCCGGAGGACTCCATCTGGAAGACGCCGGCGGTGTCGCCGCGCGAGATCAGCTCGTAGACGGCCGGGTCGTCGAGCGGGATGTCGGAGGCCTGCAGGTCCTTCAGCTCCGGGTGGTTCTGCCGCGCCAGCCGCAGGGCGTCGTCGATGACGGTGAGGGTCTTGAGGCCGAGGAAGTCGAACTTGACGAGGCCGGCCTTCTCCGACTCGTCCTTGGCGAACTGCGAGACCAGCATGTCCGACTTGTCGTCCATGTAGACCGGGACGTACTCCCAGAGCGGGCGGTCGGCGATCACCACGCCGGCGGCGTGCAGCCCGGCCTGGCGGTTGAGCCCCTCGAGGCTCATGGCGATGTCGAGCAGGTCCTTGCTGGTGACGGTCTGTGACTTGCCCTTGGTGTCGGTCCACTGCGAGAGCAGGGTCGGCTTCTGGTACATGTCGGCCAGGCGCGGCTCGGGGGGCTGGGCCCCCTTGCCGTCCTTGGCCGGTACGCCGAAGACCAGCTCCTTGAGCGGCGCGGTCTTGCCCTGCACCGGCTCGGGGACCAGCTTGGCGATCCGGTCGCCCTCGGCGAAGGGCAGCCCCATGACCCGGACCACGTCGCGGATCACCGAGCGGGCCTTGAGCGAGCCGAAGGTGATGATCTGGCCGACGTTGTCGCGGCCGTACTTGCCGCGCACGTAGTTGATCACCTCCTCGCGCCGGTCCTGGCAGAAGTCGATGTCGAAGTCGGGCATCGAGACGCGGTCGGGGTTGAGGAAGCGCTCGAAGAGCAGCCCCCAGCGGATGGGGTCGATGTCGGTGATGCGGAGCGCCCAGGCGACGATCGAGCCGGCCCCGGAGCCGCGCCCCGGCCCGACCGGCACGCCGTGCTGCTTGGCCCAGTTGATGAAGTCCTGGACGATCAGGAAGTAGCCGCTGAAGCCCATGCGGGCGATGACGCCCAGCTCCAGCTCGAGCCGCTGCCGGTAGAGGTCGCGGTCGTGGGCGTAGCGCGAGGAGATCTCGGCGAAGCGCTTGTCGAGGCCGCCGCGGGCCAGCTTGCCGATGAACTGGTCCTCGGTGACGTCTTCGGGGAGCTGGAAGCGGGGCAGGAAGCTCTTGCCGAGCGGCAGCTCGACGTTGCAGAGCTCGGCGATCCGCTGGGTGTTGGCGATCGCCTCCTTGAACTGCGGGAGCGAGGCGGTCATCTCGTCGCCGCTGGCGATGAAGAGGCCGTCGGTGTCGTGCTTGATGCGCCGCTCGTCGTTGAGCGTCTTGCCCGAGGCGATGCACATCAGCACGTCGTGGGCGCGGGCGTCCTTGCGGTCGACGTAGTGGGCGTCGGCGGTGGCCACCAGCGGGATGCCCTCGTCCTCGGAGAGCTGGGCCAGCTTGGCGTTGACGTCGAGCTGGTCGGCCATGCCGTTCGACTGGACCTCGAGGAAGAAGGAGCCGGGCTCGAAGAGGTCGCGGTACTCCACGGCCGCCCTGCGGGCGCCGTCATGGTCGCCCTGGCGCAGCAGGCGCGGCACCTCGCCGCCGAGGCAGGCGGTCAGGCCGATGAGCCCCTTGCTGTGCTGGCGCAGCAGCCCCTTGTCGATGCGCGGGTCGTAGTAGAAGCCCTCGGTGAAGGCCTTGGAGGAGAGCAGCCGCAGGTTGGCCCAGCCCTCGGCGTCCTTGGCCAGCAGGATGAGGTGGCGGCTGTGGCGCTCGGTCCGGTCGGCGCGCCCCTTCTCGCCGGCCACGTAGGCCTCCATGCCGAGGATCGGCTTGACCCCGGCCTCCCTGGCCTTCTTGTAGAAGTCGACGGCGCCGAAGAGGTTGCCGTGGTCGGTGACCGCCACCGACGTCATCCCCTTCTGTCGGACCGTGGAGAGCAGGTCCTTGATGCGGATGGCGCCGTCGAGCAGCGAGTAGAGCGTGTGCAGGTGGAGGTGCGTGAAGTCGGCCATGGACCGCTACCTCATAGCAGCCCGGTCTGACCCTTCAAGGCCGAATGGGGTCCTGTTTCTCGAGCAGCGACTTGAGCAGCGGCAAGAGCGCTGGGACATCAACCGTGGCCGTTTGCCAGACCGTGGAGAGGTCGAGGCCAAAGTACTCGTGAGCCGCGATGTTCCGCATCCCCTTCATCTTTCGCCAAGGGATCTGGGGCGCTTCCTTCTGGACTGTCTCGGGGACGTTCGTGACCGCCTCACCGATTACCACGAGGGCAAAGCAGACCGCCTCGACCGTCTTCTCGTCTCGAACGAAGCCCGCCTGGTCCAGGCCAACCGTGTACCGCCCGACCCGCTCGGTGGCTGCGATGATGTCGGAAACCCGCAGACGCCAGTCCCTACGCGGCACGGACCGCCTCGGCCAGGATTCCCTGGCGGAGTTCAGGCCGGAGGCCACCGGGCGTTACCAGGTCCACCTTGCGGCCAAGAAAGGCCTCGAGGCGCTCTTGCACCTCGAAGAGGTGGAAGAAGCCGATCGGCCGGTCAAATTCCACGAGGAGGTCGACGTCGCTCCCCGGTCCAGCCTGGTCGCGGGCCACCGACCCAAACAGAGACAGACGCCGAACCCCGAGATCGCGGAGCTCGGCGTCGTGGAGGGCGATGATTTCGAGAGCCTCGGCGCGACGCATGACAAGCATCATAGGCGCATGGTCAGGTGTCGCAACCCTCGAGGAAAGGCAGGCTACCCCTTGGGACCCTTCACCATCTTCTTCTTGCCGCCCTTGCTGCCCTTGCCGCCGACCTTCTTCGCCAGCCCCTTGGGACCCTTGACCATCTTCTTCTTGGCCTTCTTCGTGGTTGCCCCCTTGGGCCCCTTCGCCATCTTCGGCACCTTCGGCGCCCCGGCAGGGCGGTGGCAGACCGCCTCGACGTTGTGGCCAGAGGGGTCGAAGACGAAGGCGCCGTAGTAGTTGGGGTGGTACTCGGAGCGCAGGCCGGCCGGGCCGTTGTCGCGGCCGCCGGCGGCGAGCGCGGAGGCGTAGAAGGCGTCGACCGACTTGCGGTCCGGGGCGGAGAAGGCCAGGTGCTGGGGGCTGGCGTTGAGGTCGGCCGTCAGCCAGAAGTCGAGCATGCCGCCGGCGCCCATTCCGATCGCCTCAGGGTACTCCTTGCCGATGGTGTAGCCGAGCGGGGCGAGGGCGGCGGCGTAGAAGGCCTTGGCGGCGGCGAGGTCGCGGACACGGAGCGTGACGTGGTCGATCATGGAGGCTCTCGGGTGGTGCGGGTGGAGGGAGAAGGGAAGGTCGCATCCTAGTGACCGGCGGGGAGGCCGGATGGGACAACGTTCGGTACGGCCCGAACGGGTGGTATGGTGCCGGAGTTCATGGCTCGGAGGCTCGACACAGGGGCGATCACGGGGGCGGAGACGCCGACCGGCCCGGATCCATTGGAGATTCGGATCAGCGAACGACTCGCTGAGGGGAACGTGAGGGCGGCCGCCACCGAGGCGATCCGCGGCTACGGCCCCCAGCTGCTCCACTTCCTCCGCGGCCTGCTCGGGAGCGAATCGGAGGCCGAGGAGGCCTTCGCGCGGACCTCGGAGCGGATCTGGCGCGGCCTCCCGGAGTTCCGCGGCGAGGCGGCGCCGCGCACCTGGTGCTTCCGGCTGGCCTGGAGCGCCGCGGCCGACATTCGCAAGGAGGCCTGGAGCCGGAGGGGCCGGCGGCTCGAGACCGGCGAGGCGGCCGAGCTGGCCGTGGCCGAGGGGACGGCCACCTGGCTGCGTCACGAGCGGCTGCGGCTCTCGCTGGCGGCGCTCCGCGCCGGGCTGACGCTCGAAGAACAGGGGCTGCTGCAGCTGCGCATCGACCAGCAGCTCACCTGGGCCGAGTGCGCCGGGGTGCTGGCGGTCGAGGGTGCCGCGCCGACCGCCGAGGCGCTGATGAAGCGGTTCGAGCGGATCAAGATGAAGCTGAAGGCGCTGGCCATGGCCGCGGAGGCCGGATGAGCCGCGAGCCAGGCCAGACCGGTCCGGGGACGCTCACCTCGCTCATCGAGCAGGTGGTGAAGGGGGCGGCACCGGCGACGCGCGAGGGCTCCTGGACCGACGGGATGCGCTCGGGGACGGTGATCGGCCGGTACGAACTCTTGCGCGAGGTTGGGCGGGGCGGCTTCGGGGTGGTCTGGGAGGCGCGCGACCGGGACCTCGGCCGGACGGTCGCCTTCAAGGCGCTGCGGGCCCGCGGCGAGGCGGGGCGGGAGAAGCGGCTGCTGGCCGAGGCCGAGGTGGCGGCGCGGCTCTCGCACCCGAACATCGTCACGGTGCTCGACGTGGGACGCAGCGACCAGGGGGTCTACCTGATCCAGGAGTTCCTGGTCGGCCACTCGCTGGCGCATCGGCTGGAGGGCGGGGCGCTGCCGCTGCGCGAGGCGGTGGAGATCGGGGTGGCGCTGGCGCGGGGGCTGGCCCACGCCCACGCGCACGGGGTGGTCCACCGGGATCTCAAGCCGGAGAACGTGCAGCTCTGCGACGACGGGCAGGTCAAGCTGCTCGACCTCGGCATGGCGGCGGCGCTGGGGCGCAAGAAGCTGGAGGGCGGGACGCCGGCCTTCATGGCGCCGGAGCAGGCCGATGGGGCGCCGGAGGACGAGCGGACCGACGTCTACGCGCTCGGGGCGCTGCTCTTCAAGATGCTGACCGGGGCGGCGCCGGTCGACGTCGACCCGCTCGGGCGGCCGCGCTCCATCTCGCGCGGGCTGGAGGTGGCGGCGGCGCCGACGCTCGGGGTGCTGGTCGAGGCGATGCTGGCCCGATCGCCGACCGAGCGGCCGCGCGACGCCGGCGAGGTGCTCGAGGCGCTGCTGGAGATCGAGGCGGGGCTGCCGCGTGGCGAGGCGAGCCGGGCCCGGGCGGCGCGGGTACGGCGCGGGCCGCGGACCCGGTGGGCGGCGGCCGGGGTGGCGGCCGGGCTGCTCGCTGCGGCGGCGGTCGGGGTGCCGTTGATGGTCTGGCTGCGGGGGGCGGCGAGGACGGAGGGGGCTGGCGGCGAGGCGGTGGCCCTGGTCGCCTCGTCCAGCATGGTGCTCTGCAGCTGGCGGCGGTTGGTGACGCAGACCGACTTCGATCGGCCCATCCCCAACCTGCGCTGGCGCAACGGCGACTACATCAAGCAGGAGGCGGTGACGCATGAGGGGCGCGGGGCCTGGAGGCAGGGCTCCGACTGGAACCAGGTCTTCCTTCCGGCGCAGCGGCCGGGGCCGCCCGACCGGCCCGACGTCTTCGCGATCGAGGCCAACTTCTTCGCCCCGCCCTCCGCGGAGTACCAGGTCAGCGCCAGCCTCCACGCCTACGGCGATCCCGGCGGGCCGATGGACTACACCGCCAGCGACATCCACCACGGGCGCGCCATCTCCCTGGTCGAGACACCGCAAGGGGCGGTCACCTTCGAGTGGGGCGTCTCCGGCCTGAACACCCACCGGATGGTGACCCAGGGGACGCTGCCGACCAGGTTCACCGGGCGGTGGCACAAGCTGCGGATCGAGGGGTCGCGCTCCAGGTGCTGGGCGCGGGCGCTGCTCGACGGTGCGCCGCTGGTGGTCGAGGTCGGCCACTGCGACTTCGAGGGTGCCGACACGATCCTCGGGAGTGGCGGCGAGAGCTACCGCTCCGCCAACGTCCTCTGGCGCGAGTACCGGGTCTGGGAGGGGGAGGCGGGCTGTCAGTAGGGGACAGGCATGTCGTTGGGCCGCGGGACGCAGGCCCCGGTCAGGTTCCCCGTCTTCGGTCGTCCAACGAATAGGGGCGCATCCCGTGCCCTGCGTCGCCTTCGGGCGTTCGTCGGGGAGAGACAGATGCGTCGTGGTTACTTGATGGCGTTGGTCGTTGCGGTCTCGTGGCTGGCGTCTGGCTGTTCCGAATCCAAGCCCGACTGCCTCGGCGCCGCGGTGGTCTGCGGCGGCTCCTGCGCCGAGCTCAGGTCGGACAACCTCAACTGCGGCGCCTGCGGAACGGTCTGCGCGGCCGGCAAGGTCTGCTCCAACGGAGGGTGCGCGATGACCTGCGCCGCCGGGCAGGTCAACTGCGGCGGGAGCTGCATCGACCCGGTGACCGATCGGGCCCACTGCGGTGCTTCGGCGACCTGCGCCGGCGCGACGGCCGGCGTGACCTGTGCCTCTGGCGAGCTCTGCTCCGCTGGTCAGTGTGGGCTCACCTGCCAGACCGGGCTCATCGACTGCAACGGCCAGTGCACCGACCCGTTGACCGACCGGGCCTTCTGCGGGGCCTCGGGGACCTGCACCAGTGCGACGGCCGGCGTGGCCTGTGGCTCCGGCGAGGTCTGCACGGCGGGTGCCTGCGTACCCTCGTGCCTCGCCGGCCAGGTGCTCTGCGGCGGGAAGTGCGTCGACCCGATGTCGGACCGGTCGCACTGCGGCGCCTCGGGGTCCTGCACGGGCGGTACGGCCGGAGCGGACTGTGCCGCTGGCCAGGTCTGCTCGGCCGGCGCCTGCGCGCTCTCCTGCCAGGCAGGCCTGACGACCTGCGGCGGTGAGTGCGCCAACATCCAGATCGACAACAGGAACTGCGGCGGCTGCGGCGTGACCTGCGGCGCGGGACAGGTCTGCTCGGCGGGAGCCTGCCGCCTCTCGTGCCAGGCCGGAC
>JANMRY010000075.1:0-15739 GCA_031388695.1 Anaeromyxobacter sp. | reverse complement strand
TCGCCGCCCCCTCCACGCTCGAGGTGGCTGGCCAGCCGGTCTCGCTCTCGGTCGAGCTGAAGGTTGGCGGCAGGGTGCTCACGCTGCCGCTCGCCTGGCGGTGCGAGGCCGGCGAGCAGGTCGGCGGCGGCGCCGCGCCGGAGGTCGAGGTCGAGCTGCGGCTCCTGCCCGAGGAGGGCGAGGGGCGCCGGCTGCTGGTGCGGCTCCGCTGGCGGCGCGAGGCCGGGCTGGAGCGGGCCGCGGTCACGCTCGCCTGGGCCGGCGATCGCCCCTGGGCGGTCGGCCGCGATCTCTCGCCCGCGCCGCTCACCGCGCCGGTCCGGACCGGGCGCGGCACGCCGCTGCTGGCCGGCGCCGGGGCGCTGCTGCTGACCGGCGGCCCCGGGCTGGTGGCGGCGCGCCTCTCCCCGGCGCCGGGCGGGCTCGAGGCCCGGCTCTTCCTCGACGACGCGGCCGAGCGCCCCTTCGCCACCTACCTGACCTGCCTCGACCGGCTGCCGCGGGCGGAGCAGGGCGTCCCGGTCGCCTGGGGGGCGCTGGAGCGGAAGCGGGCCTGGCTCGAGTCGCCGCGGCGGCCCGGCGACGAGGACCGGCTCGAGGTCTCGCTCTGGCCAGCCGGGCCGGGCCAGCGCCTCCCGCTGCTGGTGGAGCGCTGGCCGCGCGCCGCCCGCGCCGCGGTGGTCTTCACCGACCACGCCGACCGGACCGAGCCGGCCGCGCTCCGCGCCGTCCTCTTCGGCCACTCCGACCCGCGCGCCGAGGGGAGCCGCGGCGCCGGGCTGCTGGGGCGCGGCCTGGCCATCACCCGGAGCTTCTTCGTCTGGCCCGGGCCCGGCACGCTGGCCGACGGGGAGACCTGGCGGCTGGCCAGCTGGATCGCCGGCGCCGGCGGCGAGGTGGCGCTCCACTCGATCTCCGACGGCCGCGACGACCGCGCCGCCATCCAGGCCGGGCTCGAGGCGGCCGCGCCGCTGCGCCCCGAGACCTGGATCGACCACCAGCCCTACGTCAACTGCGAGGCGCTCTCGGCGCAGGGGGCGCAGGAGCGCTCACCCTGGGAGGCGCGGGGCCTGCTGGCCGACGGCGGCATCCGCTGGGCCTGGGCGGCCGGCGACGTGGCCGGCTTCCGCGCCGTCGAGCTGCGCGATCTCTTCGCCGCCGCGCCGCCGGGCGAGCCGAGCCCGGCCATCTACCCGCTCCCGGGCGAGCCGCGGCTCTGGGTCTTCGAGTCGACCTTCTTCCATGCCCCCCCGGCCGAGCTGGCCCAGGCCCTCTCCGACGAGGCGCTCGAGAGGCTGGAGCGTGGCGGCGGCCTCTTCGTCGGCCACACCTACCTCGGCGCCGGCCCGGCCACCACCCGCGGCGGCGCGGCGGCGGCGCGGCTGGCGGTGATCCGGCAGGCCGGCGGCGCGCTGGTGCCTTGGTCCGGCGCGGCAGCGCTGGTGCCTCAGTCCGGCGCGGCAGCGCTGGTGATAGACCCGGCCCTCGACGAGGCGCTGGCCCGGCTGGCCACCCGCGTCGGCCAGGGGCGGCTGGTCTCGCTCGGCTGGGCCGAGGCCGGCGACCGGCTGCGGGCGCTCGGCGACGTGACGGTCCGTTACCTGGCCGACGGCGGCGCCGAGGTGGTCAACCGCGGGCCGGTCGGCCTCTCCGGGCTGGCGGTCTCGCTGCCGGCGGCCGGCCTGGAGCTCTGGGTCGACGGCGCGCCGGCCGGCGATCGCCAGGAACTCGCGGGGCGCACCCGGATCTGGTTCGATCTGCCCGCCCCCGGCCGGCGGGTGGTGCGCGCCACCCGCCAGCTCCTCCCCGTGCCCCTGCTGCCCCCCGCGCCGTCACCGATCTATCCATCACGCTGAGTGGAGGTGCCCATGGAGGTCCGCCCCGCCGTCGCCGCCGACCTGTCCCCGCTGGCCGCCGGCCTGGCCGGGCTCGACCTGATGAAGCGCTACGGCCGCGACCAGCCGAAGCTGGCCGCCGACCTGGCCGAGGCGCTGGCGCGCGGCGACGGGCTGCTGCTGGCCATCGAGGCCGGCCGGCCGGTCGGGATGGCCTGGTTCCTCAAGGACGGCACCTTCGGGCTGGGCGCCTACCTGAAGCTGATGGCGATGCTGCCCGGGGCCCAGTCGCGCGGCATCGGCGCCGGCCTGCTGGCCGCCTCCGAGGGGATGATGGCCCGCTCCTCCAGCCACGGCTTCCTGCTCTGCTCCGACTACAACCTGCCGGCGCAGGCCTTCTACGAGCGCCACGGCTGGAGCCGCGTCGGCGCCCTGCCCGGGCTGGTGCTGCCCGACGTGGCCGAGCTGGTCTACTGGAAGCGGCTCCGCCCGCGCTGACCGGTCGGGCCAGGCGGGCGGAGGCACCGCGGCGCCGGGGCGCCTGCCTACTTGACGATCTCGAGCAGCTCGACCTCGAAGTCGAGCGTCGCGCCTGGCGGGATCTCGCCGCCCGCGCCGCGGTCGCCGTAGGCGATGGCCGCCGGGCAGACCAGCCGGGCCTTGCCGCCGACCTTGAGCTTCTGCACGCCCTCGGTCCAGCAGGGGATGACGCCGTTGAGCGGGAAGGTGGCCGGGCCGCCGTGCTTGGCAGAGGCGTCGAAGACCTTGCCGTCGACCAGCTTCCCCTCGTAGTTGACCTTCACGGTGTTGGTGGCGATCGGCGACTTGCCGGTCCCCTCCTTGATGGGGATGAAGATCAGGCCCGAGGCGGTCTTGACCGCGCCCGGCTCCTTGGCGCTCTTCTCGAGGTAGGCCTCGCCCTGCTTGGAGAGCGCGGCCCCCTGGGCGGCGCGGCGGTCCATCACCAGCTTCTGGATCGCCTGCTGCTTCTCCTCCAGCTTGACCTCGGCCTTGCCGGCGGCGGCGTCGCGCAGGCCGGTCACCACCAGCTCGAGCTCGGCCGGGGTCAGGCTGAAGGGCTCGAGGCTCTTCTGGATGGCGACGCCGACGGCGTAGATGGTCTTGTCGTCATCGGTCTTCGGGGACACCTTGGCGGGCGCCGGCGCCGAGCAGGCGGTGGCGAGGACGAGGGCGAAGGCGGCAGCGGTCAGTCTCATGTGAACGGGGTCCTTTCCGGGCCCGGAGGCCGGGGCGTGGAGAATGGCGGGGTCTTACCATTGGCGCCTGCCTGGCGCACTAATCCTCGAGCGTGGAGACGTCGCCTTCGGGGAGCCCCTGGGCCCGGGCCTTGAGGACCCGGCGCATGATCTTGCCCGAGCGGGTCTTGGGCAGGCTGTCGACGAAGGTGACCTTCTCCGGCTTGACGATGGGCCCGAGGTGGGTGGCGACGTGGTTGCGGACCTGCTCGGCCAGCTCGTCGCTGGCGGTGAAGCCCTGGCGCAGCAGGCAGTAGCAGTGGATCGCCTGCCCCTTGACCTCGTGCGGCAGGCCGATGACGGCGGCCTCGGCCACGGCCGGGTGCGAGACCAGCGCGCTCTCCACCTCGGCGGTGCCGAGCCGGTAGCCGGAGACCTTGATGACGTCGTCGGTGCGGCCGATGACCCAGAAGTAGCCGTCCTTGTCCTTCCTGGCGGCGTCGCCGGCGCAGTACATGCCCGGGTAGGTCTTCCAGTAGGTCTCCTTGAACCGGTCGTCCTCGCGGAAGATGGTCATGGCCGCGGCGGGCCAGGGGTTCCTGAGGACCAGGAAGCCTTCCTTCCCGGCCTCGACCTCGTTCCCCTTGTCGTCGAGGATGGCCGCGTCCTGGCCGAAGAACGGCTTGCCGGCCGAGCCGGGCTTGAGCGGCATGGTCGGGACCGGGGTGAGCTGGAACATGCCGGTCTCGGTCTGCCACCAGGTGTCCATGATGGGGCATCGCCCCTTGCCGATCTCGCGGTGGTACCACTTCCAGGCCTCGGGGTTGATCGGCTCGCCGACCGAGCCGAGCAGCCGCAAGGACGAGAGGTCGTGGCGGGCCGGCCAGGAGGCGCCGAAGCGCATCAGGCCGCGGATGGCGGTGGGGGCGGTGTAGAGGATGGTGATGCCGTACTTCTCGATGAGCGACCACCACTTGTTGGGATACGGGTAGGTGGGCGCCCCCTCGTACATGAAGGTGGTCGCACCCAGCAGCAACGGCCCGTAGACGATGTAGCTGTGGCCGGTCACCCACCCCGGATCGGCGGCGCACCAGTAGCGATCCTCGTCCTTCATGTCGAAGACGTACTTGAGCGTCGAGTAGATGCCGGTCATGTACCCGGCGTGGCCGTGGACCAGCCCCTTGGGCTTCCCGGTGGTCCCCGAGGTGTAGAGGATGTAGAGCGGGTCGCCGGCGTCCATCACCTCGGTCGGGCAGGACCCGGTGGCCAGCGGCAGCTTCATCAGCTCGTGGTACCAGTAGTCGCGCCCCGCCTCCATGCGGATCTCGTGGCCGGTGCGCTGCACCACGATGACGGTCTCCACGGTGGGGCAGCGGCGCACGGCGTCGTCGACCGTCTTCTTGAGCTCCACCACCTTGCCGTTCATGAAGCCGCCGTCGGCGGTCAGCACCACCTTCGACTCGGAGTCCTCGATGCGCCCCTGCAGGGCGTCGACCGAGAAGCCGCCGTAGACCACCGAGTGGACGGCGCCGATCTTGGCGCAGGCCAGCATCGCCACCACGATCTCGGGGATGCGCGGCATGTAGATGGTGACCCGGTCGCCCTTCTTCACGCCCATGGCCTTCAGGACGTTGGCGAACTTGGAGACGTCGCGGTTGAGCGCGAAGTAGGAGTAGGTGCGGACCTCGCCGCGCTCACCGACCCAGATCAGCGAGAGCTTGTTCTTGCGCCAGGTGCGCTGGTGGCGGTCGAGGGCGTTGTGGATGATGTTGCACTGCGAGCCCTTGAACCAGCGGAAGAAGGGCGGGTTGGAGCGGTCGAGCACCTGGTCCCACTTGCGGTACCACTCCAGCTCCTCGGCCTCCCCGGCCCAGAAGCCCTCCAGGTCGTCGCTGGCGCGCCGCGCCACCTCGCCCCAGTCCTTGACGCGGGCATGGGCGGTGACCTCGGCGGTCGGAAAGAAGACCTCGCCTTCCAACGTGGGCTTGACGCTCATCGGGGACTCCTGTCCTGCAGCGGGATTCGAGACGGTGGTCGCGCCGGGGGGGTGCACGCCTGGGGGGACGATGGACCCGGGAGGGTAACAAAAGGGGCCCGCGCCACCAAGCGGCGCGCCACGACGCGACGCGGCAAGGCGGGGCGGCCGGGCCGTGCTGACGGCACGAAATCGACCCGGAGAGGGGCGGCGGCTATCCTCCGAAGCATGGTTCGCCCTCCGCCGCTCCGTGCAGGTGACGTGGTCCGGGTCATCGCGCCGGGAAGCGGCTTCGACCTCCCGGCCTTCGAGGCCGGGCTCCAGGTGCTGCGCGGCCGATGGGGGCTGCGGATCCGGATCCGGGACGACATCACGGCGCGTGCAGGTTACCTGGCCGGAGACGACACCCGGCGGCTGGCCGAATGGGACGAGGCGGTGGCCGACGAGGAGGCGACCGCCATCTTCTGCGCTCGCGGCGGCTACGGTGTCATGCGGCTGCTCCCGGCGATCGATCCGGCGCCGCTGCTCACCAGGCCGAAGCTGGTGGTCGGCTTCTCCGACATCACGGCGCTCCACGCCCACCTCAACCGGGCCGGGCTGGTCACCGTCCACGGACCGGTGGTGACGCAGCTCGGCCGGGCCCCAGGCGATGCCCTCGAGCACCTCTGGGCGCTCCTCTCCGGCCAGGCGGCGTCCCCCGGCGCCCCTGGCGTCCAGCCCCCTGGCGCCTCGCAGGTCCCGCCACCGGGCCGCGGCCTGTCGGGCGACGCCACCAGCGTCCCGGGACGCGCCAGCGGTCCGCTGCTGGGCGGCTCGCTCACCCTGCTGGCCCACCTCAGCGGCACGCCCTTCCTGCCGTCGCTGCAGGGGGCCATCCTCGCCATCGAGGACGTGGGGGAGCGCCCCTACCGGCTCGATCGCTACCTGACCCAGCTGCGGCTGGCCGGGGCGCTCGAGGGGCTGGCCGGCGTGGCGGTCGGACAGCTCACCAGCTGCGACGACGGCGATCGCTCCGCGGCCGTGACCGTCCGTGAACTGCTCTCCGGGCTCGAGGTCCCGGTGGCCGAGGGCTTCCCCTTCGGCCACGAGGACCGCAACCTGGCGCTGCCGCTCGGCGCCCGCGCCACGCTGGTGGCCCCGGCGCCCGGCGAGGCCGGCCTCCCGCGCCTGCTCTTCGACGAGGGGGCGACGGCGTGAGCGGCGCGCCGAGCCTCCCCGCCGTGGCGGAGGCGCTGGAGGCGGGGCGGCGCGACGGGGTGGCGCCAGCGCTCAGCGCGGCGGTGCTTCGCGGCGGGCTGCTCGTCCACCACGGCCTGGCCGGCGCCCTCCCGGCTCCAGGGCCGGCTGCGGAGCCCCGGCCGCTCCTGGCCGACGATCTCTTCGACATCGCCTCGCTCACCAAGGTGCTCTGCACCACCACGCTCTGCGCCCAGGCGGTGGAGGAGGGGGCCCTCGAGCTCGACGCGCCGCTCTGCCGCTGGCTGCCCGGCTTCGCCGCCGCCGGCAAGGGGGCGGTGACGGTGCGCCAGCTGCTGGCCCACTCGAGCGGCCTGCCCTGGTGGCGACCCTGGCACGAGCAGGCCGCTGCCAGCTCCGACCCGGTCCGCCGCCGCGCCGCCGTCATCGAGGCCCTCCTGGCCGTGCCGCTCGAGGTTCCGCCGGCCACCCGCTGCGTCTACTCCGACCCGGGCTTCATGGCGCTCGGCCTCGGGCTGGAGGCGGCCCTGGGCGCCCCGCTGCCGGCCCTCTTCCAGGCCCGGGTGGCGGCGCCGCTCGATCTGCGCGACACCCTCTTCGTCGACGCCCTCGACCCGGCCTCGCCGGCACGAGCGGCGGGGCGCGCCTTCGCGCCGACGCGCCGGGACGGGGCGCGCGGGCTGCGCCAGGGGACGGTCGACGACGACAACGCCTGGGCGCTCGGCGGCGCCGCCGGCCACGCCGGCCTCTTCTCCACCGCGCTCGAGGTGGCCCGGCTCGGGCAGGCCTGGCTCGACGCCCTCGAGGGGCGCCCCTCCCCGGTGCCGGCCGCCGCGGCCCGCCGCTTCGCCACCCGCGACGCCGCTCCCGGCTCGAGCCGCGCGCTCGGCTGGGACACCCGCAGCCCCGAGGGCTCCTCGCTGGGCGACCGGCTCGGCCGCGGTCCGCAGGGCGCGCTCGGCCACCTCGGCTTCACCGGCTGCTCGGTCTGGCTCGACCTCGACGAGGGGCTGGTGATGGCCCTGCTCACCAACCACGTCCACCCCGGCGGCAGCGACCGGGGCCGGATCCAGGCCCTTCGCCGGCGCTTCCACGACGCGGTGGCCGAGGAGCTGATGTGATCGACTGGTCGAAGGCGCGGCGCATCCACCTGGTCGGTGTCTGCGGCACCGGCATGGGCTCCTTCGCCGGCATGCTCAAGGCGGCTGGCCACGAGGTGACCGGCTCGGACGAGAACGTCTACCCGCCCATGTCGACGCAGCTGGCCCGCTGGGGCATCGAGGCGATGAGCGGCTACCGGCCGGAGAACCTCGACCGGGCTCGCCCCGACCTGGTGATCGTCGGCAACGTGGTCCGCGAGGCCAACCCAGAGGCGGTGGCGATGCGGGCCCGCGGCCTGCCGCACCGCTCCTTCCCGGCGGCGCTCGGCGAGCGCTTCATCGCCCCCCGCCACGGGGTGGTGGTGGTCGGCACCCACGGCAAGACCACCAGCAGCGCCATGATGGGCCGCCTGCTCGAGCACGCCGGGCGCGACCCGTCCTTCCTGGTGGGCGGCGTCACCCGCGACTTCGAGTCCAACTACCGTCTCGGCGGCGGCCCGCACTTCGTGGTCGAGGGGGACGAGTACGACACCGCCTACTTCGACAAGGGGCCCAAGTTCCTCCACTACCACCCGCGCACCGCCATCTTCACCAGCTGCGAGCTCGACCACGCCGACATCTACCGCGACGAGGCCCACTACGAGGCGGCCTTCGAGCGCTTCGCCGCGCTGCTGCCGCCCGACGGCTTCCTGGCCGCCTGCGCCAGCTACCCCTCGGTGCTGCGCATCGCGGCCCTGGCCCGCTGCCGCGTCGAGAGCTACTCGGTGGATGTCCCGGGCGCCGACTGGGAGGCGCGCAGCCTGCGGCTCGGCGCCGACGGGGCCCGCTTCACGCTGGTGCGGCGGGGCCTCGAGCTCTGCCCGGTCCACCTGCCGGTCGGCGGGGCGCACAACGTGGAGAACGCCCTCGGGGTGGCGGCGGCGGCCACGGCGCTGGGGCTCTCCCCGGCCGAGATCGCGGCCGGGCTCGGCGCCTTCGGCGGCGTCAAGCGGCGCCAGGAGGTGCGGGGCCGGGCCGGCGGCGTCACCGTCATCGACGACTTCGCCCACCACCCGCGCGCGGTCGAGAAGACGCTGGCGGCGGTGGCCGGGAGCTACCCGGGGGCAAGGCTGCTGGCCTGCTTCGAGCCGCGCTCCAACACCAGCCGGCGCAACCTCCACCAGGCCGACTACGCCGACCCGGCCTGCTGGAGCGGCGCCGCCGGGGTCTTCCTGCTGCGGCCGGCCCCGACCGACAAGGTGCCGGAGGCCGAGCGGCTCGACGTCGACGCCGTCTGCGGCGCGCTCTCGGCGGGCGGCACGCCGGCGGCCGCCTTCACCTCGGTCGAGCCGCTGGTGGCCGCGGTGGCCGCGGCGGCCCGCCCCGGCGACGTGGTGGTGGCGATGTCCAACGGCGCCTTCGGGGGGGTCTGGAACCTGCTGCTGGCGAGGCTGGCGGCCGGCCGTTAGATCGCCGGCATGGCCAGCCAGAAGCCGAGCGACGCCGAGCTCAAGTCGAAGCTCACCCGGGAGCAGTACCAGGTGACGCAGCAGTGCGGCACCGAGCCCCCGTTCAAGAACGCCTACTGGGACCACCACGAGCCGGGGCTCTACGTCGACGTGGTCTCGGGCGAGCCGCTCTTCGCCTCGACCGACAAGTTCGACTCCGGCACCGGCTGGCCGAGCTTCACCAGGCCGGTCGCCGCGACGGTCGTGGAGAAGCGCGACGTGGGCCACGGCATGGCCCGCGTCGAGGTCCGCTCGGCGGCCGGTGACTCGCACCTCGGCCACCTCTTCCCGGACGGTCCGCGCGACCGCGGCGGGCAGCGCTACTGCATCAACTCGGCCTCGCTGCGCTTCGTGGCGGCGGCGAAGCTGGAGGCCGAGGGGCTCGGGGAATACCGGTCGCTCTTCCCGGCCGAGGCCGGGCCGGGGAGCGCCCCGGTGACGACGGCGCCCGCGGCCGGCGAGCGCGAGGTGGCGCTGCTGGCCGGCGGCTGCTTCTGGGGGATGCAGGACCTGCTCCGCAAGATCCCCGGCGTGCTCGAGACCGAGGCCGGCTACACCGGCGGCTGGCTCGCCAACCCGCGCTACCACGACACCCACGACAGCGCCTCGGGCCACGCCGAGTCGGTGCGGGTGGTCTTCGATCCGCGCCGGCTCTCCTTCGAGGAGCTGCTGGAGCGCTGGTTCTTCCGCATGCACGACCCGACCACGCCCGACCGGCAGGGGAACGATCGCGGCACCCAGTACCGGAGCGCCATCTTCTGCGCCGACGAGCGGCAGCGGGCCGTGGCCGAGGCGGTCAAGGCGCGCGTGCAGGCCTCGGGGAAGTGGAAGGGGACGATCGTGACGCAGATCGCCCCGGCCTCGCCCTGGTACCCGGCCGAGCCGGAGCACCAGGACTACCTGGAGCGCAACCCGGGCGGCTACAGCTGCCACTACCTGCGCTCCTGGTGAGCGCTGCGCCAGTCAGTAGTGGCGGGTCAGCGGTGGCAGGCGGCGCACATCGCGTTCTTGGAGATGTCGGCCGTGGTCTTCTTCCAGCTCATCGGGTGCGGGCTGACGCCGGCGAAGCCGCCCACCTGGTGGCAGGAGACGCAGATCGAGGCGGCGCCCTGGTCGTGGCAGCCGGCGCAGGCGACGATGTTCCGCCTCGCGGCGTCGCCGTGGAACTGGCCGCTCCCCTTGCTGCCCCAGCCGGCCGGGTGGGTGACGCGCGGCAGCGCCGTCGAGCCGGGAGCCTGGACCAGGTTCTGCTGCTCGTGGCAGGTGGTGCAGAAGTTGCTGCCGTGGCACTTGCGGCAGGAGGCCGGGTTGGCCGCCACGTCGATGACGTGCCGCGACTGGTAGTCGCCGCGGTGGATGAAGTCGCGCTGCACCTCCTCCGGGTAGACGAAGGAGGGCTTGCCCGGCACCGTGGTGGGGCTGTGGCAGTCGGCGCAGAAGGTCTGCTCGTGGCAGGAGGCGCAGCTCTCGACGCCGCTGCGGGCCAGCCCGCCGTGCAGCTTGCGGAAGTCGCCCTGGTGCTTGAAGGACTCGACCGGCTTCGGGTAGCGCTTCAGGTCCAGGTGGCAGCCCATGCACTTGGCCGCCGCGAACTCGACGGCGTGGTTGTGGCAGCTGGTGCAGCTGTCCATCGACGGGGCGTCGTAGTCGAGCGCCTTCTGCTCCGGCAGCGAGGTGTGGCAGCGGGCGCAGGCGTTCTTCTCGCCCGTGAGCCGGGCCAGGTGGCTGGCGTGGTTGAAGACGAGGCCCGAGTCGCGGGTGCGCGGTGGGATCTGCAGCTTGGGCATGGCGTCGTGGCAGCCGGAGCAGCTCTCGCCCTTGCGCGGCAGCTGCACGTGGCGGACCCGGTTCTCCAGGGCCTTGGCCTTGGTGATCGAGGCGTGGCACTCCAGGCAGTCGACGTCACCCTCGACGTGCGGGCTGTGGGGGAAGACGAAGGGCGGATCGCGGCGCGCTTCGGGCGTGGTCTCCCTGGCGGAGCAGGAGGCGAGCAGCGCCGCCGCGACCACCAGCCCCAGGTGGCGGTTCATCACTTCACCTCCCGAACGCGGACGACGTTGTTGTAGACCAGCTTGACCATGGCGTCGGCCTGCTGCTCGAAGTAGGGGGTGACGCCGGCGCGGCCGGCCACCACCACGCTCCAGGCCTTGGCGAACCGGTACCCGGCCGAGAGCGAGCCGGTCACCGAGCTCTTCTCCCCGTTGACCGCCTGCTTGAACATGACCGGCATGACGTCGCCGGCCACGAAGAGCCTGCCGAACTCCTTGCGGCCGTAGGCGCGCAGGGCGGTGTAGCCGGTCTCGCCGGTCTTCAGGTAGCTGACCTCGCCGCCGGCCCGGGCGCCGCTGCCGTCCCACTCGAGGCGGCCGATCGCCTCGCCGCCGGTCTCGGTGCTGCCCTGCTTCTCCCCTGGCGCGATGAGCGCGTGGTAGTCGAGGCTGGCGTTGACGGTCCTGGTGAACTGGTAGCGGACGCCGCCGCCGACGTCGGTCCGGTTGGTGTCGGTGAAGACCGAGAGGATCGAGTTGGCCGCAAGGAAGAGGTCGGGGGAGTAGCGGCGGACGTCGAGGTTGATGGTCAGGGCCTTGGTGGCGGAGACCAGCGCGGTGACGTTGAACTCGGCGACCCGGGCCGCGTAGAGGCCGTAGGTGACGTTGCCGACCAGGGTGAGCATGGTGATCGGCTGGAGGCGGAAGTCGAAGCCGAGGTCCTGGCGGACCGGGTCGGAGTCGTTGCTGACCTGGACCATGGAGACGCCCACGTCGAGGCCGCGGCCGGCCACGCCGGTGAGCGCCAGGCTCCAGCCGAGGCGGCCGCCCCAGGCCAAGTCGCCGCCGGCCGGGTTCCAGCTGGCCGTGGTGTTGCGAGAGGAGAAGCGCTGCGCCACCGGCAGGCCGCCGAAGAGCGAGAGGCTGACTCCGGCCGGCAGCCGCAGGAAGATGTCGCCGCCGTCGATCTGAAGCATGCGGCCGGCGCCGGCGGCCACGTACTCACGGCCGATGCGGAGCTGCACCACCCCCTTGGCGAGGGTGCCGCGCACGTAGGCGGTGGTGACGTCGCCGGTCAGCTTGCCGGTGGTGCCGGCGTCCCAGCGGACGTCCTGCAGGTCGCCCGAGCCCCAGCCCGAGAAGCTGATCTCCAGGTCCTGGAAGAGCGGGTTGCGCACCTCCCGGGCCGAGACGCTGATCATCTCGAAGACGGTCGCCACCTTGACCAGGTCCGGCACCAGGCCGGCCTCGTTGCCACGCAGCTGCTGGCCGGCCGAGATCAGGGTGATGGAGGAGGCCTCGATCACATCCGCCCGCGCCACCAGCGTGTGGGCGAGGAGGAGCGCTGCGGCGGCGACACGTGCTGAGGACATCGTGACCTCGTCCTGTCGTTGGTGCGACCAGTGCCCACCGGCCGGAGAGGCGTGGGTGGACGACATACAGTACATGGCACAAGGGAGGGCGGTGCTGGCTTGATTCAGATCAACCGTCGACAAAAGTACCATTTAAGCCATGATGTTGTGAATGCGAGCGAACGGTCACGCCCTCTCCGGGATTCTCGCCCTGCTCGCACTGAGCGGCTGCGTCACGGGGCGTCCGCAGCTGAGCAACTCCCCGGCCTTGGGGCGCGCCGTCGACGTGGCGGCGCCCGATCTCCTCGGGGAGGAGCAGCGCGTCGCCGATCGGACCGGACGGGTCCGCATCATCGACTTCTGGGCCACCTGGTGCGAGCCCTGCCTGGACCAGTTCCCGATCCTCGACCTGCTGGCACGCGCCCACCAGCCGGACGGGCTCGGGGTCATCGCGGTCTCGGTCGACGAGGATCTCGCGCAGGTGAAGGCCTTCATCGAGGCCAACCCCTACCCGTTCCTCTTCCTCTGGGACAAGGGCGGAGGGCTCCAGGCGGAGCGGCTCGGGGTCGAGCGGCTCCCCACCACGCTGCTGGTCGACCGGGGCGGCAAGGTCCGCTACGTCCACCAGGGTTACCAGCAGCGGGACGCGGCGCTGCTCGACGCCCAGGTGCGGCAGCTGCTCAGCGAGCAACCGTGAAGGTGGTGAGATCCCTGGTCCGCTCCACCTCGCCCGGCTCGGTCGGCGACTCGCGCAGCCAGTAGACCATCTCGTCGGCCTCCCACAGGTAGGGCCGGCCGTCCAGCTGCACCTTTCCGCTGGCGACCAGCTGCGTCGCCTCCGCCAGCGGGTAGGCGGCCAGGTCCCGCACCAGCGCCTCGAAGCGCCCCTGCCGCTCCGGATCGACGAAGGCGAAGCCCCGTCGCGAGGTGTAGGCGACGTGGTAGTTCGACGGCCGGAAGACCACGCCCCCCAGCCCGAGCCGGATCGCCATGCGGGCCATCATGGTGCCGGCCTCCAGCGCCAGCCCCAGCCCCGGCACCTCCTGGCCGGGGAGGCGCGGCCGCTTCTCGCTGAAGTGGGCGCGCGGGTGGCGCAGCGAGAACCAGTGGACGTAGAGCACCGGGACGCCGAGGCAGCGCCGCTTCTCGAGGATCAGCTCGATGAGCAGGTGCTCGCCCGCCAGGTCCTCGGCGGTGCCCATGAGCCTGACCCGCTCCCCGCCCCCCTTCCGGTCGAACTCGAGCCGGAAGTTGCGGTAGCCGAGCCGGGCCAGGTGCTGGAATACGCCGTAGCGGTGCAGCGCCACCTCCATCCCCTGCGCCGTGTAGAAGCCGAGCAGGAGCCGCTGCCGGGTGGCCCGCAGCCCGAGCGACTCCTCGACGTCGTCCATGGAGAGCTCGCTGCTGTCGCCCAGCTCGGCCGGGCTCAGCCCCTCGGAGATGCCGCTGAAGCGGGCGGTGAGCGGCTCGTAGTCCTCGGGGATGGGGCGCAGCGAGCGGGTGGCCACCGTCAGGCCGGTGCCGGCCAGCACCCGCCAGGCCCGGCTCGAGTAGCCGCCGCCGGGGAGCCAGACCTGCGGCACGCCGTCGAGCCAGCGGGCCACGGCGAGGTCGCGGCGGCGCGCGCCGTCGAGGGTGAGGCCGAGCTGGCCCATCCTGTCGCCGGCCAGCACGTCGCCGCCGGCGATGACGTAGGCCAGGTCGGGGCGCGGGGCGCGGGCCAGCAGCTTGCGCAGCGCGACCAGGTAGGGCTCGTCGGCGCAGCCCTTCGGCAGCACCGTCTCGTCGACGCCGGGGAGCGGCCCCCAGTCGGAGCCGGAGAGCGAGCCGATGAAGCAGCGCGGGTCGGCCGCCAGGCAGGCGGCCAGGCCGTCCGGAGGGTGGGCGTCGAGGTCGAGGACGACGATGCGGCCGGTGAAGCCACGGTCGCGCACCGCGGTGATGGCCACGGCGATGTCGTTGACCGGGCAGTAACCGCCGGCCACGCTGGGGCTGGCGTGGTGGAAGCCGCCCAGCAGGTTGAGGGCCGGCTCGCAGGTGCGCAGCGTCTCTCGGGTGGCGCCGAGCGTGCCGCCGCAGGCGAGCCGGACGGTGTCCATCAGCTCGTCGACGCGCAGGTCCTCGGCATCGGCCCCGAAGACCGCGGCCAGCCCCTCCGGCCGGCTCAGCGACTCGAGCAGCTCCGGGGTGTGGACCCGCGAGAGCCGGTGCACGGCGATGCGGCGCGGCGCGCGCAGGCCGCGCGAGGAGATCGACTCGGTCTCGGTGAGCCACCAGGCGGCGAAGTCGGCGCGGCGCGGCTCGATGCCCAGCGTCGACTCGAGGCCGCCGAGCGGGAGCCGGTAGCGCGGGTCGTGCCAGAGCGTCACCGGCCGCCGCAGCAGCAGGCCGCTCAGCTTCCGCCCCAGGGCGCCGAAGATCATGCGGCCGGCAGCGAGCCGGGGGCGGTCGCGGCGGCGCGGCGGCGGGCCCGGAGGTCGAACCAGACCTTGAGCCAGGAGGCGACCACCTCGACGGCGATCCAGCCGATGGCCAGCCAGGTGGCCGCGTAGATCTTCTCGACCACCGGGATGGTCACGGTGGCCCCCGCCTTGGTGGCGGCGCCGCTCCAGAGGACGCCGAGCGGCGAGACCACCAGCGTGTAGACGACGAGGAAGGCGAGGTAGGCGCTCCGGACCAGGGCCATGAGGAGGTTCATGACCGGGAGTCTATCGGAACGGTGGAGGGGCGGTGGTCCCGGGCGGGGGGGCTTCGCTGGGGTGCGCCCCGTCGCTCACCGCCACCAGGGTGAGTGAGCGGGCCCCGTCCGGCCGCTCCACCTCGACCTGGTCGCCGGCCCTGCGGCCGAGCAGGGCGCGGGCCAGCGGAGCGCTGACGCCGAGCAGGCCGCGGCGGGCGTCGGCCTCGTCGGGGCCGACCAGGCGCCAGGTGGCGCGGGCGCCGGCCTGGTCCTCGACCGTGACCCAGCGGCCGAAGGCCGCCTCACCGGCGGGCGCGTCGGTGACCAGCGGCGTGAGCGTGGCCAGCGTCGCCTCGAGCAGGGCGGCGCGGGCCTTGCCGGCCGGGGTGGCGTCGGCGCTGGCGGCGTCGACGGCGGTGCGCAGCGCCGCATGGCCTTGCGGCGTCACGTAGCGCACCTCGCCCGGTGCGAGCCGTGGCGGCGGGCGGGTGAGCGGCCCCTCGTCGGGCGTCTCCTCGCTGGTGAAGGCCTTCGACATGAGAGGAGCATAACGCGGTTCGGGCGGCCTTGAGGCCGCCCAGGTCTCTAGCCAGAACTTCGAGTCCCGCCTCTCAAATACCTCCAGATCACCGCCTCCCCGAACGCCTGCCGCGCCGCCAGGGTGTTGTGCCTGCAGACGACCCGGAGGTTCTCGACCGTGGAGGGTCCCCACTCGGCCCAGGGGATGATGTGGTCGAGCTCCAGCCGGTGCGTGGAGCCGCAGCAGCCGCCACCGTCGAGCGGCCAGGTGCAGCGGTCGCCATCGCGCTCCCAGACGGCGTGGCGGACGGCGGCGGGCATGGCTGGGCGGGGGTCGTCTCTTCGGTGAGGGGGCGGCTCTGTCGTGGTCGAGGTCGAGGTCGGGGTCGAGGTCGTGGTCGTGGTCGTGG